>NZ_BLPI01000001.1:1177500-1520000 GCF_019649015.1 Agarivorans litoreus | reverse complement strand
TAACTGCGCGCATAGTTGCTGGGATTAGACCCGAAACCCGGTGATCTAGCCATGGGCAGGTTGAAGATTGGGTAACACCAATTGGAGGACCGAACCGACTAATGTTGAAAAATTAGCGGATGACTTGTGGCTGGGGGTGAAAGGCCAATCAAACCGGGAGATAGCTGGTTCTCCTCGAAAGCTATTTAGGTAGCGCCTCGAGCGAATACTGATGGGGGTAGAGCACTGTTAAGGCTAGGGGGTCATCCCGACTTACCAACCCTTTGCAAACTCCGAATACCATCAAGTACTACTCGGGAGACACACGGCGGGTGCTAACGTCCGTCGTGGAAAGGGAAACAACCCAGACCGTCAGCTAAGGTCCCAAAGTGTATGTTAAGTGGGAAACGATGTGGGAAGGCTTAGACAGCCAGGATGTTGGCTTAGAAGCAGCCATCATTTAAAGAAAGCGTAATAGCTCACTGGTCGAGTCGGCCTGCGCGGAAGATGTAACGGGGCTAAACATACCACCGAAGCTACGGGAGCATGCTTGCATGCTCGGTAGAGGAGCGTTCTGTAAGCCGTTGAAGGTGTGTCGTAAGGCATGCTGGAGGTATCAGAAGTGCGAATGTTGACATGAGTAACGATAAAGGGGGTGAAAAGCCCCCTCGCCGAAAGACCAAGGTTTCCTGTCCAATGTTAATCAGGGCAGGGTGAGTCGGCCCCTAAGGCGAGACTGAAAAGTGTAGTCGATGGGAAACAGGTTAATATTCCTGTACTTCGTATAATTGCGATGGGAGGACGGAGAAGGCTAGGCCAGCGTGGCGATGGTTGTCCACGTGAAAGGCAGTAGGCGGTAAACTTAGGCAAATCCGGGTTTACAATACGCTGAGAGTTGATGACGAGTGTCTACGGACACGAAGTGGTTGATGCCCTGCTTCCAGGAAAAGTCTCTAAGCTTCAGATTATACGAAACCGTACCCCAAACCGACACAGGTGGTTGGGTAGAGAATACCAAGGCGCTTGAGAGAACTCGGGTGAAGGAACTAGGCAAAATGGTACCGTAACTTCGGGAGAAGGTACGCTGCCGGCGGTGATGGAACTTGCTTCCTAAGCTGCTGGCAGTCGCAGATACCAGTTGGCTGCAACTGTTTATTAAAAACACAGCACTGTGCTAAATCGAAAGATGACGTATACGGTGTGACGCCTGCCCGGTGCCGGAAGGTTAATTGATGTGGTTAGCGCAAGCGAAGCTATTGATCGAAGCCCCGGTAAACGGCGGCCGTAACTATAACGGTCCTAAGGTAGCGAAATTCCTTGTCGGGTAAGTTCCGACCTGCACGAATGGCGTAATGATGGCCAAGCTGTCTCCACCCGAGACTCAGTGAAATTGAAATTGCCGTGAAGATGCGGTGTACCCGCGGCTAGACGGAAAGACCCCGTGAACCTTTACTACAGCTTGACACTGAACATTGACCCTACATGTGTAGGATAGGTGGGAGGCTTTGAAGCGTTGTCGCTAGATGACGTGGAGCCGACCTTGAAATACCACCCTTGTAGTGTTGATGTTCTAACGTTGTCCCGTTATCCGGGATGCGGACAGTGTCTGGTGGGTAGTTTGACTGGGGCGGTCTCCTCCCAAAGAGTAACGGAGGAGCACGAAGGTTGGCTAAGTATGGTCGGACATCATACGGTTAGTGCAATGGCATAAGCCAGCTTAACTGCGAGACAGACACGTCGAGCAGGTACGAAAGTAGGTCATAGTGATCCGGTGGTTCTGTATGGAAGGGCCATCGCTCAACGGATAAAAGGTACTCCGGGGATAACAGGCTGATACCGCCCAAGAGTTCATATCGACGGCGGTGTTTGGCACCTCGATGTCGGCTCATCACATCCTGGGGCTGAAGTCGGTCCCAAGGGTATGGCTGTTCGCCATTTAAAGTGGTACGCGAGCTGGGTTTAGAACGTCGTGAGACAGTTCGGTCCCTATCTGCCGTGGGCGTTTGAGAATTGAGGGGAGCTGCTCCTAGTACGAGAGGACCGGAGTGGACGAACCGCTGGTGTTTGGGTTGTTATGCCAATAGCATTGCCCAGTAGCTACGTTCGGAACTGATAACCGCTGAAAGCATCTAAGCGGGAAGCAGGCCTCGAGATTAATTCTCACTAGGACTTTAAGTCCTCTGAAGGGCCGTTGGAGACTACAACGTTGATAGGCAAGGTGTGTAAGTGCTGTGAGGCATTGAGCTAACTTGTACTAATTACCCGTGAGGCTTAACCATACAACACCTAAAGGGTGTTGCTTATAGATACTTTATTTTAGAAACCATGAATGCTTGTTAGTGCTCATGAGGTATTTCAGCTTTTTCGAATGTTAAAGACAACCGTTTTTGCCTGGTGGCAATAGCGTTGTGGACCCACCTGACTCCATGCCGAACTCAGAAGTGAAACGCAACTGCGCCGATGATAGTGTGGGGCTTCCCCATGTGAAAGTAGGTCACCGCCAGGCTCCTATACTAAGCCCTCGTCTAACGACGAGGGCTTTTTTTATTACCTGCGGCGCAGGCATAGCAAATACTCAATCCTCTGTGACTTCATCAGCAGCACTAATCTAGCACATCATAGGCATCGCCTTCTTGCATATACAAAGTCGAACAGTGATTACGCTAGGTTGGTTTCTTGGCGAGGCTGGTGCGTTTGCTGAGCATTATTAATGCTTACTTGAAATAGTGCATTAGGGGCGTACACCTATGTAGATTAAAGTTTTCATCAGGTATTAAGTTCTAAGTGGCAGACTAGATTCTAGCTTACATGGTTGTGGTACGGTTTATTAAAACTCAAGTTTAGTAAGGTGCTTTTAGAGTCGGTTTACAACTATGCTGGATGGGGCTGGCCAAATTCACTCCCGTGTAGGGGCTTTAAAAACCGTTGAAGTGAGTATCTGATTCTTCGACAACTGCGGAACAAAATAGCACGAAGCCGAGGTGCAATTCTTATTAAAAAAGCTTTCGAGCTTACTGCCGGTAAACGGAAGATGTTTTGTCTTGAACAAATTTGCTAGTGGTGAGCAAAACTAGTTTTGCTCACCACCAACGCTTTTACTTAACTAGGCGTTTGAATCTTTATATAGGGCTTTAAACTTGGAACGTTATTTAAACTAATTTGTTCAGGGAGTTTGTGTTGTGCTTCTATAAGCATATCGACAGCAAGTTTAATATCACCCAGTTTCACCAATGCGTTAATTTGGTGAATATAGAGTTGTGGTGAAGGCTTTTTGTCAATCTCAGTTCTATTCCATAGCAAGTACTGCCGTAGTGCTGCCTCACCGCCATTAATCGCGGAAACAAGCTTATAGGATATACGTTCGGAATTTGGATATATGTCGTTAGCTAGTATGTCATTAGCGTTAGCTTGTTCGTTCAAGCCTAGGGCTCGCAAAGCCACTGAGCGATTATAAAAATGTTCAGTTCTCGCTTGCCTCATTAACAGCTGCTCTGACCATGCTAGGTAGCCTTTAAGTTCTTCTTTGAGATCTAAAGACACAGCTGCGTTTAATCTAAATGACATAGCGTTAAATTCATAGCGAGTTTGCAAGGGGACTGGATTGATCACTTCTTCTAGCAAAGCTGCATTTGCACTACCGGTTCGTTCAAATTGGGTGATTTTATGGATGGCCTGTAAACCAGTTGCCATGAACACGATAGTGAAGCATGGAATTAGCGCTCCAAATATCTTTGGTGCAAATTTAGCTGGGAACGTTTTGACTATAATTTCTTCATTTCTTAGAATCTGACTGATCAATGTGCAGAATAGAATCCATAAGATCGCTGAGTGATAAAAAGGCAGTTCAGTCATGCAGTGAAGTAAGCTAGGAAACAATATTGCAAAATAAAATAATCCCTTAGCCCAGCCTTTTTTGAGCATGCTCTTTAATATTAGGAAAGCCATCGCGAACAATGCTGTGACTGGCAGAAGCCCGCCTTCAACCGCCCAATAAGCCAGTTCGTTATGGGGGTGAGCTACATTAAAATGGTAACCATTGATTAAGCCTTGTTGATTAAGTAAAGCTTGTGCCGCATGGTAAACACCGTCATAGGCACCATAGCCCCAGCCTAACAATGGTTGCTGTTTAAACAGCTGCCAACTAACCTCAAGCATTGTTACTCTATAAGCTGTTGTGGCGCCACCTAAGGCATCTCTTGCTTCGTTAGAATTGAATAGTTCGGGAAGCATAGGTGCTAAAACGCCCAACAAAATACTACCTAGCCACCATCTAAGGTGCGATAAATTTGCAGTTTTAAATAGGTAAGGAGCCATTAGCGGGAGTATTAGAAACAACGCTACTAACGTTGTTCTAGATCCTGTTAAGAAACATACCCATGTTGCTGCAAAGCTAGTTACAAGTATAAGTAAGAGCTGCCATTTTTCGTTTATAGCTTGTTGTGACAATAACCAAGCGGATATGGCTGGACCAAACAGCACAAAGGTTCCTAGTACATTCGGTTGCTGAAAAATGCCGGCAGCTCTGGTTGAATTAACATTAAAGCCGACCCAATTACCCTCTGTTAATAGGTACATTTGGGTTAATGCATAAAGGCTCTCGATTAAGACTGCTGCAACAATCAGGTACATCATTTGGTGCCATTGTTTTTGGCTTATTTCGAGCTGAATAATGGAGAAGATAAGCAGTAAACCTGCTGCTAACCCGATTAAACGATCTAAAGCAAAAGCGCCAAATTCAGCATTTGGATAAAACAGTGGGATCCATAAGCTAAAAGCACAAATAGCTAAACCAATAAGGGTTTTGTTATAGCGCAAAGTTTGCGATTGACTTACTTTAATCAGGCCAAGGCCGATAAGAATGCTAGCAAAGCACCAGACAACCAAATTAAAGGGGAGGGCTAGGCCTGTTCCACCTTGGTTGTGCTGAAAGTAGTGCATGCCTAGCAACATCATTGCAGCAAATACATAAATAAAAGTACGCTCTAGGCTAAACTTCGGTAGCATGTTACATCCTTGATAATCTGGCTTTTGGCCTTATTTTTGATTTATTAGCATTGGTTTTAAGAATCGGGCGGTATGTGAGCGCGGTTCATTAACGATATCTTCTGGGGTGCCGGCGACTAGAATCTCTCCGCCACCTTTGCCCCCTTCTGGCCCAAGATCGACAATCCAATCTGCGGTTTTAACGACATCTAGGTTGTGTTCAATCACAACAATAGTATTACCATGGTCACGTAAGCGATGAATAACTTCTAACAGCAACTCAATATCGTGAAAGTGAAGGCCTGTGGTTGGTTCATCAAGAATATAAAGGGTTTGGCCAGTATCGCGCTTGCTAAGTTCGCGAGCGAGCTTAACTCGCTGCGCTTCGCCGCCCGATAAGGTAGTAGCCGACTGACCAAGTTTGATGTAGGTAAGGCCAACATCAATCAAGGTTTGTAGCTTTCTGGCTATGGCTGGTACAGCATCAAAGAATGGTCGAGCTTCTTCTACGGTCATTTCCAAAATTTGATGAATACTCTTGCCTTTATACTTAATCTCTAAAGTTTCACGGTTATAGCGTTTGCTTTTACATACGTCGCAGGGCACATACACATCGGGTAAAAAATGCATCTCTACCTTAATAACGCCGTCTCCTTGGCAGGCTTCACAGCGGCCACCTTTTACGTTAAAGCTAAAGCGACCGGGTTTATAACCTCTTGAGCGGGCTTCTTGCGTAGCGGCGAACAGTTCACGAATAGGAGTGAAGATCCCAGTATAAGTAGCGGGGTTGGAACGCGGTGTTCTGCCGATCGGGCTTTGGTCTATATCAACCACTTTATCGAGTTTATCGAGGCCTTTTACCGATTTGTGTGGGGCGATATCTTCGCCAGCGGCACCATTGAGCGCCTTTTGGGCAATTTTATATAAAGTATCGTTGATTAAGGTAGATTTACCGCTACCTGATACACCAGTTATACAGGTAAGTAAGCCTAGCGGGATATGTAAATCTACATTCTTGAGGTTATTGCCACTAGCGCCGAGCAGGCTTAAGTAATCGCCTGAGCCTTCTTGTCGCTTGCTAGGTACCGCAATAGACTTACTGCCAGATAAATACTGCCCAGTAAGTGAGCTTGGGGTATCAATCACTTGTTGCATTGAGCCTTGAGCAACAACTTCTCCGCCATGTACACCAGCGCCTGGGCCAATGTCTACGATATAGTCTGCGGCTCGAATGGCATCTTCATCGTGTTCTACCACAATTACGGTATTGCCCAAATCTCGCAGGTGATTGAGTGTCGCGAGTAAGCGTTCGTTATCGCGTTGGTGTAAGCCGATAGACGGTTCGTCGAGCACATACATAACACCGACTAGACCTGCGCCAATTTGGCTGGCGAGTCTTATTCGCTGCGCTTCGCCGCCAGACAATGTGTCGGCACTGCGATCTAACGAAAGGTAATCTAGGCCCACGTTGATTAAAAACTTAAGCCTCTCACAAATCTCTTTTAAGATTTTGTCGGCAATTTGTGCTCGTTGGCCTGTTAGATTAAGCGCTTCAAAAAATTCCATGGCTTCGCCAATGGACTTACAGCTCACTTCCGGAAGGTTAGTACTACCAATAAATACATTGCGAGCTTCTTCGCGCAACCGGCTGCCGCCACAGCCTGGACATTCTTGGTTGCTAATGAATTTTGCCAACTCTTCGCGTACCGCGTTTGATTCGGTTTCTTTGTAGCGGCGGCGCATATTGGGGATAATCCCTTCAAAAGGGTGTTTGCGCACGGTAACATCACCGCGATCGTTCATGTATTTGAACTCAATACTGGTGCGGCCCGAACCATGCAAAATCACTTTTTGGTGCTTGTCGCTTAGGTCTTGAAAGGCCATGTCTAAGTCAAACTCGAAATGAGCAGCCAATGATTTAAGCATTTGGTAATAGTAGAAGTTGCGTTTGTCCCACCCTCGGATGGCTCCGCCTGATAAGCTCAGCGCAGGATTTACAATCACCTTTTTATCGTCGAAGAATTGATCCACGCCTAAGCCATCACAGGTTTGGCAAGCACCAGCAGGGTTGTTGAAGGAGAAAATTCTTGGCTCTAGCTCGGTCATACTGTAGCCACATACTGGGCAGGCAAAGTTAGCTGAGAATAATTGGCGAGTTTCGCCGTTGTCCATGTCAACTAAAATGGCAGTGCCTTCGGCTAGTTCTAAGGCTGTTTCAAAAGATTCGGCCAAACGTTGGGCTAAGTCGTCACTGGCGCGAACTTTAAAGCGGTCAATCACTACTTCAATATTGTGTTTTTTGTGCAGCTCTAGTTCTGGTGGATCGCTTAAGTCACACACTTCTCCATCGATGCGTGCCCGAATAAAACCTTGTGCTGCTAAGTTTTCTAGAGTTTTTACATGTTCGCCTTTGCGATCTCGAACTATTGGAGCCAATAGCATTAGTTTGCTGTTTTCTGGTTCCTCAAAAACTTTATCGACCATTTGGCTAATGGTTTGTGCAGCTAGCGGTTCGTTGTGATGAGGACAGCGAGGTTCGCCTACGCGAGCGTAAAGTAAGCGCAAATAGTCGTAAATTTCGGTAATGGTTCCCACAGTAGAGCGTGGGTTGTGAGATGTTGATTTTTGCTCAATAGAGATAGCTGGTGATAAACCTTCGATATGATCAACATCGGGCTTTTCCATCAATGACAGGAATTGGCGTGCATAGGCAGATAGAGATTCCACATAGCGTCGCTGGCCTTCTGCGTAAAGTGTATCGAATGCGAGAGAAGATTTCCCAGATCCCGACAAGCCAGTGATAACAATTAGCTTATCGCGAGGGAGGGTCAGTGAAATGTTCTTAAGGTTGTGGGTGCGGGCACCACGAATATCAATACTGTCCATTGTTAGCTGTTCACTGCTGCACTAAATCGCCCAGTATTACACATAATTTATTGAAATGCGTCGTTGAAAAGACGAGCTCTTACTTATTACTTGCTGACCATCTTGCGCTGGTTTGCGGCTTGCTGCTTGTGATAGCATTGCCGGTTCTTTAATGACGTATTTTTGATGGTTATGAACCTAGACGAACGATTAAACCCTACAGAGAAGCGCGCAGCCTATTCATTGGCTTTGTTATTTGCCTTGCGCATGGCCGGTTTGTTTATGTTAATGCCTGTATTAGCCGTTTATGGTCAAGAGCTTGTGGGCTTTTCGCCTTTATGGGTTGGCTTTGCGATTGGTGCCTATGGTTTAACTCAGGCAATGTTTCAAATCCCCATGGGTTGGTTGTCCGACAAAGTTGGCCGTAAGCCGATTATCTTCTTGGGATTAACTATTTTTGCGCTTGGCTCAGTAGTAGCTGCCACGGCTGATTCTATTTATGGAATCGCCTTAGGACGCGCCTTGCAAGGCATGGGCGCTATCGCTAGCACGGTAATGGCCTTAGCTGCTGATTTAAGTCGAGAAACCCAGCGTGCGAAAGTAATGGCGTTTATTGGTGTTAGCATTGGTTTATCGTTTGCTGCCTCGCTTGTTTTAGGTCCTATTCTGTCTGCTTATCTTGGCTTGTCGGGCCTGTTTTGGTTGATTGCTGTATTATCCCTATTCGCGATGTTTGTGGTGCAGTTTGCTGTACCAAGTGCTAATTCTAAAGCGCCTAGTGGTGAAGTAAGTGCTAACTCTAAACAGATGCTTGAATTACTTAAACATCCTCAGTTGCTGCGTTTAGATTGGGGGGTGTTTACCTTACACTTAGTGCTTACCGCTTTGTTTGTTGTAATGCCGTTTCGTTTGCTTGACGCAGGCCTAAATGCCGAAAATCATTGGCAAGTGTATTTGCCAGCTGTTCTTATTTCTTTTGTATTGATGGTGCCCTTGTTGATTATTGCGGCGAAGCGCAATCAGCAGCGTGCTTTCTTCATATTTGCTATTAGTTTGTTGTTATTTGCCAACGTTTTGTTATTGATTAACGTTTCCTCGATTTGGGTGTTGGGAGTAATTTTGGCAGTGTTTTTTGTTGGCTTTAATTATTTGGAAGCCAGTTTACCAGCGCTAATTTCTAATTTGTGCCCTCCGGGCAACAAAGGCGCGGCGCTTGGCGTATTTTCTACTAGTCAGTTTTTGGGGGCATTTATAGGTGGCTCTAGTGCTGGCGTTTTGTACACGGCTGGCGGGGCAAGTTTAGTCAGTTGGTTTGCTATCGCTCTATTGATTATTTGGATCGTTGTGAGTTTAGGATTGCGTGCGCAAAGTGGCATAAAAAGTTATTCATTAACGATATCATCTCCCGATCAACCTGCTAGCATTTTAGAAAAACTGCAGGTTTTACCTGGGGTTGTAGAAGCAGTTGTTATTGCAAGTGACAATACTGTTTACCTTAAAGTTAAAACAAAAGAATTTGAATTGGCTAGAGCATTGGATTTGGTGCGTGCAGCCTAGTATGATAGCGGGTCTTCCTCGCCATAACAGATAGAACATAGGAGCGATATACATGGCCACTCGGGGCATTAATAAAGTAATTTTGGTTGGTAACTTAGGACAAGATCCTGAAGTTCGTTTTATGCCAAACGGAGGGGCCGTCGCCAATATTACTATTGCAACTTCAGAAAGCTGGAGAGACAAGCAAAGTGGTGAACAAAAAGAGCGTACAGAATGGCACCGTGTAGTGTTGTTTGGCAAGTTAGCAGAAGTTGCAGGTGAGTACCTCAAGAAAGGTTCGCAAGTTTACATTGAAGGTCAATTACAAACTCGCAAGTGGCAAGACCAAAGTGGCCAAGATCGCTACTCTACCGAAGTGGTTGTACAGGGCTTTAATGGCGTGATGCAAATGCTAGGCGGACGTCAAGGTGGTGGCCAAGGGCAAAACATGGGTGGTGGTGCTCCGCAGCAACAAGGTAACTGGGGCGGTCAACAACAGGCTGCGCCTCAAGCAGCTCCTGCTCAGCAAGGAGGTTTCCAGCAACAAGCTCCGCAGCAGCATGCACCTCAGCAAGGTGGTTATCAGCAACAAGCTAAACCTGCCCCAGCGCCTCAACAAGCTCCACAGCAGGCAACTCAGCAGTTTAATGAGCCTCCTATGGACTTTGATGATGATATCCCGTTCTAAAAACAGGATTTCTTAGAAGTGTACGAATACTAATTAAGCCCTTATTTTTAGGGCTTTTTTGTATCTGTAAGTTTTCGAAATACTACTTCAGGCTGCTGAGAAGTTGCTTTAGATGAACTACCGGGATGGCATAGCTGATCGCGCTTGGGTCAGCCAATACGGCTTCTTTGGTGGTTTTTACAAAAACTTTATTGATGATAGCGATAACTTCGCCTGTTTCTGGGTGATAAAGGGGGCTGCCACTATTACCGGGATAGGCAGTGGCATCAAGTTGATAAATATTATAGGGTGATTTGAGTCGTTTTAATTGAGCAAGGTTTAGTTCGCTGGCATTTCTCGCCGGTATTACCACGGGTGTAATACTTGAGATAATTCCGCGGTGTGTAACTGGATATAGACCTAATACAGCGCCTATTGGGAAACCCGTGAAGGCATATAGTTCTCCTTCGCGAACTTTTTGGTTTGAAAGCGTTAGTGGTTTTAGGGCTTTGCCTTCAATTTGTAGTATGGCTAAATCGTGTTGTTCAATGCTAGCTACTACGCTGGCAATGCGCAGTTCTGGCGAGCGACCTTGGCCAACAAATACAACTAGTTTTTCGTTCTGTTGTTGGTTTAGGCTTTTTGGGATCACATGTGCATTGGTGGCAATAAGGTGAGAGCCAACAACAAATCCGGTACCTCGTAAGCTGGCTCTAGGAGAATTCAGTTTATTGTAGGTGCCAATTCCTACAACAGACGGTTTGATTTTTTCTATAGTGTCTGCAAGTGCGCTGGAAGCTTCTACACTAAACAGAGATGAAAAAGAGGCTAGGATTACGATGAAGGCGAGTTTCATACTATATTCTTCCTTGAATGACCTTTTAATCTTAATTTTTACTATGCATTAGAGCAAGTTGCTATGTTGTTCGTGGTTATATGCAGGCGAATGGATGTCGTCAATCTTATAAGGCTAACTAGTTATGAGTTTTAATTACGAAGATGCTTTTTCTCGGAATATCGGTTGGGTAACGGAAGCAGAGCAACAGGTGTTACGTGGAAAGCGTGTTGCCATGGCGGGGGCCGGGGGCGTTGGTAGTGAGCACATTGTTACCTTGGCGCGCTTGGGGGTTGGCAAGTTTCACATTTCTGATTTTGACGAATATGAAGTTCACAACTTTAATCGTCAAGCTGGCGCGTTTATGTCTACCGTTGGCCAAGACAAAGTAAAAGTAATGGAAAACATCTGCTTAGATATAAACCCTGAAGCGGAGGTGAAGTCCTTCCCTGAAGGTATTTTTGAGCACAATGTTGATGAGTTCCTTGAAGGTGTGGACGTATATGTTGATAGCCTAGATTTTTTTGCCTTGTCTGCGCGAAAGTTGGTCTTTCAAAAGTGTTTGGAGAAAAAGATCCCCCTAGTTACTGCTGCACCGCTAGGCATGGGCTGTGCATTTCTGTGTTTTATGCCTGGCAGTATGACTTACGAAGAGTATTTTCGATTTGAAGATGCCACTAGTGAAAATGAGCAATATATTAAGTTCTTAATTGGTTTATCCCCAGCTATGTTGCAGCGTCCTTATCTAGTTGACCCGAGTCGAGCAGATTTTCACGCTAAAAAAGGACCATCGATGCCTATGGCGGTGAAGATGTGTGGTGGTATAGCGGGTACGTATGTTTTAAAAATCCTACTTAATCGTGGAGATCTAGTTACCGCGCCCTATGGTTTGCATTTTGATGCTTATCGAAATCGATTTAAGAAAACCTGGCGACCCATGGGTAATCGTAATCCCTTGCAACGAATGGTATTTAAGATAGCCAAAAAAATAGTTTTAAAAGAAGAGAGTTGAGCGCTTTTTTATGTCAGTAAGTTTTACACATCGCAATTGATTTATTTATTTGTAGCGTTTAAGTTTTTGTTATTACTTGTAATTTATACTTGGCCTGAGTTTTGCTTTATGCTCGGTCTTTATATCTAAACGCTATTACCAAATTGGATGGGTGAAATGAACAAATTGAAACTTACTTGCTTGGCTGCAGGCCTAGGATTTGCAAGTATTTCTGCTAACGCTGAACTAATCACTGAATGGAACTATGTTAATGACGCTGGTTTCAAAGAGTGGAGTTCGAATGCTGGCCAACTAGGCATTGACACAAGTGGTGCCACTGCCGATGAGTTTGATCCTCTTTTTGGTGGTGAGCTGCCTAAAAGTCTTGCGTGGGGTACACCATACGGGGCTGTAAACCCTCAACTTATCAAAAGTTCACTTGAGATTGACGACGCTCAGTCTGGTCAAGTAAGTACAAGTGTAGTTGACGGTGTTGGTGCATTGGATTTCGTAACAGGTACAGGCCTAACCCATGAAAACTGGGGTGTAACAGGTAATACTTTGTCTTCAGCAGTTTTGTTTGATGGCTTGTTCCTGCAACCTCTAGCTCCTTTTGTTGGCCCTGCGCTTCCTGCTCCAGTACTTGAATTTGATGTATTGTTTGAAGAAACCTACAACACGCCAACCAACGGTATTTGTAAGTATGGTGATACTAAAGTAGGCGAGGCTGGTGTAAATGAAGCAGGTTGTTCAGATTTATTCACATTGGTACTAGATGACGGAGTTACGTTTACTGAAGTTGGTGATGATATCTACCTTCAGAACAGCTTCATTCTACCAATTCCTGGTTTTGACGATTACGTGTATACCTTAACTACTCGTCTTCAAGGCTTAACTGTATTAGATAACCTAGATTGTGGTCCTGACTCTACATGTATTGGTTTCTTAACTGAAGAAAACCAGAAGAACGAATTAAAGGCAGCTTTCGCTATTTCTGCTGCTCAAGTTACTGAGCCAGGCACTATAGCTATTTTTGGTTTAGCTTTGCTAGGTTTAGCTTCAGTTCGCCGCCGCGCTTAAATTGGCAACGCCTATAATATTACTGCTGCGCTTTCTTGCAGCAGTTTTTTTATATCTGTCGAAGAAACTTTCACTTCCAAAGATCAAATTCTCAATCGTAACTGTCTTGTTCGAAGGCTCAGCTTTCTCATCTGCCTTTATAATGCATAGCAACTTAACACCAGAATGCTGTTGTTTGTTGGTCCAAGGTAAATCGCTAATTGGGTTTAGTATGGGAAATCTTCATATATTAAGCTTTAGAGCAAAGATCTTAAGGATCTTTTGCGGTGATAAATATAATGGGCTTTCGTGTCAGCAATTTTTACATTCTGTTTACTTTAAATATTTGGTTAGTTATTAAGCTGCTGCTTTTAAAGGACTTTTAAAACTGGCATCTAGATTGCTTTGTATGACTTGTATTTCGAATTGTACTGACCAAATGGATGGGTGACATGAACAAATTAAAACTTACATGCTTGGCGGCTAGCTTAGGTTTTGCAAGCATCTCTGCTAACGCTGCTCTTATCACTGATTGGGATTACCTAAACGAAGCTGGTTTCGATCAGTGGACTTCAGACGCGGGCTCAATTGACCCAACAGGAATTGATGCAACTGGAGAAACTTTGGATGCTTTTGACCCACTTTTTGGTGGCGAACTTCCTAAGTCTCTAGCTTGGGGTGACCCGTACAGCGCTGAAAACCCAGACCTTAAGAAAAGTGCTTTAAATATTGAAGATTCAAAAGCTGGCAGTGTTACAACAAGCGTTGTTGATGGTGTTGGTGCATTGGCCTTTTCAGAAGGTACTGGTCTTGTTCACGAAAACTGGGGTGTAACTGGAAAAACCTTAGTTGCTGCTACTTTATTTGATGGTTTGTTCCTTGCGCCTACCGCGCCGGTTGCCTTCCCACTTGCACCTGCGCCAGTGCTTCAGTTTGGTGTGATTTTTGAAGAAACCTACAACACGCCAACTAACAATATCTGTAAGTACGAGAAAACTCAGTTGGTAGGACAAGCCGGTATTAACCAAGAAGGGTGTGCTGACTTATTCACTATCGTGTTGGGTCCAGATGTTACTTACACAGAAGTGGGTAATGATATTTATTTAACAAATAGCTTTGTACTACCAATTCCAGGTTACGATGACTATGTATACACCCTAACTACTCGTCTACAAGGCTTAGAGGTATTAGGTGATATTGATTGTGGACCAAACTTCACTTGTATTGGCTTCCTTACAGAAGAAGACAAAACTAACGAATTGAAAGCTGGTTTCGCTATTTCCGCTGCTCAAGTATCAGAGCCAGGAACATTAGCTATCTTTGGATTAGGTTTATTAGGCTTGGCTGCTGTTCGTCGCCGCGCATAATGCTTAATTAAAAGTCGTACAGTTTTAGCATTGTACATCCAAAGCGCAGCCTAGTTCTGCGCTTTGCTTTTTCTGCAAGCCTGCCTTTTATAATTCTAAATTGTTTCTAAAATCTAAATGTAATGTTTAGAAAGTTTGAAGCTTTGAGAGCGCTTTATGATCCGAAACAAATATGTGAAAAACTTGGCCAGCTATCCGTATATTGGAGCAGTAGTGAGAGGTGGCATTTCACTTCTTGTTAAGCGAGAAGCTAAGTTAATTGCTCAGCACTTTGCAGAGTATCTTCGCCCAGTAGTGGCTTACAAAACCGATACCGTACAGGAGGCGTTTAGAATTCGTCATGACGTATATTGTGAAGAACTCAATTTCGAACCCGTCCGTGAAAATGGTATGGAGCAAGATGAATTTGATGAATACTCTCGCTTTTGTTTAATCGAACACAAACCTAGTACCAACTATGCAGGCTGTGTGCGAATAGTATCTCCTTCTAGTAAAGATGAGTTACTGCCCATCGAGAAGTTTTGTTCGAATGCTATTGAAGGTGCTAAATATCACCCTTCTCAGTTTGAACGTACTGAAATATGTGAAATATCACGCTTAGCGGTTCGTCCACAATTTCGACGTCGTAAAGCTGATAACTTTGATGGTGCTGCCTCTGGTGCGATCAATGAGCAAACCTATTCTGAGGAAGAGTTACGTTGCTTTCCTTTTTTAGCTATTGGTTTGTATCTGTCTATTGCCGCTCTAGCTGTGCGAGCCGGCACCCATCACGCGTTTGTTATGATGGAGCCGCGCCTTGCTAGAAGTATGAGTTTTCTTGGTATTAAATTTGAGCAACTAGGCCCTGCGATAGATTACCATGGCTTACGTGCTCCTTATTATATAAGTGCCAGCATGCTCACTCGTACTTTACCTGTCGGTTTCCAAACTTTAATGCATAATATTGATAAGGAAGTGGAGAAGGGATGCTTAGCTGCGAGGAATAACGATGACAATGATGAGTACATAAAAAAAATGTATTCGGCTAATTTCTATAAAAATGACTCTCCCAATATATCGTTGCGAGAGAGCCATAAGTGGTGTGCATCTAAGGGCTTATATTTGCCCCAATAAGGTTTTTTAGGGCTACACAGATTAATTTAGCTGAGCTTCAAGCTCAGCTTTTTTATTGACTAACTCTGGCTCAATATTTATTAATCCATCGAGTAGCTGTTTAGCTTCTTTGGTTTGTTTATTTGCAATTAGCGCTTCTACTAAGTGCAAACCTACCTCATTACTAGCATCTTGTTTGTAACTATCCTCAAGCGCTTTAGTTGCTTCTACTATTTTCCCTGACTTAAGTAACATGTAGCCGTAGGTATCTTTTACTTGTGGTATATCCGGTTTTAGCTCGTGGGCTTTATTGGCGTAAGTTAAGGCTACTTCAAATTCATTTAAGTCATGGTAAACCCAAGCGAGGTTGTTCCAGGCAACAAAGTTATCTGGCTGCTCCTTAATAATTGCTTGGTACTCCTCAATTGCTTGCTGTGGGTTAGTTTTCATTTGCAGTTCTGCAAGTTGCAGTTGAAGAGGTTTTGCTGCTTCGCCATGAACATCGATGGCTTGTTTAATGAAAGCAACGGCTTGCTCGATTTTATCTGCTTCTTTGTATGATTTGATTAACAGATTAGCTGTTTGGGTACTTGGATAAGCTTCATATAATTTATTGAAAGTATCAGTTGCTGCAGGCCAGTTTTCTTGAACTAAATAGATGTAACCCTGCTGTTGTAAAACCGCTGGTGTGTTCATTTGATTTGCGTCAAGGTTGTTTAGGGCATCTTGGCTTGCTGCTGCATCGCCTGCTTTGAGCTGCAATACTGAATGAACAAACAATAAACGTTGGTTATTCTTATATAGCTTTACTGCTCTGTTACTTAAGGCTACAGCTTCTTTTAATTGACCTGTAGATTCTAAGATGTTGATGTTTTTAACATACGCTGGTAACGAGAGTGGTGAGTTTTCAAGCCAAGCTTGATAACTCAAAATGGCCTTCTCTTGATTATCCGTTTCTAGGTACAAATCACCGATCAATTGCCAAACTCTGTCTTCGCGAGTTAAAGCATCAATTTGCTCAAAAGATTCAATGGCTTTAGGAAATTCTCGGGTAAATAAATAGTATCGGCCTAACTGTTCTTTCAATAATGAAGAATCTGGGGCTTCGGCAAGCTGTTTATCAAGAAGTGTCTTCACCTCACCAGTCTTTTCTATCTGAGAAGCATGGCTCATTAGGAACTCAAAAACACGAAGATTCTCTGCTTGCTCTTGCTTTACCTCATAAGTTATCTCGTAAGCTTTTTCTACTTCGCCTTTTTGCACATAAACCGATGAGCTAAATAGTTTTGCTGCTAGGTCATCAGGTTGATCTTTTAATATTGATTGATAAGCTGCGAGAGCTTCATCGTAGCGCTCTTGCTGCTCAAGAATGGCACCTTTAAATAGTTTTACACTTTGATCTTCTGGGTGAGCATCTATCCAGCTATCCAGAGACTTTAGCACTTCATCAGCTTTTCCTTGGCGGAAGTAATGAGTTTGTAAACCTAAAAATGCTTGGGCATGAGCAGGATCTTCAGCTAGCACCTCTTCGAGTATGCCAATTCCATCTAAATCATTTTGTTTAAGCTTAAGTAAACCCAGTTTGGCCTTTTCTGATAAGCCGCCTGAACTTGCCGCTTTTTCGGCAATTTGTACTGCTTCTTCGGTGCGACCTAAACGGTTGAGCTGCATGCTCACTGTGCTTAAGAAGTCGCTGTCTTGGCCCTCAGCAACAGATGCTTGGTTAAGCTGATTGAAGGCGTTGTCTAATTGGCCAATTCTAAACTGAGTGGTTACGTATAAACGTTGTGCTAGGGCATTTTGTGGATCTTTAGTAATCACTCGCTCTAGCTGAGTTAAGGCTTGTTCGTACTTTTGTAATTTGTAAGCAGAGATACCCGCAACAATTTGGGTCGCAGTGTTATGAGAACCACTTTGCAAGGCTTTAGTTGATAATGTAAATGCATTCTCAAAATCTTCGTCTTGAAAACGTATGTAAGCTTTTAATTGATTGCTAAGCATGTGGTTTGGAGCAATTTTCAAAATATTGTCTAAATATTTTTCAGCGTCGCTAAACTGTTTGTTTTTTACCAAGGCCTGCGCTAAATACAAAGTGAACTGAGCTGCATCAGGGGCCAGTTCTACTGCTTTGCTGTAAGACTCTACCGCTACTTCTGTGTCATTAGACATAGACGCAAGGTGGCCTTTTAGCAGCCATACATCAGTGTTGTTTGGTACTTCTCGACTTAATTGTTCCAGTGTTTCGTTGGCAGCTCCAAATTGTTGGTCGGCAGCAGAAATACTGGCTTTAACCATGCGCGAGTAGGTGCCTTCAAAGCCAAGCTCTTGGGCCTGATTTAAGGTGGTTTTAGCCGGATCAAATTGGCCATTTCTAAATAGCGAAAGGGCATGAATTGCCAGTAATTCGGTTTCTAGCTCAGCTTCAAAGGGTCTATTCTGAGTAATCAATTCGCCTATTTTTTCAGGCTCATTTTGATTTAAATAGGTTCTAGCTAGTAGGGGAATGAGTTGCTGTTTTTCAGCGTTTAAGTCTAAGGCTCTAAGTAGCTCTTTTTCTGCTGCCGGATAGTTACCGCGATCAAGGTAGATTTCACCTAAATTCAACCGCGCTTGTGCTAATGAGGCATCTTTTTTTATGGCATTTTTTAGTTCGATGATTGCAGCGTTCTGATCATTTTTAGCTAAGTACTCGGTAGCCTTAGATAAGTGCTGTTCTGCGGTGTCCCCACCGCAGGCAGTTAAAGCGATGGTTAGGGCACTCACTGCCAGAATTTTCTTCATTCCAAACCTATGATTGCTCATATTATTCCCTGTTTGTTGGATTGATAAATCACATTAAAATAATACAGCTTAATTATCGCTATGTCTTACTTTGTGGCGTGTTTTGTTTTTATGTGGATTTTGACTCTTACTTTCTGTTCCAATATGCGGTTTAATTAGCATTAGAAAACTGTTTTCAAATTTTAATGGATGTATACATGGACGTAAGTATTGCCGTAATTGGTTTAGGTTATGTTGGCCTGCCGTTGGCTGTAGAGTTTGCTAAAAAACGCAGTGTGGTTGGTTTTGATATTAATCAAGGGCGTGTTACCGAGCTGCAACAAGGTCAAGATCTTACTCAAGAGGTTAGCAACCAAGAGCTACAAGACGTTGCTAGTAATATGTCTTACAGCTGTAACATTGAAGACTTAGCAAAATGTAATGTGTTTATTGTTACTGTTCCCACTCCAATTACTGAACATAAACAGCCCGATCTTACTCCTTTGATTCGCGCCAGCGAAACAGTAGCTAAAGTACTTAAACCCAATGACATTGTTATTTACGAATCAACGGTTTATCCCGGAGCTACAGAAGAACAGTGTGTGCCTGTTTTAGAGAAAAACTCAGGCCTTAAATTTAATAGTGATTTTTATGTGGGTTACAGTCCAGAACGTATTAACCCTGGTGACAAAACTCACCGTGTTTCTACAATTAAAAAAATCACCTCTGGCTCAACCCCTGAAATCGCCACTATCGTCGATGATCTTTATGCTGAGATAGTGGTAGTAGGTACCCACAAAGCTAGCAGCATAAAAGTGGCTGAAGCGGCTAAAGTTATTGAGAATACTCAGCGTGATGTAAATATCGCACTTATCAACGAATTAGCGCTTATCTTTAATCGCTTAGATATTGATACTGAAGCGGTACTAGAAGCTGCCGGTACCAAATGGAACTTTTTACCATTCCGCCCTGGCTTGGTTGGCGGGCACTGTATAGGTGTAGATCCTTACTACTTAACGCATAAAGCTGAGTCTATTGGTTACCGCCCTGAAGTGATTCTTGCTGGTCGAAGAATTAACGACAATATGGGGCGTTATGTTGTATCACAGTGCATTAAGTCAATGGTGAAACGTAATATCTCGGTAGTAGAAAGTAAGATTCTGATTTTAGGGCTAACTTTTAAAGAGAACTGCCCTGATATCCGAAATACCAAAGTTATCGATATTGTTCACGAGTTTGCTGATTACGGTGTTCAAGTTGACACCTACGACCCATGGGCAGATAAAGAAGAGTGTCATGAAGAGTACGGCATTGATTTGGTTGAAAGCCCACAAGCAGGCAATTATGACGCAATTATTTTAGCTGTTGCTCACCAGCAGTTTAAAGATATGTCGGTTGAGCAAATACGCGCCTTTGGTAAAAAAGACCACGTACTTTACGACCTTAAATATCTATTGCCAGTTGGCGCTAGCGATCTGCGTTTGTAATGGGGACTGATACCGTGCAGCGTTTTCAACTAGTGTGTGAGCAACTTAAGGCCGAACCTAAAGTTTGGGCAATTACCGGTGTGGCTGGTTTCATTGGCTCTAACTTATTAGAAGCCTTACTGAAATTAAACCAAAAGGTAGTTGGTTTAGATAACTTTGCTACCGGACATCAGCATAACTTAGACGAAGTGCAAGGCCTAGTAAGCGAGCAGCAGTGGCAGCAGTTTCGTTTTGTTGAAGGCGACATTCGAGATCAAGCGACTTGTCAGGAGTTTCTATCTGGTGCTGATTTTGTGTTACACCAAGCTGCTCTTGGCTCGGTACCTCGCTCGATAAATGACCCCATTACCACCAATGAAGTAAACATTTCTGGTTACTTGAATATGTTGCAGGCTGCTAAAGAGCAACAGGTATCAGCCTTTGTTTATGCCGCGTCTAGTTCAACCTATGGCGATCACCCAGATCTACCTAAGGTGGAAGATAAAATAGGCAATCCGTTATCGCCTTATGCCGTTACCAAGTATGTTAACGAGCTCTATAGTTCGGTATTTCAACGTACTTACAATTTCCCATCTATTGGTTTGCGTTACTTTAACGTGTTTGGTCCTCGCCAAGATCCAAATGGCGCTTATGCGGCGGTTATTCCTAAGTGGACAGCGGCACTGATTGACGAAGAGCAGGTATTCATTAATGGCGATGGCGAAACCAGCCGAGATTTTTGCTTCATTGACAATGTCGTGCAAATGAATATTTTGGCTGCAACAGCTGGCTTAGAAACCAGTGAAGTATTCAATGTAGCCCTTAATGACCAAACCAGCTTAACCCAGCTCTATGATTTACTGTGCGATAACCTATCTAAGCATGGTGTTGTGCGCTCTGCCAAGCCGAAGTACCGCGATTTTCGAGCTGGTGATGTACGTCATTCGCGTGCTGACATTAGTAAGGCCGAGCAATTGTTGGGTTATGCGCCAGCGTTTACTATTGGTCAGGGCTTAGCTATAGCCATGCCTTGGTACATTGAGCAATCTAAAACGAACTAGAGCTTTAGATTGATAGCGCTGAAGGTCTTTTTAAGGAAGAAAAGATTAAGTAGTGGAAACCAGCAGTAAACTTGATGCTGGTTTCCTTATTTTGGCCATTTGCTGAGGTTGTTTAGCATATCTAAATGAGAGATGCCGATACTTTACAGTGGCGTGAAATTCGCTCACTAGACCAACTTCTTGCTATACAAGAGCAGTGGCAGGCACTTAGCCAGCTGTGCCAAGCAGACATGTTTAACTGTCCTAGTTGGCTAGTACATTGGACTCATCAGTTTTGGGACAAGCACTGTGAGCTTTATTGCATGGCTGGGTTTGCTAATGAAAAGCTGGTGGTGTTAGCGCCTTTTTACACTCGGCGCAGCGCTAAGTTGTTGGGGATAACTCAGCTGTTTTTACTTGGTCAGGGAGAACCTGAGCACGCGGAGGTAGCATCTGAATATCCTGATGTACTGCTAAATCAAGACTATCAGGCAGAGGCCTCAAAGGTTCTGTTAGTGTGGCTGTCTAAGATTAGCTTTGATGTATTTGTTGCTCGCGCGGTAATAGAGCAAAGCTTTTTGCATCAGCTGTTTAACAGTGTGCCTAACATTCAGTTTGCCGAAGCTCGTCGTTATTCTTTAGAAGTAAAACCGTGGTCTATAAAGCAGCTTAGCCGCAATGCGCGCTCGCAGTGGCGCAGAGCCGATAAAGCTTTAGCTGAGAAAGGTGCAGAGTTTAGATGGTTAACAAGCTCTGAAATTGAACAGTATTGGCCAAGCTTGGTGGCGTTTCATCAGGCGAGGTGGCAAAACAAAGGCAAGCTTGGTGCATTTTCCGATCAGCGTTTTAGCCAGTTTCATCGGCGGTTTCGCCAGCAGCATCCAGATTCAGTGGCTATGAGTGGTGTGTTTATTGAGCAGCAGCCTTTAGCATTAAACTTCTATTTGCTAGAACAGCAGCAGCTGCATTTTTATCAATCTGGCTGGGATGAAAAACAGTTTTCGCACTGTTCACCCGGATTCGCACTTCATGTATGGAGTATTTTAAACAGCAAAGCCGTGCTTTATGACTTTATGATGGGCGCCGCTGCACAAAGCTATAAAGCAAAGTTTTCATGTGATGAAACTAACTTGGTTAATCTGTCGCTGATTAATTCCCCATGGAGGATAAGACTATTCAAGCTCGTCGACAAAACCCTTTAGCGGCAGATGTAACACCGCTAGGTAGAAGGCCTTTACCTATTAAGGAAAAAACAGCACCTTTGGCCTTCTTTTTCCTTTGCCTATACAGCATTGCGGTGCTGATTCGGCCGCATGAATTTTCGCTATCAACTGCTAATTTCATCATCATCAAGGTGTTTGCCATTCTTTCCTTTGGGCTTACTTTGATTACCTTAAGACCAATAAAGTTGCAGCCTCAACACTATTTATTATTGGGCTTAGTGCCATTGATTATGATGTCGGCATTTTTAAATGGTTGGGGCACTGGGGGGATTTTTCAGGCGCAACGGCTATTTGTAAGCTCCATTATTCCTTTTTTCCTTTACAGTGCGTTAATCGCTACCCCGGGTAGGCAGCGCTTACTCATGTATATATGCATCGCGGCAGCCTTGGTGATGGTATACAACGGGCATATTCAACAAGCCTCATTTAACGGAAAGTATGGCATTGGTATTGGCGACAGTATTACTGTTGGCCGTGAAGAGATGCGCATCACTTACCTTGGATTTTTTAGTGATCCTAACGATTTAGGTATGTTTTTAGTAATGAATATGCCTTTTGTCGCTTACTTTTTTGGTCGAGGTGGTGCTGTTGTAAAAATAGCAATGCTGGCTATTTTAGTGGCGTTTGGTTACGGCGTATATATGACTGGGTCTCGGGGCACATTGCTAGGCTCTGTTGCAGTGATAGGTTTGTATTTTCTCATTAGTAATGCTGGTGCGCGGCTTATTTTATTTGCATGTTTAAGCGCGCCAATTGCTGCTACTTTATTGGCATCGTTTGGTGGCTTGTCTTCGACTGAGTCCTCTGCTGCTGGGCGCTTAGACGCTTGGTATGATGGCATTCAAATGCTTATCCATAACCCCGTTTTTGGGGTAGGTATGGGTAACTTTATGGATCATCACGGCAAAGTGGCACATAACTCTTATGTGCATGTGGCTGCGGAATTAGGTGTGCCCGGCTATAGCCTGTGGGGCGGAGCGCTAATTCTTAATATGCTGGTGGGCTACGCTATCTTGAAGCGATTCAATCGTTATCCCAACGAAGATGATACGAAAGACTTAGAAGTGAGTGAAGAGAAATCAGAACAGTACAAAGAAGAAGCTAACCTGAATAAAGCGTTATTTTATTCGATGATTGGTTTTATGGTGACAGCCTTTTTCTTAAGTCGTCAGTTCACTCTGCTGATGTTTATTTTTATGGGGATGCAAACCGCTAGTCATTTACGCTTGATGAAGTTGCGCCCAGATTTGGAAGAAATGTTTTCAGCCAAAATGGTTTGGCGATGTATGGGTTATAGCTGGGCGGTAATCGTTGCTGTTTACATGACCTTAAAGGTTGGTTTATAGCCACCACCAATTGAATAACTCGGCTGAACGCGGCCGAAGGCAAAGGATTAACTAGGTTAAAAATGCAATTATTTTACTACAAGGATGAAGTGGGCAATTTTGGTGATGACCTTAACCCATGGTTATGGCCCAAGTTGCTTCCTGAGTTTTTTAATGAGGATTCATCAGAGTTGCTGGTGGGCATTGGTACCTTGTTAAACCACCGGCTACCCAATGGCAAAACCTTACACATTGTTGGCTCCGGTGTGGGCTATGGTCAACTGCCAGCGGTTACCGATAAATGGAAGGTTCACGCTGTTCGTGGGCCTTACAGTGCTAAAGCCTTAAATCTTGACCCTAGTACCGTTGTGACAGACTCAGCCTTATTACTGCGTAATGTGATGGAACCGACTCATAAAGAAAACGGTGATATTGGCTTTATGCCGCATTACTTGAGTTGTCGTAGTGCCGACTGGGAGAATGTTGCCGAAGCTTGTGGCTTTAGGTTTATTTCTCCTGAGTGGTCAGTAGACAAAGTGTTTGCAGAGATGGCGCAATGCCGATTGATGCTAACAGAAGCGATGCACGGAGCTATTGTTGCTGATGCGCTACGCCTTCCTTGGAAGGC
This sequence comes from Agarivorans litoreus, assembly GCF_019649015.1. Classification (NCBI taxonomy): domain Bacteria; kingdom Pseudomonadati; phylum Pseudomonadota; class Gammaproteobacteria; order Alteromonadales; family Alteromonadaceae; genus Agarivorans; species Agarivorans litoreus. The sequence goes on along the minus strand of NZ_BLPI01000001.1, from coordinate 1,496,184 downwards.
GGTTATTTTAGGTGACCATGTCAATCAGGTTAAATGGCAGGATTGGCTATCAACAGTGGATATGCAGTATCAACCTGAAAGTGTGCCTAACTACTTTTATAGCGCAGGTACAAGCCCGGTTAATGCCATTAAAGATGAAGTGAAGCGGCAACTGCAAAGCGCTGGCTTTGGCAAAAGTTGGTATAAACCCAAGCCGCGCAACTCGAGCGCTAAGGTTCGTTCAGAAGTTTGTTCTCAACTGAGTGCAATTGCTAATAGCGCCCAAGGGGAGTTAAGTGGTGAGGCTATCCAGAACCAGTTGATTCTTAGACTTAATCAAAGCTTAGACGCTTTACAGGCGTAGATAACCAAGAGGGTATAAGCGATGACAGTTGCAGTCAGCATTATCATTCCTGCCTATAACTCGGCGGCTTTTATCGACAAAGCCATCGAGTCTATCTTGGCGCAAAGCTTTGATGATTATGAGATCATTGTTGTAGATGACGGATCTAAAGATGATACCGTTGCGAGCTTGGAAAGTTATCGGTCAAAGATACAGTTAATCAGCCAGCAAAATGGTGGTGCGTCTAAGGCTAGGAATACCGGTATTCAAGCGGCAACTGGGGAGTTTGTTGCCTTTCTCGATTCTGATGACTTGTGGCGTCCGCAGAAATTGATGGATCAAGTTAACGCTATGCGTGCCCAGCCCGACTGGGTAGCCTGTTATACCGAGACATCCTACAAGGCCGATGAAGAAACCCTTAAGCCACAAAGTGAGCAGGCTCCGGTGTTAGTCTCTAAGGACTTACAGCAAGTCTTTTTACATCCTTATTTGGTGACATCTTCATTTATGGTGCGCCGAGAAGTGCTTAACAAGGTGGGGTTGTTTGATGAAAGCTTAAAAACCGCTGAGGATATAGACCTGTACCTGCGGATTGCTGAGCAAGGGCTAATTGGTTTATTGCAAAAAAGCTTAGTGTGGAAAGCCGATATAGAGGGCAGCTTAGGCAGTTTGTTATCGTCTTATCAAGACAATCTTGATGTTGTAGATGCGTTCTTAGCTCGGCAAGGTAGTAACAGCGCTAGTTGGGGAGATCTGGTTGGTAAAGTGAAGGCCAAGATTTACCTAGATTGGGGGAAAGACTTGTTATGGAATGAGCAATGCTTTGCTGCCTTTAAAGCATTATCACAGTCTTTAAGCCTGAAGTTTTCTCGTGTTACTGTTTGGCTAATGATAAAAACGCTTATTAAAGCAGCGCTGAGCCCGCTAAGAAGCTCGAAATAACATACCCTATGCTGGTCTGTTGTACTTTAACCGTAGCAGTGCAACAGACTTTAGCCGTTACGTTTGAGCATGCTAAGTACTTCTTTAATCGAAGCCCTATCTAATAGCAGCATCAAGCCCAAGTAAGTTATCCCACCCAAAGTGATTTGCAGCAGCAACGCCACTACGATATCTGCTTCAATCAATGATTTAGCACCATAAACCACCGCAAACATTGCTGCGCCCGACAACATTGGGGCTAACAGCAACTTAACAAATTGGCTGAATTGCGTATTTAAGGTTTGGCTATTTCGCCAAGCTACGATTAAGTAGGCAACCGGAAATCCACACAACCACGCTAAAGCTAAGCCGGTTGCACCATAGCGAGCTGCGATCATTATGCTTATAAACATGATCACCACCATAAAGCATAAGTTCACTAGCATGTGGTTCACTTTCTTTAAGCTTTTTAGAGCGGGGTTAAATAACTCTTCACTGAAGCGAAGTGGCATAATCATTAACATAATAGTGGTTGGAATTACTGCGCCTAACCATTTATCCCCCAGTAGCAGCGGAATCACCAAATCGGTGACTGAAGCTAAGCCCCAAAAAATGGGCAAGGTTAAGCTAACGCATAAACGTTGTGACTTCAGCACATAGTTGGCGATGAGCTTTGGTTGATCTTGTATTTGAGAAAATGCAGGAAAGGCCACTTGTCGAAGTAAGGGCATGATTTTTTTCTGCGGCATTAGCGCTACTTGCAAGCCAATGGCATACAGGCCCACTTCGGTTGGCGTCATTATCCGACCGGCAATCGCTACGTCCATATGCATGAATACATAAAACAATACCGATTGAATAGACAACATTCCGCCAAATTTAAGCATGGCGGTTATATCGTTTATCTTAAAGCTAGGTAGAAAATCAATCGGTTTGGCTGCAAAGGTCAGCGCTGCTCGCAAGCCAATAAAGATTATTTCGCCAATGACCAAAGACCAAAATCCATAGCCTAGATAAGCCATCACTAAGGTTGACACTGCCGCTACGATATTAGAGATAGCGGCAATAATCGATACTCGCTTAAACTCCATGTTCTTAGCTAGTAAGGCGGCAGGAATCACCTCTATAGCTAAGATAACAAAACACCATGCATTCACTTTTAAAATTTGGCTTACTATGTCTGATTTGTAGTAGCTGCCGGCCACATCTGCTAAGGAATACTGCAGCGCGAAAAAGCCAAGATGGCTAATAATAATAGCGCCAAATAACTGCTTTAAACTCTGCTTAGTTAAGTTCTTCTCTTGAATAATTGACGAAGCGAATAAGGAGCCTAGCAATAAGTTAAGAAAACCAAACAGTACGTCTGACATCGCAACCAGGCCATAGTCGTCTGGGCTTAATAAGCGAATGACCCAAAAAGTCATAGCCCAGCGCAATATTTGGGTAATGATTTTCCCCATGGCTACCCATTTTAAGGAAGATAGAACTTGATTTTTTAGCTTGGAATCTTTAGTCATGTTAAGGCTTTGGGCTCGCGAGGAACAAATTAGTGGTATTGCTTGGGGTGATATAAACCTACGCTAGACAATAGTTTCTTTAGCTGGTTTTTAAATAGCAAAAAGACTTTGGCCGGTGAACGTTTGAGGAACAACATAGTGGCCGAAAGGTAGTGATGAGCAGCAAAGGGATATCCCTGCTGTTTAGCCCAAACCACTATTTCTTTTAGCAGCGGGTCCCTGCTAATTAGAACTTCATTAATGAATGCTTGTTTGTGTTGCTGGTAAACCTCTAAATCAAAGCTGTCTTTATATAGCTCAAGTTTACCGGCCAAATCTAAGGTCAGCAGGGTCCGTAAACACTTATCGCAGTGTGAACAATTGCCGGCTCTATCACCTTTCACGCAAACATCTAATACTTTGTATGAATCTGGGTTGTTACTAATTCGCAGGGTTTTTTCTACGCGCGAGTGCTCGCTACCCACTGAGTGACATTGCAAGCTTTCACTAGCTAAAAGCGGCATGCTGAATGCGTCGCTATATGCCATGTCGTAGCTTTCGCCAACAAATAAGTCTTGATAGCTGTAGGCGGATGAATATAAAAAGTGACCAATGAATTGTTGGAACAACATCGGGATAGCGGCATTTCGCAGAGTGTGAGTTAACTGAAAATCCAAACTACGGCCATAAAAGTCATTCATATTTGAGTTAACGGTAATGAACGGAAGCCGCCAAGCATCAGCGGTTTCTTTTAATTGCTGGTAGCGTTCGCGAAATAGTCGTTCTTTACCCGGACCATGAGAACCTACATTGTTGTAGAGTAAATGAGAGATCTTTAATGCTACTGGAGTGCTATCTGAAAAGTAGTCAGTAATGGTGCAAAACGAATCTACACCAGCCGAGAAGCCAGTGATAACACCCGTAGCTGCCGAGCTTTTTGTATTGCAGCACTCGGCGGTAATGTTAACTCGCTGCAAATAAGGAATGGTTTGAGTCAGTATGGTTTGGTAGGGGCCATTTAAATTAAATAGTAAGCGCTCCGACACGCTGCCTTTAATATGAATGTTCTCATTGGCTAACATCGCCGGAAGCAATAAAGCAAGTAAAGCTGTGTCGTTAGTACTCGATAGTTCTTGTTGGGCAAGGTTGTCAACTTCAAACCAAAGTTGTTGATGACTTCCTTTTAGGTCGAAATCCACTTGATAAACAAGCGCACTACCTTTCGCCACAATAGTAACTGGACCGATGTCCATATCGCGTTTTCCTTAACACTACATCACCAAGCTCAATGCTGATTAGGCTAACGTATAAAACAACAAATTAGTAGTAATCTTGGCGTTTAAATTCACGCCTGTTTAGCGTTACTATAATGCCTAAGTAAAAGGAATTGCTCGATTAATGGAAGCCCTTGCCAACCCAGTAGTAGATGTTTGTTGTTTACTTAAATGTTAGGGTAAGTAGCAAAGGTGCTTCATTGAACGTAGTTAATAACAGCGCTTGAGAAAAGCGAGTAAGCAACTTGCCTGTTCAATACTTTGAGCCTTGTACACATTAGTTATCATACGGATATGGAAGTCAACGATGGCCATTTACCCATCTTTTTTACGAAGCTGCTTAATGCCCGCCTACGAGGCGATTAAAGGCAAAGACTTGTTAAAGCATTTAGGTGCTTATGAGCAACGCCTTTCATGGACTAAAGAGCAGTTGTTAGCTCATCAATGGCAAGAGCTACAAAAACTGTTGCAGCATGCTTACCACAATACTCGGTATTATCCTCGCGTTTGGGCTGAAGCAGGCATTAAAGATCCGCGTGATATTGGCAACATGCGTGACTTCGAGGTTTTGCCGATAGTCACCAAAAACGATATCAAGCAGCACTATGCTGAGTTTGTTTCGAGCAAACATCCAAACAATATCCGTAAGTCCACCGGTGGCTCTACCGGACAGCCTTTTCACTTTGAGCTGGACCTCAACAGTAATACTCGCCGAGAAGCTGTTATGTGGCGAGGTTATGGCTGGCTAGGCGCAGGGCTAGGTCAGAAAACCTTGTACCTATGGGGGGCCGACTTAGGCCAGCCTTCGCGCTTTAAAACCATTAAAAATGCGCTTTACCACGGCTTTTATAATCGAAAAATGCTCAACTCTTTTGCTATGACTCAAGATAACAAACAAGAGTATGTTGATGATATTAATGCCTATAAGCCAACAGCTATGGTGTCTTACGTAAACCCGCTTTATGAGCTGGCTCGTTATATTAACGATCAAGGAGTAAAAGTGTGGCGCCCCAGCACTATTTTAACAGGGGCTGAACCTTTACATGACTTTCAACGAGAAGAGATAGAGAAAGCTTTTAAAACGCCGGTGTACAACACTTTTGGTTGTCGAGAATTTATGTTGATGGCGGCAGATTGCCAAGAACAACGTAATTTGCACATGAACATCGACCACTTAGTGATAGAAACAATCGATAGCCAAGGACAGGTGGTAACAGAGACCAGCGGTGACCTGTTAGTTACCGATCTCTATAACTATGGAATGCCCTTGATTCGTTATGTAAATGGCGATCGCGCAACGATTAACCATCAGGCCTGCAGCTGTGGAAACCCTCTGCCAATTATGTCTAGCATTGACGGGCGTAAGCTAGACATTATAAAAACGCCGTCGGGTGGCAGTATTCCTGGCGAGTTGTTCCCACATTTATTTAAAGAGTTTGTCGGCATTTCGCGCTTTCAAGTTGTTCAACAGCAACTAGAGCAAGTCACTTTAAAAATTGTAGCTAATGAGCAATTTAGCGAAGCAGATAAAATCGCCATTAGTGATGAAATAAACAAATATAGCAATGGTGAACTGATGCTTAATTTTGAGTTAGTGGATGATATTCCGTTAACAGCCAGCGGCAAATACAGGGTAACTATTTGTGAAGTCTAAGCCAGCAATGGTGATTATCACCAATTTATACCCTCTCCCTTGGGAACCTAATCGCGCTAAGTTTAATCATCAGCAATTTGAATTGTTAAAGTCTGAGTATCAGTTAAGCCTGTTAGTTCCGGTAGCCTTTCCTGAATGGTTTAAACATCGTAAGCAGATTAAGCAATCAGAAGAGTTACGTTACGCTCCGTATTTTTACACGCCAAAAGTGGGGCGTCGTTTTTATAGCGTGATGATGTTTTTATCTTTACTGTTGCATTCTGGATTGTGGTTAAAACGCAAGCAGGTCAATATCTTAATGGCGAGTTGGGCTTTCCCCGAAGCAGTTGCAACTAGTTGGTTAGCTAAACTGTTTAAAGCGCGCTTTTTCTTTAAGGTACATGGCAGTGATATTAACCAGTTAGCAAAAGATCCCGCACGTGCAAAACAAATAAAAAATGCCAGTCAAAATGCACTGGGTATCTTATCTGTATCGAAAGCTTTAGCTAAGGAAATGCAGCGGCTAGGAATAGAGCAATCCAAGGTTTCTGTTATCTATAATGGCGTCAATCATCAAAAGTTTGGTGGTGAAAGTGACAAACCAATAGCACAAGACTACATCTTATATGTAGGGAACTTAAAGCCAGACAAAGGCGTTGTCGAGCTCTATGAGGGCTTTGCTAAGATTGCCGCTAAACAGCCTGCATTAAACCTGGTTTATGCTGGTACTGGTGCCAAACGAGCGACCATTGAGCAACAAGCGCAAGCCGATGGCTTAACAGAGCGAGTGACATTTTTGGGCTCTGTTGCGCACGCCGATCTACCAGCTTGGATAGGCAATGCTGAACTTCTCGCCTTGCCTAGCTACGCAGAGGGGGTGCCTAATGTTGTATTGGAAGCGATGGCGGCTGGCACACCGGTATTAGCTACTAAGGTCGGGGGCATTCCCGAGGTGATGGATACTCGCTGTTGTGGCGTGCTTATTGCGCCGAAGAGTTCGTCGGCGGTGGCTGAGGGGCTAGAGCTGATACTGGATAAACAGTGGGATAAACAGGCGATTAAGCAGCATGCTAGTCAGTTTTCTTGGTCGCTTAATCAACAACAATTTCTAGCAATGTTGAAAAATGGTGAAGTTTAAAAGATAAGTTAATAATTTGCTGGGGCTAAGCAGGTATTTTGTTACACTAACAAGCTTGCTTAAGCTCTTAGTATTGGTACAAATGGATTTGTAGTTAATGTTGAATAAGATCAAATATCTTATACGTAGTAAAGTTCTGCCTGATAGTTGGTTTCTAATTAAAAGAAGCTCGCGCGAGGCTGCGCTTTATTTAACCTTTGATGATGGACCTTATCCAGAGTACACCACAGCTTTATTGGCGCTGCTTGCTAAGCATCAAGCTAAAGCAACTTTCTTTGTATTAGGGGCGCGAGCAGAAAAATTTCCTGAGCTAACCCGTCAAATTGCTGAGCAAGGTCATAGCCTTGCCAACCATTCTTACAATCATCCCCGCTTTGATCATATCAGTGCCGCTGAGCGCAAGTTGCAGATAGAACAGACCAACAACGCTATTCAAAACCTTACTCAGCAACCGTGTCGCTTATTCCGCTCCCCGCAAGGACGTTGGAGCAGTTCTTTACTGGTTTATTTGATTCGGCGTGGGATTACTGCAGTGCATTGGAGTCGCGACTCCTTAGATTACAAAAAAGAGCCTAGTGCAACACTAATAAAACGCTTTAACGAGCAGCCAGTAAGTGCAGGCGATATAATTCTATTTCATGATGACAACAACCTTTGCATTGACGCTCTAGCGGAATTAATTCCTAAATGGCAAGCGCAAGGTTTTGAACTTAAAGCATTGGAGAGCTGAGTTAAATGAACATTTTGTTCCACCACCGAACACGTGGCCGAGGGGCCGAAGGTGTACATATTCGTGGGGTGGTTAAAGGCCTGCGTGAACTAGGCCACAAGGTAAGCATTTTGTCACTGCCTGGTGCTGATCCGGAAGAAGAGCTAGTGACACCGAAACAGCAGCAAGCGGCTAAACCACCGGCTAAAAAAAGCTTATTTTCTCGCCTAGCTGAGTTAACCAAACATACCCCAGAATTTGTGTTTGAGCTGTTTGAGCTGGTTTTTAATGTGTTGGCTTGGTGGCGCTTGCGTAAAGCGGTTAAAGAGCAGCAGATAGAGTTTGTTTATGAGCGCTATTCATTGTTCATGTTTGCCAGTGTGTGGTGGGCAAAGCGTCATAACATCCCGATTGTGTTGGAAATTAATGATTCTTGTTTAGTGCATCGTGTTCGAGAACTATTTTTTCAACGTTTTGCTCGCTCAATTGAGAAGTGGATCTTTAGTAACGCTACTGGTTTAGTGTTCATTTCTAGTCGTTTTCAGCAAGTTGCTCAAGATGCTTACCCAAATATTGCTCCCTCAGTGATTTCGCCAAATGCTGCAGATTTAGATCAGTTTATTATCGATGATGCTGCTGCTTTAGCCTTACGTCAAAAGCTAGAGGTAGAAGATAAAGTTGTTGTTGGCTACGTGGGGGCTTTTGTACATTGGCACGGTATCGACTGGTTTGTTGATTTGATCGCTGAGCGCTTAAAGGATTACCCCAATATTGTTTTATTGTTGGTAGGCGATGGCGTTTGTTACCAAAGTATTAAACAACGCATTGCTGATGCAGGGGCAGAGAAGCAAATTATTATGCCTGGCAGAGTCGCCCATGACCAAGTGCCGACTTATTTGTCAGCCATGGACTTTGGCATTTTGCCAGACTCAAATGATTATGGCTCACCGATGAAACTGTTTGAGTTTATGGCTATGGGCAAAGGTATGGTTGCTCCTGACTTTACACCTATTGCTGAAGTTGTTACTGACGGCGAAACCAGTTGGTTGTTTAAAGCAAACGACCGTGAATCTTGCGTAGAAAAGGTGCTCAGCCTTTCTTCTCAAGTGGAACAGCAGCAGCAAGTTGGTCAGCAAGCTAGAGCTTATATCGAGCGAGAAAGGCAGTGGCGTCATAATGCTGAGCAACTACTAACTTTGGTGAAGTGATGGAAAATATCAAAGCTGATTTTCGTCGTAAGCAAGAAATCTTCAGATTAGATGGTGCATCTGTAAGCATGCTGAGGATAGTGATGGCAGATGGTTCTAGTGCCAATCTCATCTATCGCTGGATGCGTTGGTGCGCCAATCATAACTTAGGTTTACTTGCCTATTTCTTCCAATGGCTGAATAAGTTTATGAATGGTTGCGTGATTGGTTCTGGCGCAGAGTTTGGCCCAGGCTTTGTGATTATGCACCCAGTAGGCATTGTGATTAATTCTAAGGTAAAGGGCGGTAGTAACATTACTTTAGAAAGTGGTGTCGTGATTGGTGATGAAAAAGGCAAGTCACCGCGTTTAGGCTCTGAGCTATTTGTCGGTGCCGGCGCCAAAATTATTGGTGACTTAGAGGTTGCCGACCAGGTAAAAGTTGGCGCTAATGCTGTATTAACAAAATCTGCCGAAGAAGGCGCAACCATGTTAGGTATTCCCGCTAAAGCATATCGCCGAAAGTCAGCCGAGATGGAGCAGTAAATGGACTTGTTATTTTGGCTGGCTGTGGGCTTAATTGGCTATAGTTATGCTGCTTATCCCGTTGTACTGCTAATGATTAGCGGTATTAAACAAGCGGTTCGTGATACCCGCTACCTCTGGCGTCGCCGAGAACGCCGTTCACTAGAAGCTAAACAGTGGCCATCTGTTTCAATTATTATTGCCGCTTATAATGAAGAGAGTTGTTTGCAGCAACGTGTAGACAATTTACTGCAACTTAGTTACCCCAAAGATAAACTTACCATTCACATTGGCTCTGATGGTAGCACCGATAGTTCTGCAGAGATTTTACAGGCCGTGGAGGCGAGTAATTTTAAAGCCCATATCTTTGAGCAGAATCGCGGCAAAATAAATGTACTTAATGACTTGGTGGAATTGGCCGAAGACCCGATTTTAGTAATGTCTGATGCCAACACCCATTTTGAAGTGGACGCTATCGAAAACCTAGTTAGGCACTTTGATAGTGACGACATCGGGGCGGTTTGTGGGGAGCTGCATTTAGTTGATTCGGAGTCAGCAGATAACAAAGACGGCATCTATTGGCGTTATGAACAAATGCTTAAGTTTCATGAGTCGCGTTTGGGTGCACTGCTGGGGGCTAATGGTGCTATTTACGCTATTGCTAAACCTTTATATCAGGCGCTACCTGCTAATACGATTGTTGATGATTTCATGATTGTGATGAACGTGTCTAAGGCGGGAAAAAAGGTTTTGTATGAACCAAACGCGGTAGCGTTTGAAGAAGTAGCGCCTTCACTACAGGATGAAGAAAAACGTCGAATTCGTATTGGTACCGGTAATTACCAGGCTTTTACTCGTTGTTTGTGGGCACTAAATCCACTGCAAGGAGCACGCTTTTTTGCTTACCTTAGCCATAAAGTGTTGCGCTGGTTTACCCCGCATTTAATGCTGATTGCCTTGGCATGTAACCTAATGCTGGTGGCTAAGCCTTTGTATGCCAGCTTGTTGGCCGTTCAATTGGCCGGCTATTTAGTCGCAGCTTGGGGGAACAGTCGCAGTAAGCGGGGTAAAAGCGTGCCTGGCAGCATTGCGTTTCTAACTTTTTTTGTATCTATGAATATGGCTTTATTAAAAGGCTTCTACTCATTCTTGTTTAAAAATGTGCAAGGCACATGGCAAAGGACATCACGGTGATAATCTTTTTAGCTTTAGTTGTATTGCTGCTAGTTGGCGCAGCAGCGGTAACCTTAATTATTCGAAAGAAGCAGATGCACCTATGGTTACCTCATTACCTAAAACAGAAGTTTAGAGCCAAGGCAAAATTTGAAGGGCCCACCCACGTTTTGTTTTGTTTTGTCGATCACTACGAGCCGCAGTGGGGCAAAAACATTAGCCTTGAGCAAGAACGAGCGCGCGTGGACCGCTGGTTTAATGAATACCCGGTAGTGGCAGGCAAACACCAAGATGCGGATGGTTGTCACCCTAAACATTCGTTCTTCTACCCAGAAGAAGAGTATCGCTATGAGCACTTAGCCAAGGTAGCCGATATATGTGCGCGTGGTTTTGGTGAAATTGAAATTCACCTACACCATGACGACGATACCAGCGATAATTTGCGCAAAACCTTGGAAGGCTTTACCGAGTTATTACATGAGAAGCATGGTGCGTTTGTACGTAGTGAAGAGACCGGCAAACTACAATATGCATTTATTCATGGAAACTGGACCTTAGATAACTCGCACCCAGATGGAAAATTGTGTGGTGTGAATGACGAACTTATTGTGCTTAAAGAGACCGGCTGTTTTGTTGATTATACGTTCCCGTCTGCTCCGAGTGTTACCCAACCCGCAACGGTGAACGCGATTTATTATGCCAAAGACGATCCTCATGCGCCGAAGTCGCATGACACTGGCAAAATGGTCAAAGTAGGCGGTCAAGTATGGGGTGATTTAATGCTAATTAATGGCCCGCTAGACCTTAACTGGAAAGCGCGTAAAAAAGGCATTTTCCCGCAAATTGAGAACGCCGATATTCGCACCAGTATGATGCCTACCAAAGATCGTGTTGAATTGTGGGTTAAGGCGAATATTCATGTTGAAGGTCGACCGGAGTGGCGCTTCATTAAGATCCATACCCATGGCACCCAAGAAGCCGACATGCCCACTTTGCTAGGTAAGCCATTTGACGACATGTGTAGTTATTTGGAAAGCAAGTATAACGATGGTGAAAACTACGTATTGCACTATGTGTCTGCCCGCGAAATGTACAATATGGCTAAAGCTGCCGAAGCGGGTGAGTCGGGCAATCCAAATCAGTATCGAGACTATCTAGTTAAAGCGCCTAGTTATAAAACTTTGGATGAGCATACGGATGCTGAATAAAGCCAAGGTGCGGCAGTTTTTTTTCGGTAGGCGTAGCGTATCTAAAAATCGCTGGCAGCAACGTATGCCCGGTATTTATGTATTTAATTATCATCGAATTGGCGACGCACGCTTTAGTGAGTTTGACCCTAACGTTTTTAGCTGTACCGCAGAGCAATTTGAACAACATTTGCTGTTTTACAAACAAGAGTTTGAAGTATTAGATGAAGCCGCGTTAATCGCTTTACTTGACTCAGGTGAAGCCATTACCAAACCTTATGCCTTAATCACATTTGATGATGGCTATATTGATAGCTACCAGCACGCCTTCCCTTTGTTAACAAAACATCAGCTTAGCGCAGTGTTTTTTGTGGTAACTGAATACACCAATGGTGGCATTTTTGCATGGTGGGATGAGGTAGCTTGGCTAGTTAAGCATTGTCAATCTAATACATTAAAACTAAAACACTGGTCTCACGCGGTGGATTTAAGTGGCAAAAACCAAACCCAAAATATCCGCAAACTGCTTTATGCCTTCAAGGAAGACCATAGTTTCTCTATGGAAGAGAAATTGCAGATGTTAAAAGCAGAGTGTAAAGCACCTCCAATGCCTAGCGCACATAGTTTGTTTGCAAACTGGCAGCAGCTAAAGGAAATGGCAGAGGGTGGAATGACAATTGGCTCACATACCCGCAGCCATCCGATCTTAGCGCACTTATCATTAGAGCAGCAGCGCGAAGAGTTAACCCAATCGCGAGATTTCATCGAAAGCAAACTGGGTACTGCGGTTTCTATGCTTGCCTATCCTGTAGGGCGAACTGACAGTTTTACTGAGCAAACCCAAGCACTTGCGCAAGAGTGTGGTTACCGTTTGGCATTCTCCTTTATGAATGGCATTAATACTCAACTAGATGCGCAGAGTGCTTACCAATTAAAACGGATCTCTGTAGACGGCAATAAAGAAGTTGATTCGCTGAAAGTACAAGTTATGGAGTTAAATACCAAGCATCGTGCTTAACTAGGCTTGCTCAACCCGTACATTTGCACTTAACTGGATAAGCAATTTTAAACGCCTTTTCACATAGAGGATATGGAATATGCAAGGACTTGCTATTAATGTTTCAGCTATAGCCTGGCGGTTGCTAGTTGTTTGTTTACTGGTTTTGGTGGCTGTTGTTAGCAATGTGGCAAAAGCAAGTGTTGCGCTAAATGTTAAAACTCTCCCTAGCACGAATAATTTCCACTACATCGTTATTCCATTTCCTAACTTTACCGTCTCAGAACAACAGGGCTTTGCTCTTAAGCAGCAGGGTGTAAGCCTTAAGTTTACCGCTCACGCTCACCTACTTTGGCCAAAACTTAAAAGCACTGCATTCTATCGAGGTGTATTGTTTAAAGTTGAAGGTTTAGAGCAAGGTCGCTTGACACTTACTTGGGATAAGAACTTGCCTAAGGCTGGCAAAGATTTAGATTTTGATGAAGCTTTCTTAGCGGAAGTGCGTTATCCAGCATCTTGGCTTAATCAAGCACTGTATTCGCCATTAGTTTTTAATGCCAATCATATTGACTGGGGCTGGTTGGATAACGCCTACTGGCGCTATGCCGCTTATAGCGCCGATGAGACAGTTATTAGTGAAGTGAGCAAACCTAAAGACCCGGCCAAGAAAACAACATTACCTAGCAATAGTGCTGCGCCATGGTTATATGATCGACCATTTACTTTTTATCAATTGTTTTTCAAAACGGCTGACCCACGGTGGCAAAAAACCGCGCACCAACAAGCGCAGTTTTTTATCAGTCAACTTGACGATAATGGCGACTTTAAGCTTAAAGGCTCAGCAGATCTTAAATACATGTTAAGTAGTGGCCTGCTAATTGACTACCTTTTCTATCCATATCGTTCGACCAAGCTAGCCATTGAAAAAATGACTCAAAAAGGACTGGCTTGGCCAGCCCGCTATTCAACTCAATTAGGTTTTTGGACAGAACGTCATTTGTCAGTTGCTTTAAGTTTAGCGTTAAACCGATGGGAGTTACATAGCGATGAGCAGTCCTCTAAGCGGGTAGAGCAACTGCTTGAAGGTATTCGTGAGGACTTGTGGGTGAGCGCTCCGGGGCAAGGTGGCTGTATAAAGCACAGTTTAAAAGCCCACTCTAATAAAAATAGTAAAGACATGGTTTGCTCTCCGTGGATGTCGGCGTTGGTGGTAGAGCAACTGTGGCGTTACTTTTGGATGACTGATGATCAAAGAGCAGCGGATTTAATTATCGACTTTTCTGACATGTTACTACATCACGGTTTATATACGGTGGAGTACAAAGGTAAAACTTTGTACATACCGGATTACTTGGTATTTTTTAAGCAGTCTATTTTTCAAGATAGAAACTCATGGACCGAGCGGCAACATGCTTGTGATGTAGCCGGTATGGTATACAAAGGGGTGTATTTAAAGCGACAGCGTCAACAAGATGAGTTCCTGCTAGAGTTGCTTGCTCAAGAATTGCTGAACACCTGTGAGGGAACAATGGATAAGAAAGGGAAAATAGCCATGAGTAACCCCAACTGGTCGCTAAAACCACTTAGAAAGTTTAACTGGTGGTTTGCAAGCAATGGCTCGTTAACCTGGTTGTTGAAACAATAGTTGGGTGTTTTGGTATTTAAGTAACTGCAACGAGAGCGCCTGTTTGGCTTCACTACAGTCATTGTCGGCGCACAAGGCAGAAGCGGCAACAATTGCGCTTTGGCGTTGCCCTGTGAGTATCTCGCTAAAACGTTGAGTTCGCAGAGCTGAACGATTTGAGACTATGCCTTTAGCGCCTGCATAGCTATAAGCTAACACTCCAGGGCGGTTGGCAGTAGAGCGGAAGTAAACAAAGTTTATTTCTTGCTCAATTTCCGAGCTATCGATGTGAAGGTTTTCTGGTACCACTTCGTTTAGGTAAAATGAGGCTTTGTTGTCTAAGCCTAATCCACTAAACAAAAATACCCATTGTTTTAGCTCTATTTGATTAACACGAAGGCTTTGTTGCTCTACAGACTGGTACTGAGCCACTTGAAGGGCTGGGTGATAACTGGTTGCTGCTTTGGTATTTTCGGCGTTTAGTTTATTAGCATCCCATACTGGCCAATCAATTAGGCTTGGTGAAAAAATCAATAGAGCCAAAATAACAAAGACTAAACCCCGAACTGAAGGGCCTTCTGCTTGCGCTACTTTGGCTTGAGCTACTAACTCGCTGGACAACTTACCACCAACGTAAAAAGCTAATAACAAGTATGGGATATATAAATACCAGCCAAGGTTGTTATGATCATAAATTATTTCGCTTTGCATCTGCGTTTCATGGCCAATCAAAATGATGGTGATGATCCGAACCCAGTTAACGACTAACGCACCAAACATGCAAATAGCAAAAAATATTAAGGCATTTTTAATACTGCGAATATTGAAATAGATATATAACAAACACAGAAACAAAGAGGTAATAAAGTAGCGTAAGCCACTGCAGCCGTTAGCTATTTCGAATTGCCCTGAAGGAATTGAAACGACATTTCCTTCAAAGTAACTGGGTACATGGGTAAAGGCCATAACCATCTCTACAACTGTGGTCGATAAGCTTTGTAAAGGTGGCGACAAAATGCCCCAAATCGGAGTGGCGAACAGGAGCACTAAGGCGTACACATAAAGACTTTTATGGTGTTTGAAGATACTCAATAAGCTAAACAGCAAAACAAAGGGTAATAGCGCTCTAACGGGCAAGCTAATTTGGCTTAGATAAAGCAGCAACTCTACCGCTAAACTGGTAATCAACAATACCAACCACAAGCTAGCACCTTGACGAAACTGCAGTTGTTGTCGGCAATCGTAAAGTACATACAGAGCAACAATTGGAATTAAGAACGCATGTGAGTAGGTACCATCATCAAAACTATAGCGCCAAATGTCTAAAACTATCGGCCAAAATAGCAAAGCAATTAAGGCGGTAGTACCAAGAACAACAGCGGCTTGTAGTAAGCCGCTGTTGTTTAGTTTATTGCTTGGCTCTGTTGCTACCAAAAATTACCGTCCTTTTCCGAACAAAATAATCTCTGCGGTACGCACTAGTATCAAAAGGTCGAGTAGGAAGCTGCGGTGCTTGATGTAGTAAAGGTCAAATTTTAGCTTCTCAAGAGCATCAGCTTCAGTGCTACCATAAGGGTATTTAAGCTGTGCCCAGCCAGTTAAACCTGGTTTAACGTTGTGGCGCTGATTGTAATAAGGAATTGATAACACCAACTCTTTTACAAATGCAGGGCGCTCAGGACGAGGCCCAACAAAGCCCATATCACCCACCAATACGTTATAAATTTGCGGCAGCTCATCAACACGGTATTTACGAATAAAGTTACCCACTTTAGTTACTCGTGGGTCTTCTTTCTGGGCCCATTTTGCGCCATCTTTCTCGGCATCGGTACGCATACTGCGAAATTTATAGATATTAAACGGTTGACCGTTTAAGCCGATGCGTTCTTGGGAGTAGAGCACGGGCGCTCGAATACCTTCTTCTAACTTAATCATGATGACGGTAATTAACATCAATGGCCAAGTAAGGAATAAAACAATCAGCCCCAAGAAAGTATTACACACCCAATCCAAGGAGCTACGCAAATAGTTAGTTGAATGGAAACCGTTGCTGTAAATAACCCATGAAGGGTAGATCAGGTTTACAGCTATTTGACCTGATTCGCGTTCGATAAAGTCAATTATATCGGTGATTTCAACGCCACGCAGTTTACATAAAAATAAACTATCAACCGGCAAGTTAGCGCGTCGCTCATCGGCTGCAATCACTATTTCTTCAACACCATTTGCCAGTACAAATGACTCTAAGGGTTGGTCAAGCTCAACAATGGTTTCGCGTTTAATACCATCTTCTGAGTCCCCTGGCATACGAATAAACCCAGCCATTTCAAAACTTACGCGGTCAGACTTTCGACGCATACGTTTTTCAATAATACTGGCGCGCTCACCTGCGCCTAACACCAAGATTCTTTTACGGCCCATATGCTCATATTGCATTTTAAGGGCGAAGTAGCGAATGGTGGTTAAGCCCATCATTACTGCTGCGTAGAGCAGTTCACGAAAATTACCTGGAAGAACGTCTAAGGGCGTGAGAACGTAAATAACCGAAGAGATGAAATAACCTAAAGCAATGCTCACCAATAATCGGCGGATTACGCCTCTAAAAGTTTCGCGGATCTTTTGGTTATATAAACCAACTGACAATATTGACAGTTGTATTGGGAAGGTAAATGCTAAACAGTGTAATAGTAGTATGCCTTCGCCGTACGAAGGGATGTCTTCGAAACCACTAAGGCGAAGAAGTTCAACGCCAATGACAAAAATCCCGATTAGTAGCAAAAATTCGGCAAGAATTATCGCTCTACTACCGGGATCAAGATTATGAAATTTCGAACCAGCCACGCTTCTTCCTTGAAACAAGATATTAAATATAGTTTTAAGACTAATCAGTATACCGAGATTTATGCGCAGAGCTACAAAAAATCGGTGTAACTTGTGTTCAGCTAGTTAAACCCAAGTTTGTTACCTGCACTTTACATTTCCAACAGTCAGAAGATAAATGTCGATATATTAAAACTATTTAGCTCAAGAGATTTACAACATGCGCGCTCGCACACTATCATGGAGAAAAGGACTACCTCAATCAATGTTATTTTGATGGACTCTCAGCGAAATGGACAGTGCTATGAAAAAACTCAATCAAGTAGTAATTAAATTGCTCTCGTTTATGGCGATAGGGCTTTTCCTAACCGCTTGCTCGAACAACCTACCTACTTTACCTGGTGCGTCGGTTCATCCGTCGTTGACTGCTAACCCTGCCGATTACAAATATCTGATTGGCCCAGGAGATGAACTCAACATTTTTGTATGGCGCAATCCAGAAATATCTGGCACGTTCATTGTGCGCCCAGATGGCATGGTGTCAACGTCACTGGTTGAAGATTTAGAAGTATCGGGTAAAACGCCCACTGAGTTGGCTCGCCTTATTGAGTCTGAGTTATCAGAGTTTATTCGTGACCCTATCGTGACGGTTACAGTTGAAGGGTTCATCGGACCATTTAGCGAGCAAGTTCGAGTCATTGGCGAAGCCTTTGAGCCACAAGCGATAAACTATCGTGAAGACATGACACTGCTAGATGTGATGATTCAAGTTGGTGGTTTAACTGAATATGCCGATGGTGATAACGCTCGCTTAGTTAGAGTTGTTAGTGGTGAACAGCGCTCATATAAAGTGCTTGTCGGTAAATTGATTCAAGACGGTGAGATTGAAGCCAATGTAGATGTTCTTCCTGGTGATATTATCATTATCCCAGAAGCATGGTTTTAGTCGGAGTAGTCGTATAAATGCAAGATTTAATTGAGGACTTTTTGCAATATTTGCGAGGGGTATGGTTAAAGCGCCGTTATATTCTAATTGCTCTGTGGATTATTTGCCCTATTGGTTGGATAGCTGTGACATTGATGCCAAATCAATATACAGCCGAAGCTAGGGTTTACGCAGATACTCGTTCATTATTGCAGCCTCTACTTAAAGGTTTAGCCATTCAAACTGATCCTAGTCAGGAATTGGCTATGATGGTAAAAACCTTACTTAGCCGCAGTAATTTGGAAAAAATTGCCCGTGCCAGTGATGCTGATGTAAGGGTGAACAACAGCACTGAATATGATGAGTTGTTAGATAATCTTAAAGAGACTATTCAGATTGATAAAACTCGTCGAGAGAATCTTTATACCATTAGTTTTGAAGCAGATTCACCACAATATGTGCGAGATGTTGTGCAAGCGGCTTTGGATGTCTTTGTTGAAAATACTCTAGGAGAAAAACGCCAAGACACCGACACCGCAAACTCATTTATAAATCAGCAAATAGAAGAATACGAAACCCGCTTGATTGAGGCGGAAAAGCGTCTAGCGTCTTTTAAGCAAGAGTACACGGCCTTTTTGCCCGGTAAAGAGTCTACTTATTATAGCAATCTAGAGAGTGTTAAAAAGCAGTTAGAGGAGACTCGTTTACAGCTAAGCGAAGCTGAAACCAAACTGGTTTCAGCCAGAGCGCAATTGGCCAGTGAAGAAGTATTAGCCTCTCAACAAACCGCTCGAGTACGCACCGAGTTTGATGATCGGATTTTGGCAATGCAAACGCGTTTAGACGATTTGTTGTTACGTTATACTGAGCGCCACCCAGATGTGGTAGAGGTGCAGCGACAGCTTGCTTCTTTACAAAAACAAAAAGATAGTGCACTGGTTACAGCAAAAACACCTGCTGCTATCGCTTCCGAGTCGGTGATCTATCAGGATCTCAAAATTACCGTTAGCCAGATTGAAAACGATGTAGCTTCGCTTAAAGTGCGCGAGCAAAGACATAAAGAGAAAGTTGAAAACTTAGAAGAGCAACTACGCCAAGTGCCTGACGTAGAAGCAAAATTGACTGGCCTTAATCGAAACTATGAAATTACCAAGTCAAAATATGAAGACTTGTTGTCGCGCAGAGAAAGTGCGCTTATTTCGCAAAGTGCTGGTAAAACTACTGACGATATTAAGTTTAGGGTTATTGATGCACCTAGAGTCCCGCTTGAACCCTCTGGTCCTAAGCGACCACTGTTGATAGCTGGGGTCTTAATTTTTGCTCTGGCTGTTGGGGTGGGTTTGTCGTTAGCCTTTAGCCAAATAAATCCTGTAGTTTCAAGTATTCAACAGTTATACCAGCAAACGGGATATCCTGTGTTAGGTGTAGTTTCTGCTACCGAAAGCTCCGGCTTGTTGAAAGTCGAAAAACGTAAGATGCGGGTATTTGTGCTGTCTAATGCAGTTCTGTTTTGTGGTTTTGTTGGCTTTATGGTGATCAATTTATTACCCAATTTACACAGTAAAATTATTACCGGTTTAGGTGGATTGCTATGAGTACCATAGAAAAAGCAATGGGTAAGCTGGCTAAGCAAGCCCAAGCTAAGCAAGTAAATAGTGAACAGCCAGAAGTAGCAGAGGATAAAAAGTCCGATGTTAGCAGCGAAGCCTCTCCAAATAAGCGTGAAAAAACGGTACTGCAAATTGATTCCGCAGTATTAAATCGTTTAGGTATGTTGTCAGATATTCGTTCTCGCGAAACAAGAATGCTCAGTGATGAATACCGAAGCATTAAACGCAAGCTAATCAAAAATGCGTTTGAACCGGGCTTAATAGCGCAAAACAAAAGTAACTTAATTATGGTGACTAGTGCCAATCCAGGTGAAGGTAAAACGTTCACTTCGATTAACCTGGCATTAAGTTTAGCGCTAGAGAAAGATAAGACCGTATTGCTAATCGACTCCGATGTGTTAAAGCCAACCGTTAGCAAAACCTTGGGTATTGGCCAACATATGGGCTTAATGGAGTACTTACTGGGTGAAACCGATGATGTTGCTGATGTTATCTATCACACCAATATTCCAAACCTACGAATTATGCCAGCAGGCATGCCACATCACTTGAGTAATGAGCTGTTGGCCAGTGATAAAATGCGCGCTCTCACTGAAGAGCTAAATAGCCGTTACTCCGATCGAGTGGTGTTGTTTGATAGCCCTCCAATATTGGGAGTGAATGAGACCGTGGTATTGTCTAATTTTATCGGGCAAGCGGTGGTGGTGGTTGAACAGGATGGTACCAAACTCGCTGCGGTTAGATCAGCGGTGTCGCAATTTAGTGATGAGCTGGCGATCGGGTATGTATTAAATAAAGCAGTGCACGGCAAAACAGGGACTTACGGATATGGCTACGGATATGGCTATGGATATGAGGAAGAACGCAGCGCCTAGTCGAGTTGTTGCGCTTGCTATTGCTGTTGGGTTATCTAACTCGGTAAATGCCGCTGAGATAGAGTTTCGTCCAGAAATCGGCGCAGAGTTTGTTTATACCGATAATGCTGGTCTGACTGAAGAGTCTCCAGAGTCTGGTGAAATTGGTATTTTGTCTGCTGGACTTGTCTCTGAAGTTATTGGTAAAGATGGTCAACTATCTCTCGATTATCAAGCAAGGCAAACCTATCACTCTTACGATTCCGAAAAAAATAAGCTTTACCACGAGCTAGATTTTACTGGAGACAAAAACCTTGGAAAATCTGGCTTTAGTGTCGATGCTGTAGCATCTGTTGATATTCTGCCGGCAGAGGTGAGCAGCAATGCTATTACCGATGTAATTTCTGGAGACTTGATTCAAGGCAGCGAGTTAGGCCTTGGTTTAAACTATCAATCAAACCCCCGTAAATGGGTAGACTTAAACGCTCGAGTTGCCAGTAGTTTGTATCGTTATGAAGATGACCGCGGTAATAACAACGATTATGACGCTTCATTGCTGTTTAAAAATGGCCAAAAAGTAAATTCAGTATTTTGGTTAATTGACTCTAGTTATATTCGCCGCGAAGCACGCGGTAACTCTTCTGAAACTGAAAACATCAAATACAAAGGTGAGTTTGGTTTACAACAGCGTGCCGGGTTTAGCCCTTTTATTCACTACTATGCAGAGAGCTATTTTCAAGGTGTCAGTTCTTCAGATAAGGTGGGGGAGTCGGAGAGTTGGGGGCCTGCAGTTCGTTACTTTCGATCCCGTTTAAGCTATTTCGAACTCAGCTATAATTTCTCTTTGGATAAAGATAAGAACGATGACTATGTCGGTGCTGCGGTAAACCTTGAACCGAATCGCCGCACTAAGCTATTTTTTGAATATAGTAAGCGCTTTTATGGTGATGCCTATGAGTTTACCTTTTTCCATAAGAAGCGACGCATTAGCACGGATATAAGTTACGTTGAAGAACCTAGCAGTTTTGACCGACGTTTCTTTGTGGAAGGTGATACTGTAGAAGAACAAAAGCTGGATAAAACCTTTAGATGGAACACTGGTTTAGATTTGCGTCGTTCAGGATTTGATTTTGAAGTACGCCATCAAACCCGAGAGGGGCTGCGTGAAGTGACGGATTTTGTGAAAGACGTCACTTATGGTGGTGGAGTTAGTTTGGACCATAAGTTAAGCCGTAAGTTGGTTATTGCCTTTAGCTTTGATTACGACCACTACACATTTGATCGCCTCAATGGCGTCGACCAAGTGGATAAGTACAGTCGCTATGATCTGTCACTAAATCAAGACCTCATCGAAGGGTTCTTCCTCACTTATCGCTACCAATATACTCACCGTAGCTCAAATATAGTGGGCAGAACCTATGACGAAAACCGAGTATCGATTAACGCGACTAAGCAGTTTTAAGTATGTATGAATCATTTTTTGGCTTAAGTGATAAACCATTTAAGCTTAGCCCCGACCCTAAGTTTTTTTTTGCTAGCCCTCATCATGATCGCGCGGTGTCTTATCTGCGTTATGGCTTATCTCAAGGTGAAGGCTTCATCGTTGTAACGGGGCCAATTGGTACCGGAAAAACTACCATCGCCAGAAGCTTATTAGCCTCGGTGGACGATTCAATTGTGGCAGCTCAAATTGCTACAACTAAACTTAACCCCGATGAACTAGTTCGCTTAGTTGCAGCCCAGTTTAGTATCGATGTCGAAGGCTTGAACAAGGCCGATATTCTAAAGCGATTTGAACAATATTTACTTACTTTGAATAAGCAAGGCAAACGCGCCTTATTAGTAGTAGATGAAGCACAGAATTTGCCTGCAGAAACCGTTGAAGAACTGCGAATGCTGTCTAACTTTCAACTCAACGACAAACCGCTTTTTCAAAGTTTCTTACTCGGGCAGGAAGAGCTAAAGCCGATTATTGAACTGCCAGAAATGGAGCAGTTTAGGCAACGAATTATCGCTTCTTGTCATTTAAAACCACTGGATGCAGAGCAAACTCAAGGTTATATATTGCATCGCCTCAAGCAGGTTGGTTGGAATGAAAATCCTAAGTTAGATGATGACATTTTCCAGCAAATTGCTGACTTTACTAAAGGCATTCCGCGAAAGATTAATATCTTTGCTGACCGACTGTTTTTATATGCGTTTTTGGAAGACTTACACGCGATTAGCCAAGCTGACGTAGCTGCAGTTATTGAAGAGATGGGCGGTGAGCTTTCTGGTTCTTTACAAGGTACGCCAGAGCAGCAAGGTGTATCGGATATTGATGCGGTGTTGGGGCGTCAATATGAGTATGGCACTGACAATGTAGCCTCTGGCCACTCTGTAATAAGTGATAGTCAGTTAAAAGCAAAACTACTTGATGTGTCTAGCTATTTAGAAGAAGTCGTGTTGCGAAAAATTAAGATCATTCGCTATCTAGATAAAATGATTGAGAAGAAGCGCAAAGAAATCGTCGAGTTAAGCGAAAATAGCTAAGTATTTCTCATTACCCGCTGTCACAAAGCCTAGCTTGGAAATGGAAGGTCACGTTTGAGTATTATTGTTGGTTTATTAGGCTACAGCATTGCAGCGGTGGTGTACCTGCTATTCAGTTTACTGTTGCTCACCACTAAACAAAGCGGCTTCCAACGGCAAGCATTGAGCTTGGTGGTGTTTTTTACGCTGCTTTGGGCTAGCGCTGGGGTTGCTCAAATGTGGATAGCCCTGCCTCTTGGCTATTTGTTTGGTATCGAAAGCCTTCGTAATGCACTGTGGTTCTTATTGCTTTATGCCACCATCGCGCCACGTTTCGAGCTTAGTAATTTTGTTCGCGGCCCTTGGCGTAAAAAAGGCTTGCTACTGGGCCTGATATTTATCGCATGTCTCCAAGTATGCACTGCTTTGGTAGGTCTTCAGTTGAACCAGTTTTGGTTGGTAACGCAGCTATCACAAACCGTTATTGGCCTGTGGTTAATTGAGCAGCTATATCGACGCATTGATGTTAGTGCTCGCCCCACTATTAAACCTATGTGCCTTGGTTTGGGCGGCATGTTCGCCTTCGACTTTGCGCTATATGCCAATGCCTTAATTACTTCAGGGATCTCTTTTGATTTTTGGAGCCTACGTGGTTTTGTGGCGATTTTAGCTGCGCCGCTGGTGTTATTAAGTGCGCGCAGGATCAAGCGTTGGTCGACCAAAATCTATGTGTCGCGTGATGTCATTTACCACAGTACTCTGTTGCTAGTGGCCGGTGGCTATTTACTGGTAATGGCTTTAGTTGGTTATTACATAAAGTATGCTGGTGGTGACTGGGGCAGCATGGCGCAAAATGGCTTCTTTGCCTTAAGTGCATTAATTTTAGTCAGCTTGTTTTTATCTGAACGCTTACGCAAGCGTTTAAAAGTGCAAATCACCAAACACTTCTTTGC
This sequence comes from Agarivorans litoreus, assembly GCF_019649015.1. NCBI lineage: Bacteria > Pseudomonadati > Pseudomonadota > Gammaproteobacteria > Alteromonadales > Alteromonadaceae > Agarivorans > Agarivorans litoreus. Next base: position 1,472,326 of record NZ_BLPI01000001.1, on the reverse strand, counting down.
CAATAAATATGAATACCGTGAAGAGTGGATGAAGTTTGCTGCTGTGCTTGAGGAAGACGGAGCCTCTCCCTATAGTATTGCTCTTAAGGCAATTAACCAGCCCTTCGATTGTCAGTATGCTGGCTTGGCCATCGTAGAAAACGGCCGGTATGTGGTTAAAGCTACCTATAACATTCGAGACGATGACTCTCAGGCTCTGTTATGTTTAGACCATGTGGCTGGGCAAGCCATTGAGCACCAATGGATTGTCGATATTGAAGAGTTGAAAGAAGATATCAGTGTGGTGCCGTTTAAAGTTTCAACTAACATGCTGCAGCAAATTAGCAAATTCTGCTACATCATCCCAATGAGTACCAGTGCTGGCTTTAAAGGAGTGATTTTGCTATCAGCGCCTACTGCTATACATAGTGTAAATTGGGAAGACCGTGATTTAATGCGAGCGATTAGCCGTCAACTGGCAGTATTTCTTAATTTGCACCGCTCTAACCTTGCGTTGGCTGAAAGCCAACAGTTTGATACCTTTAATCGCATGTCTGCTTATCTGGTGCATGACCTTAAAAATGTTTTGGCACAGCTGCAGCTGATGTCGAAAAATGCGGTTAAGCATAAACATAACCCAGAGTTTATTGATGACGCTTTTGAAACGGTAGATTCTGCAGCAAATCGTTTGGCTAAGGTGGTTGCGCACTTAAGCAAAAAGCAACGCGTTGATACAGTAGTGGCACCTTTCAGCTTAAAGGCAGCGCTTGAACAGGTTCAACAATCCCGTGCCATTAATAAACCCGTTCCTTTGTTGATATTTACATTGCCAGATAATTTTGAATTAGTGGGCGATCAAGAGCGATTTATAAACGTACTTTCTCATCTCGTACAAAACGCTCAAGATGCTACTCCTGAAGAGGGTTTGGTAAGTATAAAAGTAAGCAAACAAGCCGCTGAGTGTTTAATAGAAATACAAGACAACGGCGAAGGAATGAGCGTAGAATTTATTGATACACGCTTATTTAAGCCGTTTGATACGACCAAGGGCAATGCAGGCATGGGTGTAGGCGCCTATGACGCGAAGCGATTTGTTGAAGAACTTGGTGGGCATATACAAGTTACGAGTAATGTTGGCGAGGGGAGCTTATTTAAGCTGTACTTGCCCATTCACAAAATTTAGCTGGCTTTATGCGCCAGCAAAGCTGATGGAAGAAATAACATGGAAACGTTACTGGTTGTTGAAGACGACCCTGGTATTCAAAAACAGTTAAAGTGGAGCTTTAGTGACTACGAAGTCATTATTGCTGGTGATAGAAAGGAAGCCATCACTGCTCTGCGTCGTTATGAGCCTAAAGTGGTGACTTTAGATTTGGGTTTACCGCCAGATGAGGCTAATGCCAGTGAGGGCTTGGCAACGCTAAAAGAAATGCTGGAGTTAAACCCAAAGCTGAAAGTTATTGTTATTACCGGTAATGAAGATAAAGAAAACGCCCTAAGCGCTATCGCCATGGGGGCACATGACTTTTATCAAAAACCGATTGATGATGACACTATGTCGGTGATTATCGCTAGAGCCTTCTGGGTTGCTAATATAGAGCTCGAAAATGAAACTCTGAAGGGCGCCTCATTAGATAACAACGGCTTTTTAGGCAACTCACCACAAGTGCAGAAAGTCTGCCGCATGGTGGAGCGTATTGCCCCTACTGAGGTAACCACTTTATTGTTAGGTGAAAGTGGCACCGGTAAAGAAGTATTAGCTCGTGCTATTCACCAACAAAGCCCGCGTAAAGATAAACCCTTTATTGCCATTAACTGTGCCTCCATCCCAGAAAACTTGCTTGAAAGCGAGCTATTTGGCTTTGAAAAAGGCGCATTTACTGGGGCGCATAAAACCACCGAAGGTAAGATTGAGTGCGCTAATGGCGGTACCTTATTCTTAGATGAAATCGGCGATATGCCGTATCCGTTACAAGCTAAGATTCTTCGCTTCCTGCAAGAAAAAGTGGTTGAGCGAGTTGGTGGGCGTAAAGAAATCCCCGTTGACGTGAAAATTGTTTGTGCAACCCACCAAAACTTGCAAAACATGGTTGAGCAAAAAGAGTTTCGTGAAGATTTATTTTACCGAATCAGTGAGATCACCATTAATATCCCGCCGCTTCGTGATCGCGGTGAAGATGTGATTTTATTAGCTCGTGCTTTCTTACAAAACTATAATAAGCAAATGCAGCGTAATATTAATAACTTTAGTGATGACGCTATTACTGCGCTAAGCAATCACCGCTGGCCTGGCAATATTCGCGAGCTGCAAAATAAGGTGAAGTCGGCAGTTATTATGGCCGACAATAAACAGATTACCGCAGATGATTTGGCCTTGCCGATTGGCGATGAGGAGCAAGTTAAACTGGCGCTAAACCTTCGCCATGTGCGTGAAGCGGCAGAAAAGCAGGCAATTAACAAAGCACTGGCGCTAAGTAATGGCAATATCTCTAATACCGCTGGTCTGCTTGGCGTTACTCGACCAACCTTGTACTCTTTGCTTGATAAATATGGTTTGAAAACTGATTAAGCCAGTTTATTTGTAAAGCGGCGAAGGCCGCAAAAGTCGCTTGTTGTAGTTACTAAATTAGGCCCCACATGGATAAGTCACAAACAGAAATGAATATATTGGTCACCCCAGAGATGGCCAACTTCTCGGGTAAGATGCATGGTGGAGCCATGCTAAAAAAATTGGATGAAGTGGCCTACACCACAGCTATTCAATATTGTGGGAACTACGCAGTAACGCTATCGGTAGACCAAGTGTTGTTCAAAAACCCGGTAGAGATTGGTGAGTTTGTTACGTTTTTAGCTTCGGTTAATTACACCGGCCGAACTTCCATGGAAATTGGCATTAAAGTGGTTGCCAAAAACCTTAAAGAGCAAACTGTACGCCATACCCATTCTTGTTTTTTCACGATGGTAGCGGTTGATGAGCAAGGTAACTCAGCAGAAGTTCCCCCGCTAGAACCAAGCACAGAAGTTGCCAAAAGGCGATTTAATGATGCTTTGCGCCGTCGTCAGCGGCGCATGGAAAAAGCATAAACAACTAAAAAGGCCTGCTAGATTTTGCAGGCCTTTTTGTTATTTTGAGGGAAGATTAATAGCCATTTAGTCGGTCGAAGTACTCCGGCAAAAATAACGAGATTTGCGGTATGTAAGTAATTAAGATCAGGAAGAATAGCAATAAGCTTAACCAAGGTAAGCATGCCTTAATCACCCATCCCATGCTCCTTCCTGTTATCCCCGCTGTCACAAAGAGGTTTAAACCAACCGGTGGTGTAAGCATGCCGATTTCCATGTTCACTACCATAATGATCCCAAGATGAATGGGATCGATACCCAGTTGTGTCGCAATAGGGAACAAGATGGGCGCCATGATTAGCAAAATGGCTGAAGGCTCCATAAAGTTACCGGCAATCAACAACAAGATATTCACTACTATCAAAAATGCCCAAGGCTGAAGGCCATAGGCCACAATGGATTCGGCAATCATGTGAGGGATGCGTTCGGTGGTTAATACATGCGCAAACAACATTGCGTTAGCAATAATGAATAACAGCATAATGCTCACCTTTGCCGCATCTTTAAGCACTTGGCGCACTTCCGGATCACTAACAGACTTAAAGATGCTAACCGGGAATAGCATTAAATTACGGGCAACGGCGGCACCTATGCTTTCGCCTTCGTTCTGCCAAGCTTGGTGTTTAATAGGGCCAATATCTCGATAGCCATAAACCGAAACTAAAAAGGCATAAATTGCTGCTACTGATGCGGCCTCGGTTGGGCTAGCTACGCCGCCATAAATTGAACCAAGAACAATCACAATCAGCATCAAGCCACCAGTCGCTTTAAGTGCCGAAATCGCCCATTTTTTGCAACCCGGATAGGCTTGAGCAGGTAAATTTTTTATTCGCGCAACGATATAAATGGCAATCATCAAAATGGTGCCCATCATGATCCCAGGAATAAACCCTGCCATAAACATCCGCGAAGCCGATACTTCGGTAGCGGCGGCATAAACTAGCATCACAATCGAAGGTGGGATCAAAATGCCAAGCGTACCAGCATTGGCGATAACCCCTGCCGCCAGCGATTCTGGGTAACCAGAGCGTACCATGCCAGCAATGACAATAGAGCCAATGGCTGCAACGGTAGCTGGGCTAGAGCCTGATACTGCCGCAAATAACATACAAGCCAATACCGAGGCCATAGCTAGGCCACCGCGAATATGCCCCACACTATCCATGGCAAAATTAATTAGCCTGCGCGCCACACCGCCTGTGGACAAAAAGGCTGATGATAAAATGAAGAAAGGAATGGCTAACAATGTGTAGTGTTCAGAGGTGGCTTCAAATAGCTTTAATGCTACCGAGGCTAAAGAGTCGTTAGAAAATAATAGAATGGTTGTCATGCTAGCAAAGCCAAGCGCGATGGCGATAGGCATGCCAATAATCATGCATACAAACAGTAGAATAAACAGAGTAAAAGTTGTCATGGTCAGTTCCTTTGCCGCAAGTGCTTATTGTTTTTTTAGTTCGTCGGCGAGTTGCATGCTTTCTTTGGCTTCATCGGCCAGGTGAAAACCGTCTTGCTGGTTGGTTAATACTTTCCAGCCCACTTCTAGGAAGCGAATGACCAACAGTACGAAGCCAATGAACAACACACTCATGGTTTTCCACTTTTCTATGGGGAGGTCTTCCATCTCAATACCAATACGCGCTAGCTTGCTTAGGTAAACCCAAGAGCCATACATAAATAGGCTGCAATAAAACAAACATAGGCTTAGCGCTATTAAGGTAAGCCACTTACGTTGGTTACGTGGTAACAGCTTTACAAAGGCATCTACGCCAATATGAGCGCCTTCTCTTACACCCCAGCTCGCGCCTAGTAGCACTAACCATGCTGAGCAATACAAGGTGACTTCTTGTACCCAATGAATGCCGGCGTTGAATACAAAACGCATGATCACTTCTACAAATACCAGTAGCGTCATGGTAACTAACAATAATGCGATGAAGTTTTCTTCAAAGCGGCGGAACCCAGCAACAAACTTCATGTGATGTCCTTATCCAAGAGCGTAAGTCAATGAATTAGCGCAGAGCGAGGGGACTCTGCGCTTGTTCACTTATTGGTTAGCAGCTACTGCAGCATCAATAATGTTTTTGCCTATTTCACTTTCGAATTGTTGCCAAACCGGTTTCATTGCTTCTACCCATTGCTGACGTTGCTCTGGGCTTAGAGAAATGATTTCTGAACGGTTTGAAGCCATGATGTTGGCCTTGTCTTTCTCGGCTTTTTGCGCCGCTATTTGATTACCGTGTGCAACTGCTTCGTCTAGAGCCGCCTTTAACTCACTGCGTATGTCGTCGGGTAGCTCATGCCAAAATTCGGCTGAAGTAACAATTAAGTAGTCCAATACACCGTGGTTTGACTCGGTAATACTGGCTTGTACTTCAAAGAATTTTTTGGAATAAATGTTGGACCAGGTATTTTCTTGGCCATCAATGGCTCGGGTTTGTAGTAGGGTAAAAACCTCTGAAAAGGGCTTTTTAAGCGGCACAGCATCAACGGCTTCAAACTGAGCGGCTAATACATCGGAAGACATAATGCGAAACTTTTTGCCTTTTGCATCGGCAGGGGTGTAAAGCGGCTCGTTAGCCGATAGCTGTTTCATGCCGTTGTGTAAGTACCCTAGCCCTACTAAGCCTTTACTTTCCAGTGAAGACAGCAACTCTTGTCCGGCACTACTGGCTTGGAAGCGCTCAACAGCCGCCATATCTTGGAAAAGGAAAGGAAGGTCGAATACTTGTAGTTTTTTAGTGTATTTTTTGAATTTAGATAGCGAAGGTGAGATCAGCTCAACATCGCCCAGTAGCAGGGCCTCTAGCTCTTTGCCGTCTCCGTATAGCTGAGAATTTGGATAAACCTTAACTTCTACTTTTCCGGGTAAGCGTTGGTCGACGAGTTCTTTAAATTTTAAAGCCATTTGGCCTTTAGGAGTATTTTCTGCAACAACATGTGAGAATTTCAGCTCGATGGGGGCGGCATTTACAGCGCTGGCAAATGCAATGCTTAAAGCGGTGAGCGTACTTGCTAATAGCTTCATTTTATTCTTCCTTGTGTAGGGTTGGTTGTTTACAACGCTACACCTTAGAGCAAGCAGTAAGCCAAGTTTTCAGGATAACTCTAAGTGATTGAATTAATGGGGTTAGTTGATTTTTTCTTAATCGCTAAATCTATCTTCAGCTAAAGTTATGGGGGGATTCGCCCCCATCTAATAATAGATAATGGGTCGGTTTCACCCCATTACTCGGGTTCGACTTCTTTGTAGTCTCCCTTGTCCAATTGATACTTTTTCATCTTTTCGTAAAGGGTTTTACGGCCGATTTGTAACTCTTCCTGCACGGTCTTTAAATGGCCTTTATGGCGCTGCAGTGCATCTTGCAGCAAGGTGCGTTCAAAACGATAAAGCTGTTCCATCAAACTCAGTGACTGCTGGTGGTTTTGACTCTCGCTAAATGCCGCATCTTCGCCCATCAATACCCAACGCTCAGCTAGATTACGCAGCTCGCGAACATTGCCGGGCCAGTCATGATTAACTAATTCGGCTAAACGTGACGGCGAGACTTCGGGACTATTTAACTGATAGCGAGCCGCAGCTACCCGCAGAAAGTTTTCTAATAGTAATGGAATGTCTTCAGCGCGTTCTCGCAAAGCCGGTATGTGCACCTCAACAACGTTTAAGCGATAGTACAAATCGCTACGAAACTCACCTTGCTCGCCCAGACCTTTTAAATCACTTTTGGTGGCGGCAATAACGCGAATATTAAGTGTGGTGGCTTGGTTGCTGCCTAATGGCTCTACGCTGCGCTCTTCCAGCACCCTTAGCAGCTTAATCTGTAGCGCCATTGGCATGCTCTCTATCTCGTCGAGAAATAGGGTGCCGTGATTGGCAAAGGCAATTTTGCCAATGCGTTTTTTTTGTGCTCCAGTAAATGCACCCGCTTCGTGGCCAAATAACTCGCTCTCAATCATTGTTTCTGGCACTGCGCCACAGTTGATTGCCACAAAAGGCTGTTTGGCGCGCACGCTATGGTCATGTAAAAAGCGTGCAACCAGTTCTTTACCGGTGCCAGTTTCACCATGAATTAATACATCTGCGGGGGTATCTTTAATATGGCTAAGAATTTTGCGCATGCGGGTGATTGCGGGCGTAGAGCCTAGTATCCGCGGCCCTGGCCCACTTTGAGCATCCAACTCAGCTTTTAACTCGCGGTTCTCTAAGGTGAGTCGGCGTTTTTCTAGCGCTCGCTGAAGCACATCGAGCAAATGGCTGGTGGAGAAGGGCTTTTCTAGAAAATCATAAGCACCATCGCGAATTGCCTTAATTGCCATAGATATATCACCGTGGCCGGTGAGTAGAATAATCGGTAAATCGGCATCAATTTGATGGGCTTGTTGCATCATCTCTAAGCCGCTTAAACCTGGCATATTAATGTCTGAAATGATTACGCCTGGCCAGGTAGGTTTAATTTGCCGTAAAGCCTGTTCGGCATTTTCAAAGCGCAGGCATTGGTAGTCTTCTAACTCTAACGTTTGCCCCAGAGAGCGCAAAATATCGGGGTCGTCATCAATGATTATTACCGGTGTATACACAGTTACCTCTGGTGTTAACTATTGGCGGGTGGGGTGTGAGTGCGTAAACGAATAACAAACTCAGGGCCAATATTCGCTAAGTTACTCACGCTCAGTTCGCCTTCGAAAGACTCGATTAAACGTTTAGATATTGCCATGCCTAAACCCAAGCCTTGTTTTTTGGTTGTGAAAAAGGGCTCAAATATGCGTTGCTGTTGTTCCTCACTCAACATTGGTCCGTTATCCCAAATAGCAATGCACTGCCAGTTGTCTTGCTGATATTGTCTAATGCCTAGTAGGGGAGATTGAATACCTTCTAAGGCGTCAATGGCATTGTTAATAAGGTTTATCAGTACTTGCTCTAGTTGAATGGCGTCGGCTTTTACCCATTGCTCATCTTGGCCGCTAAATTCAATTTTAATGTTATTGGCGACAATTCGGTTGGCGAGAATGGATAGGGCAGCATTAATAGAAACTGCGCTAGATACCGCACTGGTTTGTCCGCTGGACTTCCTCGAGAAAATTTTAAACTTAGCAATCATTTTACTCATCATTGAGGTGAGTTTAATAATGTCTTGTAGATTGTGAGTCACTTGTTCATGCTGTTGCTTTTGTTGAAAGCGCAGGGCGTTTTCGGCATAGCTTTGCATGGCCGTTAACGGTTGGTTTAGCTCGTGATTAATCCCCGCAGAGAGCTCGCCTAGGGTGGCAAGTTTAGCGGCTTGCACTAGCTCGTCTTCAGTTTTTTTAAGGGTGTTAGCGGTGCGGCGATAGTCATCAATAGCTTGCTGTAGTTGTTGATTGCTTTGAGTAAGCTCGGCGGTGCGTTGGGTAACTCTTTCTTCTAATTGATGATTAGCCTGGGCTTGCATTACACGGCTTAGCTGTAGCTGCCGCCAATATAAATAAAGCAAAACCAAGCCAAGGTAGAATAGCGAACTTAAAAATAGCGCCTCAGCGATATCGTCTATATACCCATTGTCTTTCGATAAGGCATATAAACGCCAACCTGCAGTGGGTAATACTCGGTTGGTGCTAATGTAGTCTACTCGCTGGCCGCCATAATTGGGTAAATTAATACTGTTGGGGCGTAAGTCTTGCGCCATATTTTTTAGCTGGTGTTCGCCATATTGGCGGGAGTTAATTAGCTGCTGACGTAACGATTCTGGCAAGGCTTTAATGCTGCGGTAAAGCCAGTGAGCTTGTGAGGCGTAAAAAACCACACCATGTTTGTCGGTGAGTAGGTATTCAAAGTTAGGGTCTCGCCAGCTCTTATCAATAATGTTAAGCGCGACTTTTACCACTATTACTCCAACTACCCGCTGTTGTATTTTTATTGGCGCAGAAAAGTAATAGCCGCGAATGCCTGAGCGAGAGCCCAAGGCAAAGTATTGGCCGTATTTACCTAAGATAGCGGTTTGAAAATAGGGGCGATAGCTATAGTTACTACCAACAAACGAACGTGCACTTTGCCAATTACTAGATGCTATGGTTGTGCCGCTAGGGTCGAGTAAGTAGGTAACATCACTGCCTTGTAGTTCGTTTACATGTTGCAGATAGCGGTTAAGTGCTTGGCGACGCTGGCTGGTCACATTAAGACTAAGTGGTTCGGACAGTTGCTGCTGAATCGCCAGCACTTTGGGGAAGTTGCGAAATCTATCCAGCTCGTGCTGGATACTCCGTTGCAAACGTTGGCTTTCTTCGAGTAGTTGGCTTTGCTGTTGCTGCTTAGCTTGGTATTGTGCCGTGACACCCGCCAGCAATGACAGCAGCAACCAAGCTAACACTAGCAGCAGCTTTTGCCTTAAGGGAATGTTGTTTTTTGAACGCTGTTCCATCGCGAACCAATTAACCAAGGGAATAAAATAAGCTTATATAACAATTGTCGATATTGCTGGTTGTTCAGTCACATAGTGCAAATTGTAAACGGATTGCTCGCTGCTAAGTGACCATATATTACCTACGGTTATAAAAAATCCCGTTTTATTCTTTATTGTCTTAGGTCGTGCTTGGGTAGACTAGTTGCAATTGTGAATCTAGGGTGCGATAAAATGCTGTTAAAGGAACTTTCGTCATTGGCTAGTCCACTGTCTGAGCAACAGGTTAGCCTGCTGCAACAGGCTACGGCTGAGCTGTCGGTAACTCAACTCGCCTGGGTAAGTGGTTACCTGGCGGGCGTAGGACAAAACGCGGGTCAACTGGCACCGCTTGCGCAAGCACAACCTGCAGGCAAACTAACTATTCTTTATGCTTCTCAAACAGGAAATGCCAAAGGTGTTGCCGAAGAGTTGCATGCTGCTGCTCAAGCTCAAGACATTAATGCCGAAGTTATTAATGTGGCTGATTACAAAGCGAAAAGCTTGAAGAATGAAACCCATCTGTTGATTGTTGCCAGTACTAATGGTGAAGGCGAGCCGCCCGATGATGCTATCGAGTTTCACGAGTTTTTAGCCTCTAAAAAAGCCCCTAAGCTTGATAACTTGAAATACAGCGTATTGGCTTTAGGCGATTCAAGTTACGAATTTTTCTGCCAAACTGGTAAAGATTTTGATGAGCGCTTAGCGGCTTTAGGCGCAGAGCGTGTATGTGAGCGTGTTGATTGTGATGTTGATTACGACAAAGACGCTGCAAGCTGGACTGAGCAAGCATTAGCCGAAGTTAAGCAAACCTTAAGCGCAGAAGCGACTGGCTCAGTGGTTAATTTGCCGGTAAACGCTCCAGCAGCTAGCCAGTACAACAAAAAGAACCCTTATGCTGCTGAGCTGAGCTTAAGCCAGAAGATTACTGGTCGTGATTCAGCGAAAGATGTTCGCCATGTTGAAATCGATTTAGCTGATTCAGGCATTCAATACCAAGCTGGCGATGCCCTAGGTGTATGGTTTGAAAATGACCGCGAATTAGTGGCTAAAATTATCGCGCGCTTAGGTCTAGAAGAAGACCAAACAGTTAGTATTGACGAGCAAGAATTCAGCTTGGCCGATGCACTAACTGAAAAGCTAGAAATTACTCAAACCAGCGGCGCGTTTGTTGAAGCTTGGGCTAATTGGTCTGGCAGTAAAAAGCTACAAACTGTGGTTGCCGATAAAGACAAGCTTCGAGAGTACGCCGCTAATCACCAAGTGATTGATGTATTGCTAGAGAAAAAAGCCAAAGTGGCTGCCCAAGATTTTGTTGATGCTTTGCGTAAAATTACTCCGCGACTTTACTCTATTGCCTCTGCGCAAGCAGAGGTGGAAGAAGAGGTTCACTTAACGGTTGGTGTAGTTAGCTACCAACAAGGTGATGAACAGCGCTTGGGTGGTGCTTCTGGTTTCTTAGGTGCTCGTGCCAAAGAAGGCGCACAAGTTAAAGTATTTGTTGAGCATAACGACAACTTCCGCTTGCCAAGCAACCCTGATACGCCAGTGATTATGGTTGGCCCAGGTACGGGCATAGCGCCGTTCCGCGCATTTATGCAACAGCGTGATGCTAGCGATGCGAGTGGCAAAAACTGGTTATTCTTTGGTGATCAAACCTTTACTCAAGACTTCTTATATCAAACCGAATGGCAAGGCTACTTGAAGTCGGGTTTACTTACTAAGTTAGATGTTGCATTCTCGCGTGACCAAGCTGAAAAAATCTATGTGCAAGATCGCCTAAGAGAAAATGCTGAAGAAGTTTTCCAATGGCTAGAAGAAGGCGCTCACCTATACATTTGTGGTGACGCGAACCGCATGGCGAAAGATGTTCACCAAGCCCTTATCGATATTATTGCTGAGCAAGGCAAACAAAGCCCTGAGCAAGCAGAAGAGTATTTAAAACAGTTACGCAGCGCTAAGCGTTACCAGAAGGATGTTTACTAATGAGTTCGGATCTAATTGTTGAAGGCAAGTTGTCAGATAATGAGCGCCTAAAGCGAGAAAGTAACTTCCTGCGTGGCACTATTGAAGCTGACCTAAGTGACCGTATCACTGGTGGATTTACAGCAGATAACTTTCAGTTAATTCGTTTCCACGGTATGTACCAGCAAGATGACCGTGATATTCGTGCCGAGCGAACCAAGCAAAAGCTAGAGCCGCTGCACAATGTAATGTTACGTGCGCGTATGCCAGGCGGGATTATTCAGCCTAAGCAGTGGTTGGCCATTGATAAGTTTGCTACCGACCACACTATGTATGGCAGTATTCGTTTAACCACGCGTCAAACATTTCAGTTTCACGGCGTGTTAAAGCCAAACATTAAATTAATGCACCAAACACTTAACAGTATTGGCATTGACTCTATTGCAACTGCCGGTGATGTTAACCGAAACGTATTGTGTACCAGTAACCCGGTTGAATCTGAACTGCACCAAGAAGCCTATGAGTGGGCCACTAAAATCAGTGAACATCTATTACCTAAAACTCGCGCCTACGCCGAGATTTGGCTAGATGGTGAGAAGGTTGAAGGTGGCGAAGAAGAGCCAATTTTAGGCTCTAATTACTTACCGCGTAAGTTTAAAACCACGGTAGTAATTCCTCCGCATAATGACATTGACGTGCACGCTAACGATCTTAACTTTGTTGCGATTGCTGATAACGGCAAGTTAGTAGGTTTTAACGTTTTGGTGGGCGGCGGCCTAGCGATGACTCACGGTGATAAGTCTACTTATCCACGTCGCGCCGATGACTTTGGTTTTATTCCTCTTGATAAAACCTTAGATGTGGCTGCGGCAGTGGTAACTACGCAGCGCGACTGGGGTAACCGAGTTAATCGTAAAAATGCTAAAACCAAATACACGCTCGACCGTGTGGGTAGCGATACCTTTAAGCAAGAAGTTGAAAAGCGCGCTGGCATTAACTTCGAAGCAAGTCGTCCTTATGAGTTTACCTCTCGCGGAGACCGTATTGGTTGGGTTGAAGGGATTGATGGTAAGTACCACTTAACCGTATTTATTGAAAACGGTCGTTTGTTAGATTACCCAGAAAAGGCCTTGAAAACTGGCGTTGCCAAAATTGCTGAAATTCACAAAGGTGATTTCCGCATGACCGCTAACCAAAACTTAGTTATTGCGGGTGTAGCGGCTAAAGACAAAACTAAAATAGAAAAGCTTGCACGTGAACATGGCTTAATTGATGACAGCCATAGTTCGCAGCGTCTAAATTCTATGGCTTGTGTTGCGTTCCCAACGTGCCCATTAGCCATGGCTGAAGCCGAGCGTTACTTGCCTGGTTTGGTTGACGATGTAGAGCAATTACTAACCAAGCACGCAATGAATGATGAGCACATCATTTTGCGAGTAACTGGCTGTCCTAACGGTTGTGGCCGCGCAATGCTTGCCGAAGCAGGCTTGGTGGGCAAAGGACCAGGTAAGTACAACTTATATCTAGGTGGTAACCAAAGCGGAACACGTATTCCAAAACTCTATTTAGAGGGCATTGGTGAGCAAGAAATCTTGTCTGAATTAGACGGCTTAATTGCTCGCTGGGCTAAAGAACGTGAGCAAGATGAAGCTTTTGGTGACTTTGTAATTCGTGCTGGAATTGTCGCTGAAGTAAAAGTAAGCGTTAGGGATTTTCATGACTAACTTAGATTTGGAGCAACTGGCTGCACTCCCTGTTGAGGCTCGTGTTGCTGAGTTATCTGAAGTAAATAAAGAACTTGAAGGCATGAGTGCACAACAGCGTGCGGCTTGGGCCCTAGAGAACTTGCCCCAGCAGGTGGTATTAACCTCTAGCTTTGGCATTCAAGCAGCAGTGAGTTTGCACCTGTTGACGCAAATTAAGCCCGATATTCCGGTGATACTTACCGATACAGGCTACTTGTTTCCTGAAACATACCGCTTTATTGATGAGCTAACTGAACGCTTAAGTCTAAACTTGCAGGTATATCAGTCGAAGCAGTCTAACGCATGGCAAGAAGCGCGTTTTGGTAAGCTTTGGGAGCAAGGCGTTGAAGGCTTAAAGCAATACAACACCTTGAATAAAGTTGAGCCTATGCAGCGCGCTTTTAAAGAGCTGGAAGTTAAGAGCTGGTTCTCTGGTTTGCGTCGCAGTCAATCCTCTTCTCGTTCAGACTTACCTGTGCTGCAAATTCAAAATGGCGCTTTCAAAATATTACCCATTATCGATTGGAGTAATAAAGATGTGCACTATTACTTAAAAGATCACAACTTGCCTTATCACCCTTTGTGGGAACAAGGCTATGTGTCGGTTGGGGATGTGCAAACCTCACAACCCTTGCAAGCTGGGATGAGTGAAGAAGATACTCGCTTCTTCGGCTTGAAGCGAGAATGTGGTTTACACGAAGAAGTTGCTGGCAGCGGTATTTAAATTTGTCAGAGTTAAAACAAGAAACGCGGCTTTAGCCGCGTTTCTTGTTCTAATGCTTAGTGAAGCTCAAAATAGTTATGTAACAGTTGTTCTAAATGCTCTTGATAAGAAGCGATAGGCTGAGTGGTAATCAGCTTAGCTAGCTCATCACCAATGGGAGTGAAGCGATGGTACAACAGCCTAGCGCCTTTATAGCGAGGCTTTAAGGCATAATGTGCTTGTCCATGTATCAACGGCGTGTCGTGATGTGATGAAGGGCGGATCTCGAGTTCTTTATCGAAAATTAGCCCTAAATCAGTTAACTGCAAAACATGGTGATAAGGCATGCGATGTTGCCCTAAGCTAATTTTGTCTAATTTCGCTCTTACCAACCCCAAGTTACTGGCTGGCCTTGCCACGCCCGTTAAGATCTTATTGTTAGTTTCTCCACCAACACTAGAGCTTAATTCACAGGCGGTTTGAAACCACATCGCCTCGCGCTGAGTCATTAGTTTGAGGGTGCGTAGAGCCTTTACTGAAAAGCTACCTGGAGTCGCAAGCTCTTGGCTAAGAATGTCGGCCCATAGCATTTGCATCGACTTAACTTGAGTATTGCTCGCTAGTTGTAAAAACTCGGTCATCCAATCGGCGTCGGGCTCACTCCCAACGTCTTGTTCGCTAGTTTTTTGCGCAGCAAAGTAAAAGATACTTTCTAAGTTTTTTTGCTGACTGGCTAGCTCAACGATAACCCTAGCTTGGGCTCGTTGCGACCAAGTAGACGCTGCTTTCTCTTTGTGTAACAAAGCATCTAAACCGCGTTGCTTAGCTATTTTGGCTAATTGCAGTTTACTATTCTCAACTTGGCTGTTTTTGTTTTCGATGATCGACTTATCTGACATGAATTACTCCTCGCTGCCTCATTTTTACTGAGGATTCATCGATAAAGCAAGTTTGCAATCATTGTTAAAAGTGTTAAATTTAAGTTAACTGGTGATGAGAGAGGTAGTTGTGTTAAAAAACCTTACCGTATGGACTAAACGACATAAAGTTCTAACTGTTTTAATGAGTGCCTACGTGGTTAGTTTGTTGGTGTTAATGACGATGTTTGAATAGGCGTAATTAAGTTTACGCCTATCAACTCTTGACTGTTGCTTAGGTTAGATATTTGCCTCAATTAAACCAATCACCTGATCGATTTCTTGTTGATTTAGCTCGCCATCCTTAGCAAACAAAACGGTGCCGCTGGCATCAAGTAGAATAATGGCCGAAGATTTTTCTTTTAGCTGCCACAGCTCAAACAGCTCTCCTTTTTTATCTAGTACGAAGCTCGCTTTTGGAAAGGATTTTTTGTTTTTCTTTAACTTCCCTTTTACAAAACCTGAAGTACCAAAGATGGCGTCATCTAGGTTTACTATGGTTATAGTTTGGTAAACATCATCGCCAAATTTGGCTTGCTTTACCGCTTCAATCATTGGTGCGTTGAGTTCTTTAGCGCTAGTTCGTCCGGCCATTGCTTGAATAAGCATAACTTTGCCGCTGAGTTGTTGGGTGCTCCAAGCGCTATAACTGATATCGTCACCAGCAAGCTGCAGTTCCCCTGCATCATCAATAACAATACTAGGTAGGTTGCTGCCAGTACTTACGTTAAGTGCCATCGCCCATGCTGGCAGTAGGCTTAAAAGTAGTAATAGATGCTTCACGTTGTAATCCTTTATGCTTGGCTGAATTGCTCAGGTCAGACCTGTGTGAAACATTTATAACAAAAAAACAACAAATCTCAATAGAGGGCATCACTAATCAATTGTACTTCTGCGAGCAACATCTCTTTTATTAGTTCCGGCGAACCTGAAACTAGGGTATGAGCATTATCTCCAATAATGATTGTTGGCCCTTCAATGCCGCTGCTGGCATCAATGGTTAACCAAGCGGGTGAGGCACTTCCAACGCTGTTTGCTGGATATACCATATACAAAGGGTAGTTGGGTGCCAGTTCACTTAATACTAGCGCGAGCAATAAGGCGCGCTCATCGCTATCGGCTCGGTTATCTTTTAGTACATCTACCGGAGAAGTAAAACTATAATTGTTCTCTTGTTTGCTGGGAATTGTAAGTAACCAAGCTTGAGCCTCAGCGAGTGATCTATTCAAATCTCCCTGTTGAGTGAAGTGTTCAACAATTGGATTCACGCGGTCACGGTTTTGGTAAAATAACTGCGAGTAGTTTGGCCGAACACATGGGTACTGTGCCCCTTGCGGATGTAAGCAAGGCAGCAACCCTAGGTGACGAAATGCATCGTGAGTATATTGTTCATAGGCATCCCACAGCATTTTTGAAGAGGGGCTGTCGCTGTCACTCCGCAGTGCTTGAAGAATGTCATCTAAACGGGTTTCGGGGTTGTTGACATACTGGTTAATCATTGCAACAGCATGTTCTAAGCGTGGGCTTAAATAAGCGCTAATTGCCTGCGATGGGTAAGTTAGGCTGTAGCTTAACCGAAAGGTTTCTACTTCAGACTGATGAATTAAATCTTCAGAAAATTGCAGTTTTAGCTGCTGATATTGACCTTGGGTATCAGACCATTTCCATTCGCCATAAAATGTCTTGTCACCAAATTGTTCATTGGCAGCCATGCTAAGAGACTGATTACTAAAGAGTAAGCTACTTAAACAAAGTAAGCCTAGTGCAGCAGTTCGACTCATAATCGCCTCTCAGTGCTAATTAGTTATACCTTAAGTAAATAGCACTGATTGGCGAGTTTGCTAAATTTTGTTACTTATTTGTTATTTTGGGCAAGCGCCTTTTTGATAAGTATTTATCTCCGGATCGCCACAGGCAGAACAAGCATTACCGTATTCTTTTAATTCACCATTTACTTCGCCGCAAACAGGATCATATTCCATAGTACAAATTTCTGGGCGAGGCTCTTCACAGCTACCATCTATTTTGAGCAAAGGCTCTTGAGTTTGGCTACAAGCCATCAAAAAAATTGTAAAAAATGCGATAACAGCGTATTTAATCATGAGTAATCACCTAAACTTTAAAGACTTTAGATTGTAGATGATAAACTCATGATGCGTCGACTGAATTACGCTTTTATTACTATGTTTCTGCTGGCTTTTTCTGCTACTGCTGGTCCTATCATTGTGCAAAAAAGCTCAGACCCAGATAAGGTCGATGCCTTTGAGCTACAAAAAGAGTTGCTAGAGCAACATTTATGGCAGGAGCAGCTACGCAATCAAGCTCAGCTGCAGTGGTTAAAAGAGCTTCCCATTGGTTGTGTTTTTAACGCAACCGGCGACTATCAATGTGGTTTAAATTGGTATCGACCATATCGTTACCAGCAACAGCAGTTATATATCCAAATTCCTGATCCAGAAACAACCCGCAGAAATACACATTAGCTTCAATAATTTGTGGCGTTAAGTGCTATTCTAGGCGCTGGTTTTTTGCTTTCAAACATATTGTATTTATGCATATTCATATTTTAGGTATTTGTGGCACCTTTATGGGTGGTTTGGCGATGCTTGCACGTGAGTCTGGAATGCGTGTAACGGGCAGTGATTTAAACGTATATCCACCCATGAGCACGCAATTGGAGTCCTTAGGTATAGAGCTTATTCAGGGCTATGATCCTGCCCAATTAGAGCCTGCTCCTGACCTAGTGGTAGTAGGTAATGCCATGAGTCGGGGCAACCCTTGTGTTGAATATGTTTTAGACAAAGGCCTCAAATATTGCTCCGGTCCAGAGTGGCTTAAACAGTATATTTTACCCGAAAAGTGGGTCTTGGCGGTGGCAGGCACGCACGGTAAAACGACTACAGCAAGTATGCTAGCGTGGATTTTGGAAGATAACGATATGGCTCCCGGTTACCTTATCGGCGGTGTTCCTCGTAACTTTTCAGGGTCTGCTCGATTAGGTGATACGCCATTTTTTGTGGTGGAAGCAGACGAGTATGACAGCGCATTTTTTGATAAACGCTCCAAATTTGTTCATTACCAACCGCGTACTTTGGTGTTAAACAATTTAGAGTTTGACCATGCAGACATATTTGACGACCTGGCAGCAATTCAAAAACAGTTTCATCACTTAATGAGAATAGTTCCAGCTTCTGGCAGAGTTGTTGCACCAAAAAATAATGAAGCAATTCAGCAGGTTATTAAGCAAGGATGTTGGTCTGATCTAGAGCAAACTGGAGATGGTGAAGCGTGGCAGTGGCACGCTAACAAAAGTGATTATAGCGAGCTGGATATAGTATTAAATGGTCAATCCCAAGGTATTTTAAGTTGGGATTTAATTGGTCAGCACAATGCTGAGAATGCCTTAATGGCAATTGCCGCAGCCCGTCATGTTGGGGTTTTGCCTAGCCTTGCTATTGATAGCTTACAAAAATTCTTACCACCTAAACGACGCCTCGAATTGTTAGCTGAGCGAAATGGTATTCGTTTGTTTGATGACTTTGCCCATCATCCAAGTGCAATTAGTAGCACGTTAGCAGGTTTACGCGCCCAAGTAGGAAAGCAGCGAATTATTGCGATTTTGGAGGCACGCTCTAACACCATGAAAATGGGCGTGCATCAAGAGCGTTTAGCCGAGAGTTTACAAGTGGCCGACGTGGTATTTTTATATCAGCCAGATCAAAGCAATCAATACATTGCAAATACAGCAGCCAAGCTTAAGCAGGCCAAGGTCGCTAGCAGTATTGCCGAGATAGTTGAGCAGGTAGCTGCAATGATGGCCGAAGGTGATCAGATTTTGGTAATGAGCAATGGCGGGTTTGAAGGTATACACACTAAGCTTAGTGCGTTAATCAAGCATTAAAAAAGGGCCCTTAGGGCCCTTGCTACTTACTTACCCGGTGGGCGCAGTAGTGACAATACAAAGTCATTCAAGAAATCTACAACTTCTTGGCGCTCTGGGCTGTCTGGTCGATTAATCATTTGTACTGCTAGGTACAATCCTGCATTAATCGCTTGAGCAGCTTGTAAAGCATTTAGCGCGCTACTGATTTCTTTGCTATCGAAGCCCGATTGAATGCTCTCGCCAATTTGTTGGTTGATTTTAGCCATTACAGCGCTAAAACGTGGCCATACGTCTTCACGCACTGAAGAGCTCCACTCCAGCCAAATGTGAGTCACATCTGAGTTGCTGTAAGCCAGTTCTACCAAAGCTGACAAATGATGCTGGATAGCAGTAATCGCATTTTCATCAGTTGGGTAAGTTTGCTCAACCAAACCTAACATAGTTTGTTCTACCTCAGATAGAACAGCATCCACTAGGTCTTCACGGGTATTAAAGTAGTTGAAAACAGTTGCTACCGATACGTTTGCTAGTTCAGCGATTTCGGCGTGACCTGCACGACCAATACCACGACGGGCAAAAATTTCAACAGCGCATTGCATGAGCTGTTTACGGCGAACTTCTGGTGACAGCCGGGTACGGCGTCTTAAGGTGCTAGATTGCATAGTTTGTTCTCGCGTTTGTTATTTCAATTATTATTTTTTATGAGGCATTTCTTGTTTACCATTTCAGATAAAAATCATCTAAAATGTGTCGTTCAGTGAAAAAGAACCGACGACATGCGAATGCCTTTCAATTAAATCATAGTGTATTTACAAGCTAATTAATAGCTATTGATATAAACAACTAATAATTTGTTTGTTAATTTATTGATAATTCGTATATTTGTTTTTCTTTTTTCATTCATGCTAGATAAGTTTTTGCTGAGATACTCAGCCAATTGATAGGTCGACATTATGAAACATCGCGTAGAAGAAATGATCAGCGAGCAGGAAATTGCTCAACGAGTAGCAGAAATTGGTAAGGAGATTGAACAAAAGTTCTCATCTGACCGTAAATTGGTACTGGTTGGCTTATTACGTGGATCTTGTATTTTTCTGTCTGATTTAGCGCGTAAAATTGATCGTAACTTAACGCTCGATTTCATGACAGTATCAAGCTACGGCAGTAGCATGGTAAGTACCAGAGATGTTCGTGTATTAAAAGATTTGGATGACGATATTAAAGGCTGTGATGTGATCATCGTTGAAGATATCATCGATACCGGTAATACCTTAAGTAAAGTGAGAGAAATGCTGTCCTTGCGTGAGCCAAACAGTGTATCTATTTGTACTTTGCTAGATAAGCCTTCACGCCGAGAAGTTGAAGTACCTGTTGATTGGGCTGGGTTTACTATTCCTGATGAATTTGTGATTGGCTATGGCCTTGATTTTGACCAGTACTACCGCAATCTACCCTATGTGGGCAAAGTGATACCGCTAGATTAAGTGGTTAATCATTGGGCCCTAAGGGCCCATTTTTTTATTGTTAATTTAAGTTGTGATTATGCAGGCGTTAGCGATTCAAGGTTTGAAGAAAACCTACCCCGGTGGGGTGCAAGCGGTAAAAGGCTTCGATTTAGTGGTTGAGCAAGGAGATTTCTTTGCGTTGTTAGGCCCAAATGGAGCAGGAAAGTCCACATCCATCGGGGTGATTACCTCTTTGGTAAATAAGTCTGCTGGCTCGGTTAAGATTTTTGGTCATGACATTGATACCGATTTGGAAGTGGCCAAGTCGTATGTAGGTCTTGTTCCCCAAGAGTTTAACTTCAACCAATTTGAAACAGTGTTGCAAATTGTGGTGAATCAAGCTGGTTACTATGGTGTGCCGCGGCCTCTTGCTATGCAGCGCGCAGAAAAGTACCTCGCCCAATTGGATTTGTGGGAAAAGCGCAATGCCCGAGCGCGCGAATTATCCGGTGGTATGAAGCGCCGATTGATGATTGCGCGAGCCTTAATGCATGAGCCAAAGTTGCTTATCTTGGATGAGCCTACCGCTGGGGTAGACATAGAGCTACGTCGTTCAATGTGGGATTTCTTAAAGCAGCTTAATAGCCAAGGCATAACCATTATTTTAACCACTCACTACTTAGAAGAAGCCGAGATGCTGTGCCGCAATATCGGTATTATTGATAAGGGTGAGCTGGTAGAAAACACTTCAATGAAGCAGCTTCTCTCAAAGTTAAATTTAGAAACTTTTATTTTTGATATTGAGAGTCGTCAGCAAGCGGTGGATCTAGCGGGTTTTGTATCACGCTTAGTTGACGATCACACCTTGGAAGTTGATGTAGAAAAGAGCCAAGGCTTAAATGCAGTGTTTCGCTTGCTTGATGAAACCGGGGTGGTAGTTCATAGCATGCGCAATAAAGCCAACCGTTTAGAAGAGTTGTTTGTAACCCTAGTGGCTCAAGGGAGGCAAGCATGAAGCTCGCATTGTATGGCACCGCTTTAAAAAGCATTTTAACTAAAGAAATCATTCGGTTTGGGCGTATTTGGGTGCAAACCTTGGTACCGCCTGCCATTACCATGAGCCTGTATTTTGTTATTTTTGGTAACCTGATTGGTTCGCGAATTGGCCAAATGGGTGGTTATAGCTACATGGAATTCATTGTTCCTGGTTTGATTATGATGTCGGTGATTACCAACTCATACTCTAATGTAGCGTCTTCGTTTTTTAGCTGTAAGTTTCAGCGAAACATTGAAGAGCTGCTCGTCGCGCCGGTACCAAACTATATCATCATTTTTGGTTTTGTTGGTGGTGGTGTTGCTCGTGGCTTATGTGTTGGCTTTATTGTCACAATGGTATCGCTATTCTTTGTTCCTCTACAGTTACACAGTGTTGCCGCGATTATGCTCACGGTGTTGTTAACCTCAATACTGTTTGCATTAGGTGGGCTTATTAATGCGATTTACGCCAATACCTTTGATGACATTAGCATCATCCCTACCTTTATCTTAACGCCGCTTACTTACTTGGGAGGAGTGTTCTATTCAATTAGTTTATTGCCTGAGTTTTGGCAGGGAGTGTCACAAATCAACCCGATTGTTTACATGGTTAATGCCTTTCGTTTTGGCTTCTTAGGCATAACCGATGTATCGCTGTATTTATCATTTAGCATGATCTTGGGCTTTATCGCCATTTTGTATATCTGGGCGTATACCTTGATCAAACGCGGTTATGGGTTGAGAGCATAATGGAAGGTAACTCTCGTAGCGTTAGCTCTAACCAGCAAGGTATCCACGAAAACTTAAACAAGGTGGTACAGCGCCACCTTGATGAAGAGTTCAAAAAGCCTTATCGCCAGCATACTCTAGAAGCATTTTTGCAGTTAGAAAAGCAGGTAGAGGCGGCGGCGCGACCTCTGGTGTTTGATTCTTGCTGTGGTACCGGTGTGAGCACTGCTGCCTTGGCTGAATTGCACCCTGATGCTTTGGTGATTGGCATGGATAAATCTGCCCATCGGCTAACTAAACATCAGGCGCATTTTGACCAAGCAGGGCAAAATTATTTGCTACTGCAAGTGGATTTAAACGACTTTTGGCGTTTGGCCGTGGAAGCTGGGTGGCAGCCTAGTCATCATTACATCTTGTACCCGAATCCTTGGCCAAAGTCGCGACACTTGCAGCGTCGTTGGCACGGCAGTGCAGTGTTCCCTTATTTGCTTAAGCTTGGTGGGCAACTCGAACTGCGCAGTAACTGGCAAACTTACTTGGAAGAGTTTCAAGTAGCGCTAGAATTAGCTGGCTATTCAAGCCAGCTAAATAGCTTTAAAACCGATACCCCAATTACTGCTTTTGAACGTAAATATCAAAACAGTGGCCAGCAACTTTGGCAGCTGCGTAGCCACTTAGCCTAGCTAATGCTTAGCGTGTCGCTGCGCTTCTAAATGAGCTATTCCAGCATCAAATAGTTGGTATAGCCCTTCCAGTACTTTACTCGCTTGCTGAAAATACTCATTCACCGAAATGGTCGGCTGAGGTTTGTTGATCAGCTCAACTTCTATGGTATCAAGCAGCTGTTCCAACAAGGGCTGATAAGCTGGGTCATTGGGAATAAAGCTGTGAGCAAAATGGTTGAGTGATTGCGAATCAATTTGGGCAATTTTGTTGTGCAAGAAGGCCAAACGGATCCGCTCAACGCTGCTGCTTTGTTTGGCAGCTGCCAAACCGCTGCCTAGCGCCCTTACTTGACCAATTGATTCTGCTGTTTCCAACAGTTCAAACCACAAAAAGTCGATGTTTTTATGTTGCTTGCTTAGGCTAGATAAGCAGTAAAAACTGGCTAGGTCTTGAGACAAAAACAGCAAGTTTTTGATCATCAAACTGTGTTGAGCAATATTGTTTTCTAAGTTATTGCTTGGCCAGTTTTGCTGTAGCCTTGGCCAGTGTTGATTAAAGCTATCCCAGCGAGCTTGGCGCGATACAAAGCTGTCTTCGCTTAAACTAAGGTGGGCGCTTACAATTTGCTTTTGTTGCGCATTTAATGCGGTAGATTGCTGTTGGTCGCCGTTTAGAATCGCACAACTTAGGCCGCGATGTTTTTGCAGTGATACCACTAAATTCTTTAGCTGCTTTAATGCTGCCAGGCCAGCGTACTGCTGTTGAGTGCGGCGCTTGGCTAATAACCAAGAGATAGCAACTGATATTAGCAGTAGGCTAATTACGCTAGTGGCAATAATAACGCTAGTATTCATATTACGCTCCTTGCTGACTTAACACGCTAAGGTGTTTGGCAATGTCGGCGCTTTGCTCGGCACTGGCGGTGTTTTCTCGGGCAGAGTCTGCTACTTGGTTGATGTGAGCAGAAAGCTCGATAGTTGCCGCGTGTTGTTGTTCACTGTTGCTCGCTATCATTTCTGTTTGGGCTTGAAGCTCTTGGTTTTTGGTGTAAATCAGCTTAAGTTGCTGGCGTGAATTATCCACAGTGTCTTGAATCTCTTGAGCTTGGGTGGTTAGTTGAGTGATGTGCTCGAGCACTTCATTAATGTTGCGTTGTACTTCACGCATACTGTCGCTGATTTCGTTGGCAGATTGATGACTGCGGTTAGCAAGATTTCTTACTTCGTTGGCCACAATGGCAAAGCCGCGACCATGCTCACCTGCACGAGCGGCTTCGATGGAGGCGTTAAGTGCCAATAAGTTAGTTTGTTCGGCTATTTCTTCAATGGTTTTTGAAATGCTGCTTACGGTGTTCGATTTTTGGTGTAATTGGGTCACTTTCTCAAGGCTAACTTCTCCTTTAGCCACCATTTTTTCGGTACCTTGTTGAGCAGCTAAGGCGGCCTCCTGGCCCAATTCCGAGAAGCGCTTGGCTTCAAAGCTGGCTTCTGCTACCAGCTTAACTTGCTCGGCAACATCTTTAATGCTTTCACTCATTTCTACTACCGCGCTGGCGGATGCTTGGCTAGCATCTGCTTGTTGCACTGCCCCTGAAGCTACCGACTGAGCCTGCAATGACAATTCTTTTGAGCAGTGACTGATTTCGTCTAAGGCATCTTGCTGTTCTAGTACTCGGCGTTGCTGTTCTCTTAGCAGTTCGAGTTGCTGGTGACGAGTATCTTGGAATAGGTAGCTGGCTAAGCCTTTACTGTGTACCTTGTCTGGTTGCTCAATTTGTTGCATTAACAGTTTGAGCACACTTAAGGTGAGGCCACTTAAACACAAGCTTAAACAGACTAAAGCGAGGTTAGCGAGGCTTTGCTGCTGTTGTAGGTCAATAATGCTCACTCCTGTAAGCACTAAAAAACCAAACAGAAAACTATAAAAAATAGTGGCTGCACTACGCATTTAAACTCCTTTATACGTATCCGCATATTTACTTATTAGGAGTCAAAGCAAAGACTGTTCCCTTTTGAGTGTTTTGTTTAAAAGAGTCGCTGGTGGCCAGTTGGGTGAGTTGCAATATTTGCTGATGATAGTGGCGAAGTTGGCTTAGGTTTTGGCAGTGGGCAAGTGCTTGCCAATGTAAAACAATCTGTTCTACCTTGGCACAGTAGCGGTAGTTGTTTTGGGCTTGTAGCAACACCATTATTTCTTCAATTTGCTCTTTGGTGCCATCTAGCTCAGCAGGCGAAAACAGTGGGTCAGAGAGCTTTTGAGCCTGCATGCGCCAATGTCTTCTTGTCATATGATTGAGCGATTGCAGCAATTGTGTATGTTCAATCTGTTGTTGATTATCAGCTCGACGATGGCTTGATACTATTGATGGAATAGGTATTAATGCTAAGACAAATAACACCAGCAATACTAGATAAATACTTAGCACGACAGCTCCCTGCGCTACAAACTTTAATCTTTAGTTCTTTACAGCAAAAAACAAACCAAAGCTTTGGTAAGTCCTTAATAAGGCAAACTTATCGCTAGTTTTGATTTTATTGTTGGAGAGATATTTTGGTGATGTTGCGATGAGGTTAAATGTAAGGGTTTATTTGCTGTTTTATGACAAAAGGTACAAAAATGGCGCACGTAGATGGTGCGCCATTTTAAAGCCTGCACAGCTTTGGTGCTAGGCTAATTGAACTGGAATATCTTTGCTGGTTCTAACGATATCGTTGTTCTCGTTTAAGTAAACCAAAGAAGGTTTGTGAGACTTAGCTTCTTCATTGCTCATACCAACATAAGCACAAATAATGACTCGGTCGCCCACGGCTGCGCGACGTGCTGCTGCGCCATTTACTGAGATGATTTTTGAGCCGCGTTCACCAGAGATTGCGTAAGTAGAAAAACGCTCGCCATTCTCAATATTATAGATATCAATTTTCTCGTATTCGAGAATACCTGCTTGATCCAAAACATCCTGGTCGATAGCACAAGAGCCTTCATAGTTGAGCTCTGCATGGGTTACGCGTGCTTGGTGAAGTTTGCCTTTTAGCATAGTGGTTTGCATTGACGTTCTCTCTTTTAATCGACGAAATTAGTGTAGTTCAATCACGCAGTTATCTATTAGCCTTACTTCTCCGAGGAAGGCGGCCATTAGAATAACAGCAGAGCGAGATTGGGGGGTTAGGGGGCTTAGGCTTTCGGCGTCTACGATATCGATACCGTCGCACTTAAATCCGTTGTTTTCCAGCGTTTGTTGGGCTGCTTTGCTAAGTTCAGCTTGATTGCTGTGGCTTAGCTGTGATGCGATGTTCCGCATCTCTTTTGCTAATAGTGGCGCGGTTTGCAGCTGCTTGCCGCTTAAGCGGTTGTTGCGTGAGCTCATGGCTAAACCACTCGTTTCTCTTACCGTAGCAAGGCCAATAATCTCAATTGGCAGTAACAGATCTGCGGTCATCTTGCGAATAAGCGCGAGCTGTTGATAATCTTTTTCGCCAAATACTGCCAAATGTGGCTGCACCAGATTAAACAGCTTACAAACCACCGTCGAGACGCCGTCAAAATGACCAGGGCGTAATTCGCCTTCCAGAATGTCTGAAAGAACAGGCACTGTTACTTTAGTCTCTGCTTCCAAACCATTTGGGTAGAGTGTTTCTGCGCTAGGGGTAAATACAAAATCAGCACCAGCTTGGTTTAGCGCGGTAATATCTTGTTCTAGGGTGCGAGGGTAGTTGGCTAAATCACTACTGTTGTTAAACTGCAGCGGATTAACAAAAATAGACACCACCACTACTTCGCAGTTTTTTTGGGCTTCTTTAACCAGTGCAATATGGCCAGCATGCAGATTGCCCATGGTGGGAACAAAGCCAATTTTTCGACCTTTTAGGCGGGCGGCATCTAGGGCCGAGCGTAATTCACTCGGCTGTTCTACAACTTTAAGCATTAACTAAAACTCTGTGCTTCACCTGGGAACTCACCTGAAGCAACTTGCTCTAAATAGAGACTAATTGCACCGCGAATATCGCCGGTTTCAGCTAAGAAGTTTTTAGAAAACTTAGGAATATGGCCTTTGCTAATGCCAAAGGCATCATGCATGACCAGGATTTGGCCATCGGTTACGTTACCTGCGCCAATGCCAATTACCGGAATAGTTAAGGCTTCCGTGATGAGTTTAGCGAGTTCAGTGGGAATGCACTCTAATACCAACAATTGAACACCGGCTGCTTCTAGTTGCTTGGCATGCTGCAACATCTCTTGAGCTTGTTGCTCGCCGCGGCCTTGAACTTTATAACCACCAAACAAATGCACTGATTGAGGCGTTAAACCAAGGTGACCACATACAGGAACGCCACGTTCAACCAAACCTTTAATGGTAGAGCTTAACCATTCTCCACCTTCTACTTTCACCATTTGCGCCCCAGCTTGCATTAGCTTGGCGGCATTTTGGTAAGTTTGCTCTGGAGTGGCGTAAGACATAAAAGGCATGTCGGCTACGATCATGGTTTTTTCGGTGCCACGAGCAACACAGCGAGTATGGTAGGCAATATCATCAATGCTTACTGCCAAGGTATCTTTGTGACCTTGCAGTACCATGCCTAGTGAATCACCAATTAACAGCATGTGCATGCCTAACTCATCAAACAACGCAGCAAAGCTCGCATCGTAAGCGGTGATACAGGAGAATTTCTCGTTGTTTTGTTTAAACTTTTGTAAGTGAGAAACTGTAAATCTGCTCATAGTTCGTTACCGTTTGCCTCAAACTACGAGGCAAATTTGTTAGTGAATATTAGCTTTAAGCCCACTCTTGGGGGCATTTAAAAACTTGTAAGCCGTTGCTGTCGATAGATTCTGCTAACTGTTGCACCAAACTTCCGTCTGGTAAGCATAAATCATTGGCAATTTCAGCGAGCGGTAATAATACAAACTCTCGCTGCTTCATTCCATAGTGCGGCACGGTTAGTCGTGCTGTATCGATGATTTGTTTGCCGTAAAGCAATATATCGAGGTCTAGGGTCCTAGGGCCCCAGCGTTGTTCTTTACGTTCGCGACCTTGTTCTAATTCGATCTTTTGGCAAAGGTCGAGTAAGTCGAGTGGTGCCAAATCAGTTTCTAGCTGGAGTACTGCATTCAGATAGTCCGGCTGATCTTGTGGCCCCATTGGGCGGCTTTGATACAGTGAAGAGCTAGCAACAACATCGAGTTCAGCCGAGGCAGTTAGAGCACGCCTAGCTGCGATGGCTTGATGGAGCGGGTTGACTAAATTACTGCCTAAGGCCAGGAAGCAAGTGGTCATTATTAACTGTCAGTCTTTTTTGGCTTACGCGGACGACGGCGGCTTTTGCTGCGGCCTGAGTTTTTATTTAACTCGCGAACCATGGTATTGCGGCCCTGCTCGTTACTACGTTGCCATTGTTGCCACCATTGGGCCAACTCGCCAAGGTGTTTGTCTTGAGTGGCTTTAGCACGCAACTCTAAAAAGTCGAAAGCAGCTCTAAAGCGCGGGTGACCAAAGGTTTGGAAGGCGCGTTTACCAAAACGACGATCTAGGCGAGCCTGTAGCTGCCATATTTCGCGAATGCCAGTGGTGAAGCGTTTTGGTATCGCTACGCTCTTACACTGTTGGTCGAGCAACCAGTTCATCGCCATTGCCGATGCGTCATGCTCGCCTAAAGAAAGCTCTATCAGTAATTCGTCTTTCTTTATTTCTAATAGTGGCCACAGCAGTGCTGCAAATACAAAGGCAGGTGTTACTTTTTGGTCGCCACGTACCCGCTTATCGGTGCTGGCCAAGGCCATGAGCATAAAACGTAGCTCTGGTGCGTCTTCATCCCATTGTTGTAACAAGGGTTTTAATAGCGGGAATAGCGGATAAAGCAATTGAGTATCGGCCAGCATTTTGAAGGTAGATTTACCATCGCCGCCTAAGAATAGTTTTAAACATTCTTCAAATAGGCGCGCTGCGGGAATATCTTTCAGCAGGTGACCATATTGAGCAATTGGGTCACAGCTTTCAGGCGCAATGCTAAAGTCCAGTTTTACCGCAAAACGCACCGCTCGAAGCATCCTTACCGGATCTTCACGGTAGCGCGTTTCTGGGTCACCAATTAATTGTAAGCGGCGCTCAGCAATATCATTTATACCACCCGCAAAGTCGACAACGGAAAAATCGGCAATGTTGTAATACAGCGCATTTACGGTAAAGTCGCGACGCTCTGCATCTTCATCGATGCTGCCGTACACGTTGTCGCGCAGTAACATGCCTTCTTCACTGCGTTTTGATTCGGTATTGGCATTGGCGCTGTCATGATGACCACGAAAGGTGGCTACTTCAATAATTTCTCGGCCAAATAAAATGTGTGCCAAACGAAAGCGGCGGCCAACTAAACGACAATTGCGGAATAAGGCTTTAATCTGCTCAGGGGTAGCATTGGTTGCAATGTCAAAGTCTTTAGGTTGCTTGCCTAGCAATAAGTCACGCACGCCACCGCCCACTAAATAAGCGTTGTAGCCCGACTTATGTAAGCGATAAAGCACCTTAAGGGCGTTTTCGCTGATGTCTTGGCGAGAAATATTGTGCTCAGCACGAGGTATCACCTGCTGCTGCAAGCCTACTGGCTCAGCGCTATTTGACTTGATGATCCGCTTATATACTTTGGCGAGTTTGCGTAAAATGGGTGCCCCCTTGAGCGCGCATTATCTACATGGTGAAAAATAAGGCGCTAATATAGCTTTTTTACAAAGAAATACAACTAATTCACTGGCTGTCTAGTGAGATTTTTGGTAACGCAGAAAGCCGCCAATTTGCTAGAGCCTTGATTAGTATTTGCTCACAGCTTAGTTCAAGCCAGTCGGCTTCGCTCGTTTGCCCTAAATATCTTAAGGCTTGCAGCAGCAATTGCTGATTTTGCTTGCCCGAAATGGAAGGCGCATGGTTTTGCTTACTGAGTTTATTGCCACTTTCATCAAGCACTAATGGTAGATGCAAATAATTTGGGGCAGGTTTAGCTAAGAGCTCAAAAATGGCCAACTGCCTACCAGTGGTAAGAATTAAATCTGCACCTCTTACAACTTCGGTAATACCTTGTTCGGCGTCATCTAAACTCACTGCTAGATTATAGGCGTATAGGCCGTCACGGCGTTTTATGATGAAGTCTTCTTTGGCTAAGGCGGCTGGAATATTTACTGTGCCGTAAGCCACATCTTCAAATTGTTCAATGGCCCGCGCGCTTTGTAATCGCACAGCGTGACCCTGGCGACTTAACTGTAGATTGCGACAAGTGCCAAGATAATAGCCCCCAGACGCTTTTATTTGCTTGCGGGTACATTGGCAAAAGTAAGCACGGTCTTGGTTTAGCCACCGGTTAATTTGATCTTGATAGGCTTCTAGGCGCTGGCTTTGATGTAAGACTTCTCCATCCCAATGCAGACCAAACTGTTCTAGCTGGTGCAGGATAAGTTTACTCGCACCGACTTGCTCTCTCGGTGGATCGATGTCTTCAATGCGAACTAACCATTGACCTTGGTGATGACGAGCTTGCAGGTAGCTGCCAACGGCGGCAACTAAAGAGCCTAAGTGTAATGGGCCTGAAGGGGAAGGGGCAAAACGGCCTACGTAGGGCTTAGCGCTCATAGTAAAATTCTTACAATATAAAGCGAGGCAGATAGAGTGATTAGCTTATCTGCCTTGGCTTTAAACAAAAACTAGCCGACCAGTTGTTTCTCTTTGATCTCAGCTAAGGTTTTGCAATCGATACACAGATCAGCTGTTGGTCTAGCTTCTAAACGGCGAATGCCGATTTCCACACCACAGGCATCACAAAAACCGAAGTCATCTTCAATTTTAAGTAAGGTCTTCTCGATTTTCTTGATCAGCTTGCGTTCGCGGTCGCGAGTACGAAGTTCAAGGCTGAATTCTTCCTCTTGCGCCGCGCGGTCAACTGGATCAGGGAAGTTAGCCGCTTCGTCTTTCATATGCGTTACAGTGCGATCAACTTCTTCACGAAGTTGGTTGCGCCACGCTTCAAGAATAGTTCGGAAGTGGTCTAACTGAGCATCGTTCATGTACTCTTCGCCAGGCTGAGCTTGATATGGTTCAACCCCTGCGATAGAGAGCACACCTAGTGTTTTCTTTTTGCCGTCTGGCATACTTCTCTCCCAAATTCCGTACGACTTTTTTCGTTAAACAGTCGAGGATGTAAATTAGGCGGGTATCTATAGCAGAAAGGCTAACGTACCGCAAATGAATTGCCATGAATTTGCCAATTCTGCCTAAGCTCGGTAAAAGAATGTAGACTGTTTGCTGTTTTTTTGACCACCCCTATAAAGTAGTAAATGTTTTGCTGATGTTGTCATAAAAATGTCACCGTCATCCCTATCATCTAGCCGTTATTTGCAAAATGTTCCAGTTTGCTATGAGTCAAACTTAGCTCAATTTCATGTAAATATTAATGTACAAGTCAGTATAGCACTGGCCGAACTAGTACACCGGCACGGCATGATCTAGCTTGCATTGCTGAGGGCTTAGTTTGGCTTTGTAAGCCAGCACTTCTACTCCTTGCCGCTTAGCTAATGCTAGTAATTCTGCGTAACTTGGGTCGATGTGAGCAGCAGCTTGAACAGTATTTATTCCGCTGTGTAATACGGCAAACAACAATATCGCGCGATGACCTTGTTGCTTCATTTCAATTAGTTCTCGTAAATGCTTTTGACCGCGGGTGCTTACTGCATCTGGGAAGTAGCCTTTACCGTTTTGCAGCAAGGTACAAGACTTCACCTCTATGTAGCACTTTTCACGCTTTGGGTCTTCCAGCAAAAAATCGATGCGGCTGTTTTCGCTGCCATATTTTACTTCGCGGCGAAGCTGAGCATAGCCGCTTAGCTCGGTAATAATGTCTTGTTTAATAGCTTGTTCAACCCACTCGTTAGCTTTGGCGGTGTTCACACAAATAGTATCGCCATCTTTGGTTTGGCTGAGCTCCCAGCTAAGTGAGTACTTACGTTTAGAGTTGTTTGATTGACTATACCAAACAGTATTACCAGGCTCGGCACAACCGGTCATAGCGCCTGTGTTGGCACAGTAAATGGTGGTTTCACTGCCGTCTTCAAGAACAACATCGGCGAGAAAACGTTTATAGCGTTTGATTAAGGTGGCAGCTTTTAATGGTGATTCAAATGACATAAAGCGTTGTTAAGCGAGTAAATAGTGAATGCATGCTAACACTTAAGCACTAAGCTGGAGAATAAGTTTGCTTGGGTCACTCTCACGCTTTGGGTACACTAGCCGGGTTTAGTGTTTTGCAATAATGGAGCGGTTTTGAGCGCATTGCCTGTTACCCAGATATTCCCTGATTTATTGGCGAGTTTGAGCAATAAACAACAGTTTATAGTATGTGCTCCACCGGGGGCCGGTAAGTCGACAGCATTACCGCTAATGTTACTGCAACAAGCAAAGCTTAAAGGCAAAATTATTTTGCTGGAGCCACGGCGTTTAGCTGCGCGCAATATCGCAGAGTTTTTGGCAAGCCAATTAGGCGAATCGGTGGGGGAGCGAGTTGGCTACCAAATGCGCGGTGACAAGCGACATTCTTCTCAGACCCAGTTATTAGTGGTAACCGAAGGCATATTAACTCGCTTGATTCAGCAAGATCCTGAGCTAGATGGCGTTGCGATGGTGATCTTCGATGAATTTCACGAACGCAGCATTCATGCCGATTTAGGTTTAGCGCTTAGCCTAGAAGTACAGCAGGCTTTTAACCCTGAGTTAAAGCTAATGATTATGTCGGCTACGCTTGAAAGTGACGCCTTGAGCAAGCTATTGCCCGAGGCGCAGATACTAGAAAGCCAAGGTCGCAGTTTTCCCATCACTTATAGTTATCATTCTATTAAGCGTGATTGGCAGTGGAGCGAGCGCTTTGCCCAGTTAGTGGCAAAAGCCATGGCCGAGCAATCCGGCAGCGTGTTGGCATTTTTACCGGGTAACGCTGAAATTCGCCAAGTTGAGCAGCACTTGCGGCCATTATTGTCGGCCGAGTATCAGCTGCATAGCCTTTACGGCAAGTTGAGTTTAGCCGAGCAACAAGCGGCTATTCGTCCGGCGCAAGACGGCAAACATAAAATCGTTTTAGCCACCAATATTGCCGAAACCAGTTTAACCATTGATGGCATTAGTTGTGTGGTAGACAGCGGTTTAGAGCGCCAAGCAAGTTATCATGCCAATAGTGGAACCACACGCTTACAAACCAAAATGATTTGCAAGGCTTCGGCGATACAACGGGCTGGGCGAGCAGGGCGCTTACAAGCTGGTCATTGTTATCGCGCCTACAGCGAAGAGCAATTAAATCATCGCCCCTTTGCTGCCAGCCCAGAGATTACTCGTAGTGAGTTAAGTCGTTTGGTGATTGAACTCCTACATTGGGGAGCCGATGCCGGAGAATTGCAATGGCTAGACATGCCACCTAGTGCTCACCTTCGGCAAGCCAAGCAATTGTTGAGTGATTTAGCCTTACTAAAAGATGGGCGTTTAAGTGATCGAGCGGAGCAATTAAATAGCAGTGGTGTTGGGCCACGAATGCTCGCCATGTTAGATCAAGCTCAGCAATGGCAGCAGCAACACAATGTTGAAGGCTTGTTGTGGCGAGCTTGTGAGTTAGCAGCGTTGCTAGATAGCAATAACTCACATCAAAGTGATCAACTTAGCCAAGCATTTACAGCCTTAAAAGGCCTTGCTAAGCAGCAATATCAGCAACAATTAAAGCAACTGGCGCAGCGCTTTAAGGTTAAAGCGACTGGGGGCGTAGCCGAGCATTGGGACGGTTTGTTGTTGGCTCAAGCGTTTCCCGACAGAATCGCCTTAAAGCGCCAAGGGCGTAATTATACCTGCAGTGGCGGTTTTGGTTTAGAGCTTGACGAACAACAGCATCAATTGAGCAAAAGTGATGCCTTAGTAGTGTGCGATCTATATTGGCCAGAGGGAAGAAACCAAGGCAAAGTTGCGCTGGCTTGCCAGCTAGATTTAGCGCAACTAAAAACCTTACAAGCAGAGCGTTTTACTAGCAGGTTACATTGCCAGTGGTCCGATTCCGCTAAACGGATCGTCGCCGAGAAGCAGCAATGCTTAGGAGAGTTGGTGCTAAGTGCCAAAGCTGCTGAGCAGCTTGAAGCAGAACAAGTGGTCAGTGCTTGGCTTAAGCAAATTCGAGTTAAAGGTTTTGCTTGGTTGCCAATTGGCGATAAGGCCAGCGCTTGGCTTGAACGGGTACGTTGTGCTCAACAGTGGTTTAGTGAACTGGCGATGGCAGGTTTTAGTGAAGAAGCGCTGTTAGAGGATGCAGAGCAATGGCTAACTATGCACTTGGTGAGTTGCAGAACATGGCAGCAGCTTAAAAATATCGATTGGTTGGCGGCCTTAAAGTCGCGGTTAGATTGGCAGCAACAGCAACAAATTGAAAGTTTAGTGCCTAGCCACTATTTAGCGCCTTCCGGTAACCGGGCGGCGATTCGTTACCAACTAGGGCAAGCTCCGGTTGTGGCTATTAAACTGCAGGAGATGTTTGGCCAACCGCAGTCTCCCCAGCTAGGCAATAAAGTTGCTATTACCTTAGAGTTGCTCTCTCCTGGCGGCAAGCCTTTGCAGCTTACTCAAGATTTAGCCAGCTTTTGGCAGTCTGCTTATGTAGAAGTTAAAAAAGAGATGAAAGGGCGCTACCCTAAGCACCCTTGGCCTGATGATCCGGTTAGTGCGCAAGCCACTCATAAAACTAAACGCCAACTCGAACGCTCCAAATAAACTTAATCGAAAGTCTTGAGCGGTGATTAGCTAAGCACTTAATAGGCAACCGTTAAAATAGGCGCAATTATCACGTTATTTGCGCTTAAAAAACACCGCCAGTGGGAGTATCCTTGTTGCACTTTGGCTTTCGCATTTCCTGCGCGTTTTAGTGAGCCATCCGTTAACGTTTGATCAAGCAGTAAGGCAGTATGAGTCCCAAAAAGCCCGATGGCTCGGCTAAAAAGCCAAGCCCCAAAAAAGCCTCGGCAAAGAAGCCGGCTAGCAAAAGTAACCGTACTCCAGCTAAAAAGACCACTAAACCGCGCTCAAGCGCTAAAAAAAATACTAAACCTTCAAGGGGAAAACGCCTGTGGGGCATTAGTTGGAAGCTAGCATTAGTTGGCATTGTCATTATGGTTGCCTGGGGTGTGGTACTAGACAGCAAAATTCAGCAGCGTTTTACTGGCGATAAGTGGCAACTGCCGGCAGCGGTATATGGCCGAGAGCTACAGCTCTATCCTGGTTTACGCCTAAGCAGAAAAGAGCTGCAAGATGAGTTGGCGTTACTAAATTATCGCAAAGTAAAACGCGCTAAACGTGGTGGTGAATATGCGGTATCGGAAACCAAAATTGAGGTAGTACGCCGCCAATTTGAGTTTGCCGATGGGGTAGAGCCCGAGTTGCCGATGCTACTCACGTTTAGCCCTTCACGTTTGGCTAAAATTCAGCACCGTGATACCGGCGAAGAGATTGCCCAAACCCGTCTTGACCCAGTATTGCTTGAGCGCCTGAATGTGACTGAGCAGGAAGATCGGCTGTTTGTGCCGTTAAATGATATTCCAGCAAGCTTAAAGCAGGCCTTGATACTTACCGAAGATCGCCAGTTTTATCAGCATGACGGAGTGTCACCCATGGCTATTGCCCGCGCCTTAATGGTGAATTTGCGTGCCGGGCGAACGGTACAAGGCGGTAGCACGATTACTCAACAGTTGGCTAAAAACTTCTTTTTAACGCGCGAACGTACCTTATGGCGTAAGCTGCAAGAAGCCTACATGGCGCTACTCATCGATTTTCGTTACAGCAAAGATGAGATTTTAGAGAGCTACTTTAACGAAGTATATCTTGGGCAAAATGGTAGCAATGCGGTGCATGGTATTGGCCTCGCCAGTTATTTCTATTTTGGTCGCCCAGTGAATGATTTATCGGTGGAGCAAGTGGCCTTGTTAGTGGCCATTATTAAAGGCCCTTCATATTACGATCCATGGCGCCATGAACAGCGCGCGATAAATCGTCGTGACTTGGTTTTACGTATATTGGCCGAAGAAGGTGAATTGTCGGCCGAGCGTTATCAGTTGGCTGTGAAAAAGCCATTAGGCTTGAGCAAGCGTGGCAGTATGGGCTATCAGAAAACGCCAGGCTTTGTATCGCTGGTTCGCCGAGAGCTGCAGCAGCATGCTAACAACTGGCGTAATTACAACGGTGTGAAAGTATTTACTACCCTGGATCCGCTATCACAACGTCATGCTCAAAGCGCCGCGCAAAATGTTTTAGAGCAGTTAGACAAAGGCGCGAAAAAGAAATTGCAAACAGCCATGGTGATTAGTGAACGCCATACTGGCGCGATCCGCGCGCTAATTGGCGGCAGGGAAAAGAATAATCAAGGGTTTAACCGGGCATTGGATGCGCGCCGCCAAATTGGCTCCTTAGTTAAACCCTTTGTTTATCTTACCGCAATAGAGCAAGGGCATCAGTTAGGCGAGTTGTTGGAAAACAGCCCCTTAGCGGTGCCTTTAGACGACGGCACCAATTGGCAGCCTAATAACTATGATAAGAGCTTTAGTGAGCCAGTGATGTTAGTGCGAGCCTTGGCCGAGTCACTTAACGTACCAACGGTGCGCTTAGGCCTTGAAGTAGGGGTCGATTCAGTCGTTGATACTTTAAAATTAGCTGGCTTGGAGGAGAATACTCGACCTTATCCGTCGATACTTTTGGGAAGCTTAAGCCTGTCGCCATTTCAAATGGCGCAGCTTTATCAAACCTTAGGTGGGGACGGTGAATATCGTCCACTTTATGCCGTGCACCAAGTGAACGACGGGCAAGGCAATGTATTGTATAAAGCTGATAATGACGCAGAGCGCCGCTGGTCTGAAATGGCCAACTTCCTCACGCTGTATGGCATGAGCCAAGTGACTCGCAGCGGCACTGCGCGCTCGCTCAAGTGGCGCATTCCCAAGGTCGATTTGGCGGGCAAAACGGGCACCACTAACGATTTGCGCGATAGCTGGTATGTGGGCATAGACCAGCGAGAGATTGTTACGGTTTGGGTTGGGCGAGACGACAACAAGCCCGCAGCAGTTACCGGTTCTTCTGCGGCATTACCAGTGTATGCGGCATATCTCAAAACCTCGTATCCACAGTCGCTACGAGCCATGCAACCCGATAACCTTAGCTGGGTACATTTTGCCAAAGCTAATGGACAGCCAACTTCTGCCGGCTGTGGTGAAACAAGCTTACTGCCTGCACCTAGCAGCCAAGCTGAATTAGCCGAAGGCTGTGTGCAACAAAGTGCAACTAAGGCCAAAACCTGGCTACAAAGTTTATTTAATTAAGGATCTGGAATGTTACAAGCAAACCAAGCGCAAATTATGTTGCAGCTACAAGACAACATGAACGCCAAAGTGAACCCAGAGTGGCTAACTACTCGTTCGCCATTTTTGCGTGCGGTAGTTATTGAAGGCGCAGAAGCGATTGAGCATCACGGTTGGAAGTGGTGGAAGAAACAAGACTGCGACCTAGAACAGCTACAAATGGAGCTAGTAGATATTTGGCACTTTGTATTGTCTGAGTTACTGCTGCAATCAGATGGCGAACATGCACCCGCTCAGGCTTACATTTTCGAAAATATTGAGCAAAGCACTGTGCAGTTTGATGGCAAACAGTGGCAATTTAGCCAACTTAACTTATTAGAGAAGCTTGAATTGCTTATTGGTTTAGCTGCCGCTAAGCGCACCAGTATTGGCTTGTTCTCGGCTCTGTTGGGGGATTGTAAGATGAGCTGGCTGGATCTTTATCAGCAATACGTGAGTAAAAACGTGCTTAATTTCTTCCGCCAAGATAATGGGTACAAACAAGGTACTTACCGCAAAGTGTGGGATGGCAGGGAAGATAACGAGCATTTGGTTGAGCTAATGGCTAACTTAGATGCTTCGGCATTGAGTTTTCAAGACGACTTGTACCAAGCCTTACATCAACGCTACGGCCAATCTAAATAATGTAGTATTTGCTGCAATGTGGCGCAGCTTTGCGCCACATGTGAGTGCATTCGCATTGTGCAACAACTTCTCATCTTGCTGGCTTCCTTATAAAAAACTAAACCCATACGTATTTTCTAGATAATTTCACTATTGATAGGCTTTTCATTGGCTTGAAACTGGAATTTTTAGTCTAATCAAAAAAGATATCAAAATTGGCCTCGTTATTGCTCCTTAGTATTTGTGTGGTTAACAGATGAACTTCACATTCACAATTTAAGTAGTAGAGGTAAATATTATGGCTGTTTCAAGTTTTAGAGGTGCATCAGGTGCGAGTTTTTGTCCAAGTAAGTCGAGCGATAAACGAACCCGCAATAATGCTAAATAATCTTTCATTCAGTGATTGTTTAGTTGTTTAAAAAGCGCTTAATAATCTTAAGCGCTTAATCTTTACCCCGCATTTAAATCTCACACGTCTCATTTTTCTGTATCTAACTGCCAGAAAAACCGCAACTTTTCCTTTTTCTCTCACTTTTTTCTAAAAAAATTTAAATTTCTTTGAAATAACCTAGTAGACAGCTAGGTCTTCTTGGTCATGGCTATACAGAGTTAAGCCATTACTAGGAGAAATAAAATGAAAGCCGTTATGTCAGCAATGTTAAGCGTAGTTTTTGGTTCGTTTTTAATGTTTAGCGCTGCGAGTCAGGCGGCGGTTGGTCCCCTAAATGGGGCGCAAGGAAGCACTAATATCGGTACCAGTGGAATAGACCGTCATACCTGTCAACGCGAAGCATTACGTGGCGAAGTAAAGTCGCCGTTTTGTTAAGTAGATAAGTTTTAGGAGAATGATGATGAAAGCCTTAACCACCAGTTTAGTTAGTGTAGTGTTTGGTTCGGCCTTAATGTTTAGTGCAGCAAGCCAGGCTTCTTTTACCCCAGCAAATAGCGCGCAAGGCAGTGTGCAAATAGGTACTAGCGGTATCGACCGTCATACCTGTCAGCGTGAAGCGCTGCGCGGCGAAGTTCAATCGCCATTTTGTTAATAATTAGGGAAGGAGAAGAATGATGAAAGCATTAAGTTCAGCAATATTGAGTGTAGTGTTTGGTTCTGCTTTGATGTTTAGCGCAGCTAGCCAAGCCTCAT
This sequence comes from Agarivorans litoreus, assembly GCF_019649015.1. Classification (NCBI taxonomy): domain Bacteria; kingdom Pseudomonadati; phylum Pseudomonadota; class Gammaproteobacteria; order Alteromonadales; family Alteromonadaceae; genus Agarivorans; species Agarivorans litoreus. The sequence continues at coordinate 1,433,585 of NZ_BLPI01000001.1, read as the reverse complement.
TTACCCCAGCAAGTAGTTTGCAAGATAGCGTGCAAATAGGCACTAGCGGTAATGACCGCCATACCTGCCAGCGTGAAGCCTTGCGTGGCGAAGTGCAATCACCTTTTTGTTAAGTACTTAGAATACTAAAAAAGGCGATGTAGCTTTACATCGCCTTTTTTAATGGGGGTGTTAGGCTCTTGGTCTACAGCGATCGCTAAACTGGGTTTGCTCCAAGTATTCTACCGAGAGGCTTAGTTCAGCTTGATGGTGATTGAGCGGGTTATTGCGCTTGCTGGTAAAGCGATAAACGTTATTGCTAGTGCAGGAGGCAGTGTTACGGTGAAAAACAGTTTCTTTTTGGACGGCTTCAAACATGACGAACTCCTAATTAATAGTTCGCGCCCTTAGGCGCTTTAGCGGTATTTGTTAGCCGCCCGCAAGTTGGCGATTAAATCGGCGGCAGAGTTAATTTAATCATTAGCCGTCTAGATGTCTAATTTTATTTGGCTACAAGTCATAACTAACAGTTATTTATCGCGCCACAGGGTAAACTATTTGCTTACTTATTAAAGGTGCATGTTTAATGCTAAAAGTGTTTTACCTGTTAATTGCGTGGCTAGCGGTATTGCTGGGCACGGTAGGTATTTTTTTGCCTTTGTTGCCTACTACGCCTTTCATCTTATTAGCCGCGATTCTATTTTCTAAAAGCTCTCCTCGGTTTGCTGCTTGGCTTGAGCAGCATCGCACTTTTGGTCCTTTATTAAATGATTGGCAGCAACATGGTGTGGTAAGCCTTAAAGCAAAGTGCAGCGCTACCCTTATGGTGGCTATTTCGGCTGGTTTAATGTTGTGGATGGAGGTTCCGTGGTTTGCCCGTATTGCCGCAGGTACATGCCTGTTAGCTGTGATGGTTTTTCTTTGGACTCGGCCTTCAGTAAAAAACTCTTCCCGCTAAGTTATTGCTTACTATACTCATTTTGTGAATTATAAAATCATCAATAAGAGTCGGGATATGAAAAAACATATTTGTTTGTTGTTAGGCTTTATTGCTGCTGGGGTACAAGCTGGTAATGGCACCGAGGTGGCGAATATAAACTGTAATGGCACTTGGATACGCTCGGGTACCGATAAGTTGGAGTTAATTAGTGCTTGTGGCAAGCCTGAATATGAAGAAGTAGTAAGCGGCGATAACTTCAATAAGTTAGAAGGCGTGCTTTATAACATTAAAGGCAAAAAATACGTGGTGTATCTAAAAACTGGCCAGGTAGTGAAAATTGAATGGCTAAGGTAAAGCCGCACTCTTGGGCAAGTGCGGTAATCCAGCTTATTTTAACTTGGCAAAACAACGCTCTGCTGCAGCAATAGTGGCATCAATATCTGCTTCGCTGTGAGCAAAAGAAGTGAATGAAGCTTCAAAAGCTGACGGGGCTAAGTAAACGCCTTCTTCCAGCATTAAGTGGAAGAACTTTTTGAAACGTTCTGCATCACAGGCGCAAGCTTGGGCGAAGTTAGTCACGCTGCTTTCTTCGGTGAAGAAGAAGCCTAACATTGCACCTACTTGATTAACGGTTAATGGAATGCCTTGGCGATCTGCAGCCGCTTTGAGGCCTTTGGCCAAGCGCTCGGTGATTACATTTAGGTGTTGATGAACCGCAGGATCTTTTAGGGCATTAAGTGCCGCTAAACCAGCCGCCATAGCAATAGGGTTACCCGATAAAGTACCCGCTTGATACACCGGACCAACAGGCGCTAAGTGATCCATAATTTTTTGGCTGCCACCAAAAGCGCCTACAGGCATGCCGCCGCCAATCACTTTTCCTAAACAAGTTAGGTCGGGTTTTACCCCATAATGAGCTTGTGCTCCGCCTAATGAAACCCGAAAACCAGTCATTACTTCATCAATAATAAATACCGCTTGGTATTTATCACAAATGGCACGTAGCCCTTGCAAGAAGCCGTCTACAGGAGGGATACAGTTCATGTTGCCTGCCACTGGCTCTACAATGATACAAGCAATGTCTTCTGGGTATTCGGCAAACAAAGCTTCAACCGAGGCTAAATCATTATAGGTGGCGGTAAGAGTATGTTGAGCAAAATCGGCGGGAATACCCGGCGAGCTTGGTTGGCCAAGGGTTAATGCCCCAGAGCCAGCTTTAACCAGTAATGAGTCGGCATGGCCGTGGTAGCAACCTTCAAACTTAACAATTTTGTTACGGCCGGTGTAGCCACGAGCAAGGCGAATCGCACTCATGGTGGCTTCGGTGCCCGAGTTAACCATACGCACTTGGTCCATTGATGGCACCAATTCGCAGACTAAGTTGGCCATGTCTATTTCGGCAGCGGTGGGCGCGCCAAAACTCAAGCCTTTAGCGGCGGCATCTACCACTGCTTGGTGAATTGCTGGGTGGTTATGACCCAAAATCATTGGGCCCCATGAGCCCACGTAATCGATGTAGCTGTTGCCATCGGCATCATAAATGCGCGCACCGTCGGCTCGTTCAATAAAAACCGGTGTTCCACCTACGCCATTAAAGGCACGAACCGGTGAATTAACGCCACCAGGAATAGTTTGCTGGGCTTGGCTAAAAAGTTGTTCTGAACGAGACATAAAGCATCCTTTAAAATCTGAGTCACGCGCCACAAAGGCAGTAAATTGCGCTCACTATAACAAATAATCAATAGCCAAGTAATGTTGCTTAGCGGCAGCGTTTTTAGGTTGGTGCAGCTTGCATGCTGTAGCTATTTAAATTAAAGAATTGAGCTGCTTAAACTAACTAGTTTTACGGGCAGAAAGTTAGTGGTATCGCAGAGAACTAACTGTAGTTTGTTGCCGAGGGAAAATCTGGGTAAACTGTCGTCTTTTCGCGACAGGTTAGAGTAAAAGTGGCAAAGCCAAAGTTATTAATTGTAAGTTTAATCGCTGCCTTGGCGTTAACTAGCCTGTATGGCTTGTCGGTTGTTGTTGAAGAAAAAGATCAACTAATTAGTCAACTAAAGCAGCAGCTTAGCAACTCTCTCGACAGCCAGTCGGTATTACAACAACGTTTGTCGATGGTGCGCCTTGAGCAAGATACCAGCTTGGCAGAGTTAGCACAGTTAAAACAAAGCATTAATCAACTGACCGAGCAAAAGCTTGCCTTAACTGAAGAGCTGTTGGTTTATAGAAAAATCATGGCCCCAGAAAAACAAGCTGGCGGCATGAAAATTGAACAACTAAACATTGAGCCAATGCTTAGCCCTAACTATTACCGACTGCAGGTATTGTTGATGCAAGTTGCGCGCAATAAACGCTGGTTAAGTGGGGAATTGCAGTTAGTGGTGGTGGGTAGTCAGAACCAAGAACCAGCGCAATATAATTTGGCAGATTTACAAAGTGAGGCCGTTCCCTTGGCGTTTAAATTTCGGTATTTTCAAGAAGTGAATACCGACATTAAGTTGCCCGAAGGCTTTAAAGCGGAGCGGATTGAGCTTACCGCTAAAGTTAACGGCAATAAATGGAACAAAAAAGCCGAGATTATTTACAAACAAAGTTGGCCAAGAGAATAAATACCGACTTGTCCCCTAAAACTATGGGTAAACCCTCTTAGGATAATACTTGAACAAATTACTCGGGTATTACATAATCTGCGTCAGTTAACATTTTTAAGGAATAGATTGTGTCAGAACAAGCTGTAACTGAACAAGCCGCATTTCCAATTCAATTTACCGACGCCGCTGCGTCGCGAGTAAAAGAGCTAGTTGCTGAAGAAGAAAACCCAGCGCTAATGTTGCGTGTCTATGTCACAGGCGGTGGTTGTTCTGGTTTTTCTTACGGATTCACCTTCGATGAAAAAGTAAATGAAGGTGATACCTTAGTAGAAAAACAAGGTGTATCGATGGTTGTAGATTCAATGAGTTTGCAATATTTAGTGGGCGGTATCGTTGATTTCACCTCTGGCCTAGAAGGTTCACGCTTCCTAGTGAACAACCCTAACGCTAGTACAACCTGTGGTTGTGGTTCATCATTTAGCATCTAAGCTGGTTAGCAAAACACCCTACAATTGTATCTTTTTGTAAGCCACCGTCTGGTGGCTTCGCTATTTTTCATACTTAGCTAACGCTTTGTAGCAAATTTGTCAGTAGTCTTCGGCAAAGCATATAGATTGTTTGCACTAACTTGTATACTGATTCTCTTATTTGAATTATCGACAGGGAGTGTTTAATTGTGTCTGTTGCCGTAAAACAGTTTTTTGCTGCTCGCCCATATATCCTTTCTATTTTTATTGTTGCTGTAGTGGTGTTTTGGATGCTTTCTGGTCAAATGACAAATGCAGATGAAGCCAAAGCTGAACCTGAGAAAGCCGCTCACAAGCTAACCCGCGTGCAAGTGAAAACCTACACAGCCGAGACCATTGAACGCAGCTTACATTTATACGGGCAAACAGAGGCGCGCCGTCAAAGTGTTATCTCTGCCGAAGTATCTGGTCGTTTGTTGGAGTTTTTGGTTGCCGAAGGTCGGCCAATTAAAAAGGGCCAAGCCCTTGCTCGTTTAGATATTCAAGATCGTCGTTCACAGCTACTGCGTGCCGAAGCCTTGTTAGAGCAACGCACCATTGAGTATGCTGGGGTTAAAGCGCTTAGCAAGCAAGGGTTCCAAGGTAAAGCCCGTTTAGCAGAGGCCAAGGCTGCGCTGGTGGATGCAGAATCCAATGTTAAATCGCTTAATTTAGCCATTGATAACACATTGGTATTAGCCCCATACAACGGTATTTTTGAAGAAAATATTGTTGAGGCGGGTGCTTATCTAGGTATTGGTGACCCAATCTTAAGGCTTGCCGATACTCAGCAACTATTGGTGCGTACCGATGTGTCTGAGCGCGATATCTCGCAGCTTTCTTTGGGTGAAAAAGCCTACGTAAACTTGGTTACTGGAGAAGAAGTTGAGGGAACCATCGACTTTATTGCTACCTTGTCTGATCCCAATACCCGAACCTTTAAAGTAGAAGTATTACTCGATAACCAACAACAAGAGTTAATGGCGGGGGTGAGTGCCAGTGTGCGTTTCCCGCTTGAAGAAGTAGAGGCGATTAAAGTTAGTCCGGCTGTATTAGCCCTTGATGAAAAAGGTAACCTTGGGGTTAAAACAGTTGTTGATGATGTAGTGCAGTTTGTGCCAGCCAGTTTAGTGCGCTCAGATCCCGATGGCGCGTGGTTATCCGGCTTTAGTGGTGACAACGATGTGATTGTTTTAGGCCAAGGTTTTGTGCGCCAAGGCGATAAGGTTGAGCCTGTCACTAAAGCAGACTTGTTAGCGCAAGAGAGGGCTGAATAATGCACGCTTTTATTGAAGCGGTTTTATCGCGCACTCGAACGGTATTATCCATTCTGCTGTTTTTATTTGTTGCCGGTATTATTACCTACAACAATATTCCTAAAGAATCGGATCCCGATGTCGAGATCCCAGTTATTTACGTATCGATCCCACACGATGGTATTTCGCCGCAAGATGCTGAGCGCTTATTGCTGCGCCCTATGGAGCAAGAGTTACAAGGTTTAGAAGGTATTAAGGAAATGACCGCCACCGCCAGTGAAGGTCATGGTTCGGTGGTGCTGGAGTTTATTGTTGGGGTTGATATTGACCAAGCCTTGTCGGATGTGCGGGCTAAGGTGGATCAAGCCAAACCTAAACTGCCTGCCGGCGGCGATGAGCCAGAGGTGCATCAAGTAACCTTAGCCACAGAACAGCCTGCTATTACGGTGTTGCTGTCGGGTGATGTTCCACAGCGTGCTTTACTAACGATTGCTCGAGACCTGCAAGACCAAATGGAAACCATGAAGCAGGTACTAGAAGTTAACATTGGTGGAGACCGTGAAGACTTTTTGGAGATTACGGTAAACCCGCTTTTGATGGAGTCTTATGGTTTAGACCAAGCCGATATCTACAACTTGGTAAGCCGCAATAACCGTTTGGTCACTGCGGGTACCCTAGATACCGGCAATGGCCGTTTTGCGGTAAAAGTACCTGCGGTATTTGAGAACGTAAAAGATGTTATTGAGCTGCCAATTAAGGTAGATGGTGACCGCATTGTTACCTTTGGTGATGTGGCCTCTGCCAGACGAACCTTTAAAGATGCCAGCACTTACGCACGGGTAAATGGTAAGCCCACCATCTCTTTAGAGGTGAGCAAACGCCCCGGCGAAAACCTGATTGAAACCATTGAACAGGTAAAAGCGCTAATTGCTCAAGAACAAGCGTTTTGGCCAGATTCGGTAATTATTGATTACGCCGGTGATAAATCTAAAGATATTCGCACCATGCTGTCAGAGCTGCAAAATAACATCTTATCTGCAGTCTTGTTGGTGGTGGTGGTGATTATTGCAGTAATGGGCGTACGTTCATCTCTGTTGGTGGGAATTGCTATTCCCGGCTCATTTTTGGCTGGTATTTTAATGCTGTCTTTAGGCGGGCTCACTATCAATATGGTGGTGTTGTTTTCGCTTATTATGGCGGTGGGAATGTTGGTGGATGGGGCCATTGTGGTAACCGAGTTTGCCGATAGGCAAATGAGTGAAGGTGTTCCTCGCCATCAAGCATATTCGCTGGCCTCGCAACGTATGGCGTGGCCAATTATTGCGTCAACCGCAACTACCTTAGCGGCGTTTGCTCCCTTATTGGCATGGCCAGGTATGGTGGGGCAGTTTATGGGGTACTTACCCTTAACCTTAATTGCGACCCTAAGTGCCTCCTTGGTGATGGCATTAATTTTTGTACCTTCCTTGGGTAATATTTTTGGTCGCCCACGTAAATTAACTGCCAAGCAGCAACAGGCGCTAATTAAAGCGGATAAAGGCGAATGGCAAGACCTTGATGGGTTTACCGGTGTTTATTTGCGGGTATTGCACAAAGCGGTAAACGCTCCGTTACGGGTACTGGGCTTGGGCATTGTTATTGCGATTGCAGTAATAATGGCTTATGCCAGCGCGGGTAAAGGTGTGGAGTTTTTTCCTGAAGTAGAGCCAGTGGGCTACAACATTATTGTTCGCTCGCATGGCGATTACTCTACCGATGAAAAGCTACAAGTAATGCTTGAGGTTGAGCGTCGCATCATCGATTTAGAAGACTACGATACGTTATACACTAAAGTAGGTGGCGATCAGCTGGGGGATATTCGGGTTAATCTTAAAGATTGGAACGAACGTCGACCAGCTAACGAAATTATTGAAGACATGCGTTCACGCTTAGCACCTATTGCCGGCTTAGAGATTGAGTTTCGTAAAGACAAAGCAGGCCCACCGGCGGGTAAAGACTTGCAGCTTGAGTTGAGCTCTCGCTTTCCCGAGCGTTTAGAGCCGATGGCCAAGAAAATTCGTGAGTTAGTGAATGACAATCCGCACTTTGTTAATGCCGAGGACTCAACCACCAAACCCGGAATTGAATGGCAGCTTAAGGTTGACCGTGCCAAAGCTGCTCGTTTTGGCGCCGATGTTACTTTGCTAGGTAATACCGTACAGTTTGTAACTAATGGTTTAAATATTGGTGATTATCGCCCCGATGATGTGGACGATGAGCTAGAGATTCGAGTGCGTTTCCCTGAAGAAAATCGCAGCATTAGCCGCTTAAGTGAGCTGCGGGTGAAAACGGCTTATGGCTTAGTACCCATTACTAACTTTGTAAGCTTAGAAGCTAAACCCAAACAAGATGTGATCAACAAGGTGGATGGTCGCCAAGTGCTCACGGTAAGTGCCGACGTAGCGGCTGGGCAAAACCTCAGTATTGAACTTCCTAAGATACAAGAGCAGCTTAAACAGCTTGAGCTTGACCCCTTGGTTGATATTAAGCTGCGCGGCCAAAATGAGGATCAACAAGAGAGTATGGTGTTTTTGGAAAGAGCTTTCTTGGTAGCTTTGTTTGTAATGGGACTGATTCTTATCACTCAGTTTAATAGCTTCTATCAAGCTTTGTTAATTCTCTCAGCAGTATTGTTCTCAACCATTGGTGTATTACTTGGTTTGTTAATCGCTGGGCAAGCCTTTGGCATTATTATGAGTGGTTTGGGGGTAATTACCTTAGCGGGGATCGTGGTGAACAATAACATTGTTTTGATTGATACCTACAACGTTCTGCGTCGCCAAGGCATTGCCGCTCAAGAAGCCATTATGCGTACTGGTGCACAGCGTTTACGCCCAGTAATGCTAACCACTATTACAACCATTTTGGGTCTAATGCCCATGGTCTTAGAGCTTAATATTGACCTGTTTGAGCGCAGTTTTGAAGTAGGTGCGCCTTCTTCTCAGTGGTGGTCACAACTGGCTACAGCAGTTGCTGGTGGCTTAAGTTTCGCAACACTGTTAACCCTTATTCTTACGCCGTGTTTGTTAATGCTTGGCGCTAAATTTAGCCGCAAAGATAAACAAGCTGCGATAGAAGAAGCGAAAGAACAGGAGCTGTTGGGCGCTTAAAGCTCAAGGCAGTTGCTGACAGTTAGGTTCGGTTGTCAAATAAAAGAGGAGGGATGTTACCCCTCCTCTTTTATTTTGCGGGGTATAAGGCGCCAAGAATGGCTGGGCGACTTGCTCCGGTTACTGAGCTAGCGTTGCCAGTTTGTTGTAGTTTAAAACAGCGTGCTAACCAAGCAAAAGCCATCGCTTCCAAGGCTTGTTCTGGAATGCCTAATTCTGAGGTTCGGCTGAGTGTTAACTTAGGCAATGCCCTCGTCAGCAATTCTAATAAAAAGCCATTTTTGTCTCCGCCGCCACACAAATACATCTTGCCCTTATTAGCATCAAATAACTCTTGAGCAATACTCTGAGCGCTTAGGTGGTGCAAAGTACATTGCACATCTACAGGTGTTATTTGGGCAAAGTCTGGCTGTGTGAGAAAGCTATCTAACCAAGCTAAATGAAAATACTCGCGGCCAGTGCTTTTTGGGGCAGCTATGGCAAAGTACTTATCTGCTAGCATTTGTTCTAGTAAGTTTTGCTGGCAGCGGCCGCTTTTTCCCCACTGACCATTATCATCATAATCCAAGCCATTAGGGTGATGACGTTTAAAGTGTTGATCTAACAAAGTATTGCCTGGTCCGGTGTCATACCCCAATAAGCTTTGCCCTGGAACTAAACGGGTAACATTGGCAATGCCACCTATGTTAACAATAAAACGAGCTTCGTTAGCATGGCTGAACATTGCTTGATGGAAGGCCGGTACCAACGGCGCTCCTTGGCCGCCTAGCGCCATATCTTTGTTTCGAAAATCAGCCACCACATCAATGTTGGTTTGCACCGCAATGTGGCTTGGGCTGCCTATTTGCAGGCTAAAGGCTAACTCGGGGAAGTGGCGTATGGTTTGGCCGTGGCTGCCAATAGCTGCAATGTCACTAGCCTTAAGTTTTGCCTGAGCAATAGCTTGAGTTGCGGTAGCTGCAAATAACTGAGCAACCGCCACGCTAGCCTCTGCCATGGTGGCTAGTTCGTTGGCTGCTGGGCTGCATAAACCGTGTAGTTGCTCAAGTAAGGTTTGTGGTATTGCCTGTTGGTAATGGGCTAGCAGAGCAGGTGTTTGCTGGCTAAAATCAACCACCACTGCGTCTACGCCGTCCATGCTGGTGCCCGACATTAAGCCCACATAAATGTCTGTCATTTATTTACCTAATTCATGGCTAGCAATACTCGCTTGGTATTGTCTAGCTGCTTGATTCTGGCCTTAGCAATCGGCAAGAAAATGTCTTTTTGCTTACCTTTTAAAGGCGTTGAAGTAGGTAGTTTCACGGTACGTGGGTTTTTGTGTACCCCGTGCACTAAAAATTCGTAGTGTAAATGTGGGCCGGTTACTCGCCCTGTCGCACCAACGGTGCCAATTTTCTTGCCCTGTTTAACCCGTTGGCCAGTTTTTACGTAGCGCTTATGCAAATGCAAGTACTTGGTGACGTAGGCGCTGCTGTGCTGAATAAACACATAGTTACCGTTGTATTTACTGTAACCCGATTTAGTGACTCTGCCATCGCCGGCAGCTTGCACTGGCGTTCCCACTTTAGCCGCATAATCAATGCCGTTGTGAGCGCGCACTCTGCCGGTTACTGGGTGTAAACGGCGCGGGTTAAAGTTAGAGCTAATGTATTTGAAGTTAACTGGCGCGCGCAAAAAGGCTTTACGCATTGGGCGGCCTTCTGGGGTGTAATAGTTGCCATCTTCGTGACGAACCGCTCTAAATACATCACCTTGGTTAATAAACTCGGCGGCAATAATATCGCCGTTTCCTGCAAATTGACCGTCGATGTAGTGCTCTTCAAACAGCACCATAAAGCTATCATCTTTACGAATGTCTAAAGCAAAATCGATATCCCAGCCAAAAATAGCGGCTAGCGCCATAATTTGTCCCTGACTGAGTTCAGCACTTATACCGGCATTCCAGAAGCTTGAATTGATGGTGCCTTGGGCAAAGTTAGTTCTTACTTCTAGCTCTTGGGTATCTACTTTTACCGCGAAACCATCTTGCTTATTTCGCTCAATAATCAGTGTTTGATGTTTCGATTGTGGATAATGTAGCTCCATTAATCGATCTTGGTCATCGAGATAAAAATCCAGGGTATCGCCGGGGTGAACCGTGCGCAGCTTTCTTGCTTCCCCGCCGAGTTGGTCGATGTCGTGTAAAGTGCGAGCACTTAAACCCACCCGCGAGAAGATAAGCGCCATGCTGTCACCCGATTTAACGGTTTGGCGTTTAAGGGTGTAGAAGTGCTCGGGTTCTTCGAGGGCTTGTTGCGGTTCTATCTCCAGTTGCAGGGGATAACGCACACCTAGGTTAAGTTCTTTGCCTTGCTGCAGTTGCGCAATTAACTCGGCGGCATCGCTGACCTTAACGGTATTATCGGTAGCGTTAGTTTGCGGAGTTAATGAACTTGATGCTTCAGAAGTTTGGGCGATTTCGCTTGCTGCCTCAGCTGCTGCGGCAGGGGATTTAGCCGCAGTATCCATGGCTGAGTGTTGCTCTTCAGCTTGCTCAACTGCTTGGTTTGGAGAAAGCTCTGGCACTTGTTCAACTGCGGGTTTACTAGCTAGCTTTTTCTCTTCTATTTGTTCAAGCTGAGCGGCTGTAGATTGTAGCTTGTCTAAACTGGGCTCGTTAGTGCTGGCGGCGTCTGTTGGTCGCACTTCTTGGATGTTGTTGGCCTTGGCCGAAAGATCGATAGTTTGCCGCAGGCTAGCACTTGCCGACTTTTTTTCACTCGGTATGAGCAGTGCGGCTATTACCAGCATTATGGCAACAAACAACAGCCGACGATGACGTTTAGGTAATAAGCTTTGCAATCTACTTCCAACATACAAACACAGTGATTACCGCGATTGTAGCCAGATGCTAGTAATAATGCCAGATTCAGCGGCGCAAGCCGTGAGCTAAACAGGCTACAGAGCAGTTGCTGACCAAATTGGCGCAAGCTGGTTAATAGTAGTGCAAGCGATTGACTAAGCAACTTTTGCTTGTGCGAAAGCTTATCGAATGACTAAAGCATATTTGTTGGTTTGTTTGGGATTTAAAAAAGGTAAAGCGACATAAAATATCAAATACCTCTTTAGGGGTGGTTTTGTCTGTCGAAAATTTTATAAGATCTTTAGCTTGCTAAAAACTGGCACAACACTTTCATTACTTATATCGAAGATTTTTCTTCACTCGTATATGCTCTCGTCCCACTCAGTTTATCTGGGTGGGTTTTTTTTCGGCTTTTTTCCAGCATGCTACAAAGTTGCTTTAGGCTCTCTAGAGTGCGAAGAGTTAAGCGATGGGCCTTATCGGGGTCTAGATGGTAAATGTGTTGCTGCTGCACAGCTTGAAGCTGTGGCCATTGCTTCCAAGAGTGTTCAAATTCCCATTGGGCAATAATAATGGCTTGAGGATCCGCTTCTAGTACCCACTCTTCCGACAGCAATGGATAGGGTGCCACCGCTTCGGCCATAATATTTTCCCCGCCACATAAGCGAATGCCATCATCAATCCAGCTTTTTGCAGAAATGCTACGCAGCGGTGTGTGCCACATTTGATAAAACACACTCACTTTGCTTTTAGACTGATACTGCTGCGCCAATAGAGTTAGCTGTTGCTCGGCAAACTGGCTTAAGCGTTGTCCGGTTTCTTGCTCACCTAAAATACTACCCAGCTCTGCCAGTTGTTTAGGTAGGTTGTCTAGCCGTTTGGCTTTGGACACAAATACCTGAATGTTTAAGGCGCGTAGCTTTTGCGCCAAACTTTGCTGGTTTCCTTGTTGCCAGACTAAAACTAAGTCGGGCTTTAAAGAAATGATGCTCTCGAGGCTAATGTATTGATAATTGCCAATGCGTGGCAGCGCTTTAGCGGCTTCTGGATAATCGGCATAATCTACTGTGGCAATCAGCTTATCACCAGCTCCAAGTGCATAAACTTGCTCGGTTAAATGTGGGGCTAAGGAGATGATGCGTTGCGGTTTAGCGTAAAGCACAGTGCTGAAAAAGGTCGCTAGCAATACGACGATGAGCTTAACGGTATTGGCTCTTGCAGCCTTAAAGATAGATAACACGCGCAAGGTAAATTGGACAAAGAATAAGTAAGTACAGTAGCGCACTCATATTGAGTTTTAAGGCAAGTCTGTCTAGCTCAGCCGCTTCTGGGTATTGCTGGCTTGGGCCAAAGCGGGCTTGTTCAACTTTTTGCTGTTGGTAATGGCGAGGTCCACCTAGCTCGCTTTGTAAGCTACTTGCGCTTACGCTTATTAGCTTACCACTACTGATATAAGGCCAGCGGAAGCCTTCACTAAGCGCGGCCCTGTTACGAGAGAGTTTGCCATAACAACAGATAATTAATGCTAATAGTTGGAAGGGCAGGTAGCTAAACAGCTGATAGCAGCGACTTGCGGTATGACCAAATTGGCGAAATTGCACGAGTTTAGGGTTCCAAGCAAAGTGTAACTCGGTAACGATGCGGTAGATTAAGGCCGGTACAATGCCTGCCAACATAAACCAAAAAATCACCCCAAACCAATTGGCTGCTAGCCTCAGCAATAGCATTTCAGCAGACGCTTTAGCCACGCCGACTGCAGACAAACTTTCGCAATCGCGTAATACCCAAGGCCGTAAAATGTTGCGGGCGGGTTTGTGCAAATGTTTGTTGAGAAGGTGAGTAATGCGATGGTAACTGTGCATTGGTGCTTGCCATTGTAGCAGGCAAAGTAGCAGGAAACTGTCTACTAACACGGTGAGGGGGTTAAGTTGGTTAAACAAGGCTAAGCCTAAGCTTAGAGGCAGTAAAATCGCCAGTAAAGCCAAACCGCCAGCAATGCGCTGCTGGCGAGGACCATTGCCACTGCGATTTACTTTTATTGATAGTTGCTCGGCAAACCAACGAACTAGCAGCATTACCTGACCAAATCCGCGGCCTGGTATTAAACGTTCTAAGGCTATACCCAAAAAGGGCAGGCTGAGGCTAAGCCACAGCCAGGAGCTTTCGTCCATTAGTCAGTTAGCTTCTCTAACATGGCTAGTACCAAGGCAGTAGAGTGCTTGGCTGCTGTTTCTAAGAATTCATCAAATGACGAGGGCGACTCTTTACCGGCAATGTCTGACAACGCTCGAACCACCACAAATGGCACTTTGGCGAGATGACAAACTTGCGCAATAGCGGCGCCTTCCATTTCTACTGCGGTCATATTTGGGAAGTCGGCACGGGCTTTAGCGACACGTTCAGGATCAGCCATAAAAATATCACCAGTACAGATTTGACCACGCACAATTTGATGGCCTGAAAGCTGCTTAGCAGCCTGTTCGGCAATCTCGATAAGCTTAGCGTCAGCTTTATAGGCGGCTGGGTTAGCAGGCAGTTGGCCCATTTCGTAACTAAAGGCTGTAAGGTCTACATCGTGATAGCGTAATTCGTTAGAGATAACCACATCGCCTACTTTTAAAGCGGGGTCAAAACCTCCGGCAGAGCCAGTATTGATCACTTGAGTGGGTTGGTAGCGTTGCAGTAACACGGTAGTGGCAATGGCGGCAGCTACTTTGCCGATGCCAGAGCGGGTTACTACTACTGGGTGCTGGTTAATTTCACCACTATAAAATTCACAACCAGCAAAACTATAGGTATCACAGTTATCGATCATTTCGCGAAGTGCTACCACTTCTTGTTCCATTGCACCAATAATAGCTGTAGTCATAACCGTCTCTTTATCAAAAGGAAAAATCAGCGGAATATTACCATAAGCTAGTTTAAGGAACAGCTACAGATCGCGCACAAACACCCGTTGTGTTTTACGCTGTTTAAATTTGATGTGCTGGTAAAACTGATTTGCTTGTTCGCGGGTAGAGTCACAACGTACTCGAATTTCGCCAACGCCGCGGCTAGTCGCCCAATGACGGCATTGTTTAACAAGTGCCCGGCCAATGCCTTGATTTTGTGAGTCTTGGTCAACCACCATACCGCTGATTTCAGCAAAGGGTAGTGAGCCTAAACGCAGAGCGATAAATACGTGTATCCAACCTACTACTTGCTCTTGTTCGTTGAGGTAAACAAAGGCTTGGTGGGCAGGGTTTTCTAAAATAGCGTGAATATTAGGTAGTACAGTTTGTGCCGTTGGATTGTAGCCTAGTTGCTTTGCCAGCATGGCCACGTCAACCGCGTCTTCTTCATGAATAGGGCGAATTTGCATAGCATTCCTTAATCGTAGTGGAACTAACAACGGATTTGATAATAAACCATAGTTACCGACTTAAGCGATGAACTGCAAGCAGCTTAGGAAAAATTTATGACTTTTTTAAGGCAATTGGTAACTTGTTATTAACTTTTTAATCAAAATTAGGTGTTGGGTTTAGTTATTCGGGGATTACCACTTAAGTGTCTATAAACTTAAAAGGCTGAAGATAATGCCTTAAGGGAACAGTTTAAGTTTAAGCTAAGCTTTGGCACTGTTCGGTGGATGGGCTTTAGCTGAATATTTCCCATTAGCTCAATTAGGTAAGCTAATGACTGCGGAAATTATAGTTTTTTTTATTGCTTGGGTCGCTGCCACTGAATTAATTCGAGTAAGCCGATATAAACCATTATTAAGCTTAAAAATAATCCAACATAGAGCATATTATCACCATATATTTGCGTTTAGTTATTGTTGCTATTGGGTATTGCGGTCTCCATATTCAAAACTGCGGGTAGCAAGCAACTCACTGCTAATAAGTTGCTTGCTCACTTCCTAAGAAAAAGCGTTATTTTGAGAAATCTACGTAGAAGGTTTTCTTCTCTAGGTATTGCTCAAAACCATATTTGCCATCTTCACCGCCGGAGCCACTTAGTTTGTAACCATTGTGGAAGCCTTGATGTTGCTCGCCATGACCGCGGTTTACATAAATCTCTCCGCATTCAAGGTCGTTTACTAAGTCCATGACTAGTTTAATTCGGTCGGTGAAGATCATCGCCGACAAACCGTACTCAGAGTCGTTGGCATAGTTAATCACTTGATCAAACTCAGTAAATTTAACTACGGGCAAAATAGGGCCAAAGATCTCTTCGTGAACGAGGCTCATCTCTTGGGTTACGTCGGTAAATACGGTGGGTTCAAACCAGTAGCCTTTTTCAAACTCCTTGCCGCTTAAGCGTTTACCACCAGTGACTAAGGTGGCACCTTCTTCTATGGCTTTAGCAACCATGGCTTCCATATTGGCTAGCTCTTTAGCACTTACTTTTGGTCCCATGTCGCTATCTTCGTTCATTGGGTCACCTACCTTTATGGCTTTCACCTTGGCAAGCAATTTGTCCATAAACTCGGTGTAGATAGCTTCATGAACATATAAACGTTCGTTACAAGTACATACTTGGCCACAGTTATCGAACTTAGAGTTTAGCGCTGCGTCTACTGCCGCATCTATGTTAGCGTCGTCTAGCACGATAAAGGGCGCTTTGCCGCCTAGCTCTAGTTGTACATGAGCTAAGTTGTCTGAGGCTGCCCGCACAATGGCTTGGCCGGCTGGAGTACTGCCTGTCATTGATACCATGGCTGTCTTTGGGTGGCGAACCAGTGCATCGCCTAAGGAGCGACCTGGGCCGGTGACTACGTTTAATAAACCTTTTGGCAAGCCAACTTTGTCGGCCAGTTTTGCTAGTTCAAGTGTTGCTAATGGTGTTTCGGTAGTTGGCTTAACAATAATTGCATTACCCGCCACTAAGGCTGGGCCAATTTTGCGACCAGCTAGCGCTAGTGGAAAATTCCATGCGGTAATGGCCACCACTACACCACGCGGCACCTTGTGGATCCAAATGTGCTCGTCAGGGTTGTCTGACTCAACAATGTCACCTTCAATGTGGCGAGCCCATTCGCAGGCGTATTCAATAAACGAGCAGGTTACGTCTACCTCCATGCGCGCTACTTTTAGTAACTTGCCTTGTTCTTGCACAAGCAGCTCGGCTAAGAAGTCACGGTTAGCTTTAATCTCTGCCACTAATTCATACAGTTTTTCGGCGCGTTTGCGAGCAGGTAGCTTACGCCATTGCTTTTGTGCTGCTACTGCTGCGCTCATGGCTAGCTCTGCATCGGTTTCATCGCCATTAGCGACAGTGGCGATAACTTCTTCAGTTGAAGGGTTAAGTACCTCGGCGCGTGCTCCTGATTTTGCATCTAGCCAGCTACCATTGATGTACATCTGATAATTTTTCATGAACAACCTATTGTTTAAGCGAAGTAAATGGCCAGCTGTTAGGCTAGCCTTCCCATTAATTTACGAATTTAAAGCTTTGATGTTCCGAGCCATCACATTCACCCAATGACAAGTTTTTGCCATTTTTCTGGGAGCCTTTCGCCATTTCTAGGCATTCACCAGTGGCGAGGTTTTTAATGCTGAACCAATTGTGGCCTTTGTTTGATAATAGCCAAGACTGGGCTGCCGATTGCTCATCACAGTGTTGTTGGCGTAAGTCTTGCTTGCCTTCTCGCGCTGCAACACAAAAATCATTTGCGGTGTTTTTAATGCTTATTTGTTGGCCCTGTTCACTCACTTGCTCGGTAAAAGTAAACTTCTGCTGTTGGCCACGATGGCTGCAGTAGCTTTGTCGATAGCGAGCGCCTTTTTCTGAGCGGGGGTTTCTAATTTCAAAACACTTGGTGCTGTGGCGCAAGCTCAAACCGGCCACATCAATAGGGAGTTTTACTGGGCCTAGTTTCTGCTCACTCTCATTGGCTTTTACTGGCGCATATACTCGTACCCAATCTACCAGCATTTTGTTTCTGGTTTCATCGGCTAAATCTTCATCGCTAGCTATGTGACCAACACTTGAGCGCCAGTCGTGATCTTCCATGTCGATGATCATGAACATCTCACGGTCTAGACCAAGATTTTCTGGGTCTTTAAGTGACGTTTTGTTTAAGCGACGAACTAAACGTCCGTCAATGTAAAACTCGACATTCCATGGATCGATCCAGTATGCGCCAAAGCGATGAAAGTTATCGCGATAAGGCGCTTCGTTTGGTAAGAAGTGATGCTGTTGAGAGCCAATATCTCGGATAATTGCGTTGCTTTCTTCATCACGAATAAATACATGGTAGTTGGTATTTGCATGGCGAGAATGCTTGTGGTGGTTGGCGCGATCGCTGCCGTATATCTCTAGTATATCTAGCTCGCGCTTGTCATCGGCACTTAATAACCAAAAGTTAGACGAAAGCACTTGGTTAGCCACTTTAATTTTGGCTTCCATGTAAACTGGATAGATGATTGGTGTTTTAGAAGTCACTACACCTAGGTGAACTTTCTCGGTATCCGGTTTTCTGGCAGCTTTAATCACCAGCTTTCCGTCTACTACATCAGAGTGTTCAGAACTCCATATAGTTAAGCCTGGGCCAGTCCAAGCATTGTGGTAATGGTCGTTCCATTTTTCACTAAACTGTTGGTTTTTTCCTTGGTAGTTAAAATCGTCAGAAAAGGCGTCAATTAATTCCCAAGTATTACCAAGCCCAGGATCCGCGGGGACATCATAGTCAGCCCAGTCTTTAGCTTGAAGTGTGAAGACGAGGCTAGTGGCGGCAATTAGTAAGGTGTTTCTAAATAGCATTTTGGCTCATACATCTAAAATTTGTAAACCAATTTTGCCAGACTTTTTTAACTTAAACTGCAAACTGGTTAACGTTTATTGAAATTGGTTGATAACAAGAGCGCGTGCAGCTAGATTTGAATTAAAGCTTTCTAGGGAAATTACCAGTGCAATGAGAAGTTTATGAAGGGTGATTGAAGCCAACAAGAAGCGACATTGGAATACTCAGAAAAGGTTTTTCTGGCAGATAACAACAGCAGAGGTGGTGGATAATATGTTGAAGGGAATAAATCGAGCAATCAGCGTGGCTGATTGCTCTTAACAGTAAAATTATTTAGCCCAAATGATCAAACTGAATAATTTTTTACCGCGCTTAACTACCGAATACTTACCGTATAAGGCATCGCTGGCTTGCAGGGTTAGCTGAGGGTCGTTTAGCTTTTCGCCGTTTACAGACACTGCGCCGTTACCTATAAATTCGCGCGCCATTTTATTTGATTTAGCCAACTCACTCGCTGTAAGTAGCTCAACTAAACCAGCTTCGCTTTGTTCAAGTTGAGTGGTAGGCAAACCATCTTGGGCTAGCTGTTCTAAATCTGACTCACTGAGAGAGGCTAAGTCGCCAGAGAATAGCGCTTGAGTAATCCGCATTGCTGAGGCTAAGCCTTCTTCGCCATGCACTAAACGAGTCACTTCTTTGGCTAAAATACCTTGCGCTTCTGGGCGACCTTGGGCGGCTTTATCACGCTCTTCAATGGCAGCAATTTCGGCTACGTCGATAAAGGTGAAGTAACGCAAGAACGAATATACGTCGGCATCAGCCGTGTTAATCCAGAATTGGTAGAACGCGTAAGGCGAGGTGCGCTTAGGGTCTAGCCAAATGGTGCCTGTTTCAGTTTTACCAAACTTGGTGCCATCAGCTTTAGTGACTAGCGGCATGGTTAAGCCGTAAACTTTGTTGCTGTACATGCGGCGAGCTAGGTCGATACCGCCAGTGATGTTACCCCATTGATCAGAGCCACCAATTTGTAAGGTGGTGTTTTGTTTATCGCTAAGCTCGGCAAAGTCGTATGACTGCAGCAGCATGTAGCTGAATTCGGTGAACGAGATACCTGACTCATCACGGTCGATACGCTGTTTTACCGATTCTTTTTTGATCATGGCATTAACGCTAAAGTGTTTACCTACGTTACGCATGAAATCAATCACGTTTACTTTGCCAATCCAATCAAGGTTATTGATTACCTTGGCGGCGTTGTCTTGTTCGCCAAACTCAATAAACTGGCTGACTTGCTTTTTCAGCTTCTCTACCCAGCCGGTAACTACGTCATCACTGTTTAGTTTACGCTCTGCGGCTTTAAAGCTTGGGTCACCAATTAAACCAGTTGCACCACCCACCAAGGCTAAGGGCTTGTGACCAGCTTGTTGGAAACGCTTAAGCATAAGCAGTGGTACTAGGCTACCAATGTGCAGGCTGTCGGCTGTTGGGTCAAAGCCACAATACAGGGTGCGGGCTCCACTAGAAAGGTGTTCGGCCAGTTCTTCGTCGGCAGTGCATTGAGCAACTAGGCCGCGCGCCTTCAAATCTTCTAATAATGGATTAACCGTTGTCGTCATAATTTAACCTGTATGTATTTCTGTACCCGTTTGGGCGCTATGAACAATTTTCGAGCCGAAGATTCTACACTTAAGTCCTTACTAAAAAAACTGCTTAGTGGACTTAAGCGCGGTAAATACCCGGCTTACTTGATTTTTCCGCTGCTAAGCTCGTCGGCAAGATCTAAGGGCGCAACAATTGTGCCTTCACCGGCAAAGCTAGGCGCCACTGCTAGATCAAAACCATCGTTGGCCATTCCCGGGAGCCACTTCTCGGTCAAGTCACTCAAACTAATGGCGAGGGCTTTAAAGTTTGCGTGATCTTTACTGGCCCAGTGTTCTGCAAGAGCTTGCTCGCTCCATAGCAGTAATACTTTTTCGTCACCGGTTTCGATAATCAAACAACCTTGTTCGTCACTTAAGGTCCAAACCTGTTGGCTCTTGCGAGTTTGTTCGATAAAGCTTTGGTAACGCTGCTTAGTGGTTAGACGGTCATTTGCGTCGATTAATGCTTGAGAGCTCATGTTGATTCCTAGGTGCGACTGAATTAGCGGCACGCAGTATAGCAGCTTCAAGAGATGCTGTTTATCTTTGCTGAAGGGGAATTGAGAGCACTGTTGTTGATCATCTAATGTTTAAATCTTGTGCTCCCTTGATCTACAACTAAGACCTAGCTGGCTGCTGCCAGTAGACTAGCCGCCGTTTTGGGGTTTTTCCCACTTTATTAAAGAGTGAAAGCTGTGCAGCTAGATTTATATGTAAACACCCTAGGTCGTCATATTAAACAACATTTTAGCGGGCGAGTGCGCAAGCTAAGTGTGGATGGCGATTTCACCTGCCCAAATCGCGATGGCAGTATTGGTAAAGGTGGCTGTACCTTTTGCAACGTAGATGCTTTTGTTAAACCGCAACAGCAAATGATGTCGATTGGCGAACAGCTGGATGCACGCAAGGCTGAGCTAAAACATAAAGACATCCGCTATTTAGCCTACTTTCAGGCCTATACCAGCACCTATGCCGAAGTAGAATATTTGCGTGGGATGTATCAGCAAGCCTTAGCCGATGAGTCTGTGGTGGGTTTATGCATTGGTACCCGCCCAGATTGCGTACCCGAAGCGGTGTTAGAAATGCTGGCAGAGTATCAGACTCAAGGAAAAGAAGTGTGGCTAGAGTTAGGTGTGCAAACTGCCCATGATGAAACGTTAAAGAAAATAAATCGTGGTCATGATTTTGCGGCGTTTCAAAAGGCTGTAGCTCGTGCCCACCAATACGGTTTAAAAGTATGCGCTCATCTTATCTTAGGCTTGCCTGGAGAAGCGCCTGAACATTATATGCAATCACTTAAGGCGGTACTTGCTGAAGGTATTGCTGGCATAAAGCTGCATCCTTTGCATGTAGTTGAGGGTAGTACCATGGCTAAGGCGTGGCGAGCAGGCCGCTTAGATACCATGAGCCAGCAGCACTACGTTGAACAAGCGGTAAAACTTATTCGCCATACCCCTGAACATGTGGTTTATCACCGTGTAAGTGCCCATGCTCGGCCGCCGGTTTTACTGGCGCCAAATTGGTGCCAAAACAAGTGGTTAGCCCTTACTGATATAGCCAAAAAGCTGGCCTGTGATGGCCCCCAAGGCAGTGCTTTAAGCTAGAGCTTGACTTAGTAATTGTGAGCTAATTGCTTGTTTAGTAAATGATTATTTTCTTATGTAATATAATCATGTAAAGTAGCAGCGGTTGCAGAAAAAATGGACAATCGATGCACGAAAGTTTTTATCCGGCAGTCTGGATGCAGGCTACTATTGCGCTACTAAGCATACTACTCGTTGCGGTAGTAATTATGTGGGCCTTTACTCGCAGAAAAGTGCGTGCTCAGCGCGCGGCAATGGTGAAGTCTCCCGCTGCTCAGCTGATGATTGACCTAGAAGCCAAGCAGGTTATTTTTGCTAATCCTCGTGTCTGTGAGTTACTGCAATTAGCTAACAACGGCAAGCGTTGGCAGTTTTCTGATGCAGCCCATCTTGGACAATTGTTAGAACTACTAAAGCCCCATCAATCTTCGGCTAAAATTGAAGGTGTTCACTGGGTGGTGAATTTCCCCCAGCAAACCCGGGTTTTGCTGCTTTACGCTAGCTTAACTGCGCATAATGGCCGCGAAGTATGGTTTATTAATGCTTACGAAAATGCCCAAGGTTATTCTTATTTAAACCGAATTGAGCAAGAGCAAAAACTGTTTGCTAACGTGCTTAACTCCATTCCCGAATTTATTTACTTTAAAGACGCTAATGAGCGTTTACTTGGCTGTAACCAAGCATGGGCGGGCTTTCATGGTTTAAAGCCGGGCGAGTTAACCGGCAAAAAACTTAGCGATTTTTTAACTCGTAATGAACTGGAACGCAGCCAAGCCTATGATGATCAAGTATTAGCGGGCAAGCCTTGCCAACATACCGAATGGTTTAGTGCCCCAGATAGCCGACAAATCCTGCTGCAAAATAATGTCTATCCACTTAAGAACCAACAAAACGAAGTGACAGGTGTGCTTAATGTGTCTTACGACGTAACCAAGTGGCACGAGCTTAACCGTAAACTGGAACATGAAAACCAAAACCGAATTAGCTCCGAGAAAGAGTTAGGGCGGCAAAACAACCTTATTCGCACCGTGTTTAACTCAACCCCCGATCCATTGGGCTTTATTGATGATAAAGGTAATTTTGTTGGCGGAAACGAACCCTTCGCCAAAATGTTTGGTTTTACCAGTGATGAGTTGTTAGGCAAACACCTTACTGAGGTTCTTAGTGAAGAACAGTTAGAGCAGCATCAGTTGCAAAACCGCCAAATTTTAGAAGATGGCAAGCCGATCCGTTATGAAGAACTAGTGTACTTAGATGATGGTCACCAGATTTGGTATGAGGTGATCAAAGGCCCGTATTTTGATGATGTGAGTGGCGAGCGTGGCATTATCTTCATCACGCGAGATGTTACCGAGCGTAAAGCCACCGAGCAGCAATTGGCTGATGCGATTATGCAGTTACAGGAACTCAGCTTTATCGACAGCCTAACTCAGGTCGCTAACCGCCGTAGCTTTGATGAGAAACTATTGCAGCTGTGGCTAACCCATCGTCGTGAAGGGGTAGAGTTAAGTTTGTTATTGTTGGATATTGACTGCTTCAAGCAATATAACGATAACTATGGCCACCAACAGGGCGACGAAGCCTTGCGCCAAGTGGCTAAGTTAATTAGCCGCTCGGTGAAGCGTGGTTCCGATCTTGTGGCCCGTTATGGCGGTGAAGAGTTTGCTATTTTGCTACCTAACACCGGCTGTGAAGGTGCCAAGCAAATCGCCGAAACCGTGTTGCACAATATGAAAGAAGCAGAGATTCCCCATGCATTTTCAGATGTGAGCGACTTTGTATCGGTAAGTATTGGCGTGGCCAGCGTTATTCCTCAACAGGGTGTGGATTATGGTGAACTGGTAAGGGTGGCAGATTTGCAGCTTTATCGTGCTAAACATCAGGGTAAAGCCCGCTACTGTAGCGCCGGAGACAGCGCTATAGAGGCTACAAAAACAGCGCCCTAGCTAGGCGCTGTAACCTTGCTCAATGCCTTTAGTTACAATACTTACAGCATCATGAGCATGTAAGCTTTCTAAGTGGTTTACCCTTAACCAAAAATCAACTAAGTCTGCTCGGCTATTTAAGCTGTGTTGTAAACGGCGAGCTGCATCTTCACAGAACATCAAGTTTTGCCCATTAAGGCGAGCAAATTCTTGTTCATCTTCACGTTTAACCGCCGCCTGTACTGGGGTTTTTAAACTACTTTCCACTTCATCAAGCAAACTGATTATGGGAATATCTTGCTGTTCAGTGGCAATTTTAACTTTTAGCTGAGCGATACTACGCTGACTGTGGGGTGTAGCAACTATGCCTTCACTGCTGCCAAGCCATTGATGCACCGCTTCACTTGAAACTTGCTCATCGGCAAACTGTTGTTTGAAGGCCTGCTGAATAAGCTGGCGTGATAGCGCGGCCGAGCAAGGGCATGTGGATGAGTACGGAACCTCAACTTCAAGCTCAATAATGGTTTGTTGTTGGTGACGAGTGGCAGTGATTGCAACGGGATAAGCCTTCCAACCGGTTTTGCCTGATAACAGCGATTTACGGCGCAAATGGTAGTCGAAGCTAAAGCGAACCTGCGCTTGCTCACTTAAATCTTGATGACTTTCAATAAACTGATCCAAAACGCGGTGTAATCCAGCATAATCCAATACGCCTTCGTTAGATAATTGATCCAATATCAAATATAAACGAGACATATGAATGCCTTTGGCTTGTGGGTCATCTAAGCTGACAAAGGCCTCAATTTTAGCACTCACGCGGCTAGCTGCTTGTGCTTCAAATGCCAGCATTATGGGCATTTCAATTTGGCTCATACCTACCCAATCGAGCTTTCCTTCGGTTTGGGCGCGGCTTGAGTTTGCTACGTCAGGCATTGCAGTAGACATGCACTTAGTACTCCACAACAGGATGCGTGAGCTAGGGGCTGTTTATCTTTCGCGGTTAAATTTTGTTCGCGAAAAAATCGTTTTAGGCGCGGCAAGGAATGTGAAGCCTAGCATTCTAGGTAAACATGCCTTAACAAAGCATACAACGATTTTAGTCGAACCCTTCGGGCAGCGTTTGTGGCTTATTTCTACTGCGTTATCAGCTTCTCATGTAGACTAACTACACATTAAAGCTTCTGCCTTGTATAAATAAGCCACAAATGGCTGCAAAAATCAGCTCGAAAGAAAAACAGCCCCTAGGGCTCATTGCATTTATATGACACAAAAAGATGGGCTGTTATACCACAAAAGCTAGGTTAATATTAACCATCTTTATTTTATGAATTAGCTAGGGTCTGTTGATCTTTGGTGTTGAAATTTTGTTCGAGATAAGCGGCTTTAATCGCGGCGAGCACTTAGAAGCCTAGTGGGCTAAGCAAGAATTGCTTAACAAAGAGTAAAGTTCGCTTATCCGAACCCTTCGGGCAGCATTTTTTAGCCATTTATTCAGCGTTAGCGAGTGATTATTAAGCCCACTTAACTGTACACTCACTGCCTTGCCTAAATGGCTAATAAATTGCTGCAAAAAACCATCAGCAAAGATTAACAGACCCTAACATTTGCTTAGCTTGCTTCGCGCTATAAAAGGAATCTGGCTTAATGACGCCACTGAAAAATCTTGCCACCTATTACGTTCATTTATTATCTCGATTGGGCGTAGTTAAATTTACCATAAGCTTAGCTAGCGCCATTATTTTAGTGGCTTTGGCAATCCAAATGAGTGTTACCTTCGCGCTTACTGGCCAGGTGTCGTCGGTGGATTTAGTTCGCTCGGTGTTTTTTGGTTTAATTATTACGCCGTGGGCGGTGTTTTTTATGTCGGTGGTGGTAGAGCAAATTGAAGACTCGCGCCAACGCTTAAGCAAGATGATCCGTAAGCTCGAAAAAATGCGCTCGCGAGACCTGCAGCTTACCAATAAACTTAAAGCCAACATCAGCCAGCTAAATAATGAGATTGATGAGCGCGAGAAAGCCGAAGCTGCTCGTGGCCAAGCCATGGCCAACTTAGAGCAAGAAGTAAGGCAACGCCAACAAGCGCAACAAGAGCTGGAAGAACACTCTGCCTTGTTACGTAGTTTTATCGATAGTTCTCCCGACTTAGTGTATTACCGTAATGAGCAAGGCCAGTTTTCCGGTTGTAACTTAGCGTTAGAGCAGTTGGTTGGGCGCTCTGAAAAGCAACTTATTGGCCTTACTCCCTACGACGTTTACCCGGAAGATATTGCTGATAAAATTGTGGAAACCGATCACCAAGTCTTTGACAATGATAAGCCGCTTACCTACGAGCAGTGGTTAGAGTATCCCGATGGGCGCAAAGCGTTCTTTGAACTGCGTAAAGTGCCATTTTATGGGCGTAATGGTAACCGTTTAGGTTTGTTAG
The DNA here is from genome assembly GCF_019649015.1 of Agarivorans litoreus. Taxonomy (NCBI): domain Bacteria; kingdom Pseudomonadati; phylum Pseudomonadota; class Gammaproteobacteria; order Alteromonadales; family Alteromonadaceae; genus Agarivorans; species Agarivorans litoreus. The sequence goes on along the minus strand of NZ_BLPI01000001.1, from coordinate 1,408,022 downwards.
GTTTTGGTCGAGACATTACCGAGAGAATGCGCCATCAAGCTAATATTGAGAAAGCCAATCGAGATAAAACTCAGTTTATCTCTACGCTGAGCCACGAGTTGCGCACTCCGCTTAATGGGGTGGTGGGTTTAAGCCAAATGTTATTAGACACCCCACTTAATGATGACCAGCGCAAACACGTAAATACCATCTTATTGAGTGCGACTACCCTGGGTAATATTTTCAACGATATTATTGATTTAGATAAGCTAGACCGGCGTCGCTTTGCGGTGTCGCTAGAGCCAATGGACTTTAAAGCCTTAGTTACCGACATTGAAACGCTCACTAAAATGCAGTTACAAAGTAAGGGCTTAGATTTTCGTTTTGAGCAAATTGGTCCTATTCCCAATAGCATCATGGGCGACCCAACGCGCCTGCGCCAAGTGCTGTGGAATTTAACCCATAACGCAGTTAAGTTTACCGAGCAGGGCGAAGTTGCTTTAACCATAAAAGCCGAGCCTTTGTCTGAGCAAGAAGTGCAACTTGAATTGATGATTGAAGATACCGGACCAGGCATTCCTAAAGACCAGTTGGAAGAGATTTTTGCCATGTACTACCAAGTAGAAGGCAGTAAATCAGCAACCGGTACCGGCATTGGTTTGTCGGTCTCTCGCCAGCTAGTTCGTGCAATGGGTGGTGACATTAGCGTTAGCAGCAAAGAGGGAGAAGGCTCATGCTTTACCGTTACCCTAAAAGTTACTTTAGATGCTATTCCTGATGAAGCTGAACAAATTGATCATCCTCCATTAGATATCCTGCTGGTTGAAGACGTTGAGCTAAACGTCACCATAGCCAAAGCACTTCTCGAAAAATTGGGTCACTATGTTGAGGTGGCCATGAGCGGTGAGCAGGCGCTAGAAGTATTTGACCCTGATAACTTCGACTTGGTTTTACTAGATATTCAGCTACCTGATATGACTGGCTTTGATATTGCCAAACGTTGGCAGGAGCAATTCGCCAAGCAGCATTTACCTCCTTTAGTGGCCCTTACCGCCAATGTGGTAAACAGCAAAAGCGAATTTGCTAAAGCGGGCATGGTTGATGTTATTCACAAACCGATTAATCGCAATGCGGTAGTGCATTGTTTTAATCGTGTGTTTGCGATTGGCGAAGAGCCAGAAGTCGAGCCAGCAGTAAACCCTAAACAGGCATTAAGTCGCAGCTCTATGCCGATCTTAGATTTAGATTTAGTTGAGCAGTTTTGCGAGACCATTGGGGTAAAAGTGCTTAACGATAGCATCAATTTGTTCAAGCAAGTGATGCCTGATTACATGAAAGTACTCGAGAGTAACTTGTTTGCAAAAGACCAGGATGGCATTGCCTCTGAGGCGCATAAAATTAAGGGTGCTGCGGGCTCGATAGGTTTAGCGAGAATCCAGCGTTTAGCCAACAAAATTCAATCGCCGGAGTTACCCGCATGGTGGGATAATGTTGAAGATTGGATCCACCAACTTAGTCATGATTATCCAGAAGATTTGAAGCTATTAGACAAGGCCATTGCCGACTTTAATCACAATGATTAGACAAAGTTAACCAGTAGTAAAATCATTACCGGACAAAGTAGGCTAAGAATAAAGCCGCTGGCAATGGCTATCGGCACTAGTTGGTTGCCGCCAGCACGCTGCAGCATAGGCAAGGAGAAGTCCATGGCAGTTGCGCCGGCATAACCAATAGTGGCGGCGGGCGAGCGCTGCATTAAAACTGGAATTAATAGCAGGGTAATTAATTCGCGGCTTAAATCGGCAAAAAAGGCAGTACTACCAATTAAGGGAGTTGCTGCTTTACTTAATAAAGCGCCCGATAGTGAATACCAACCAAAGCCGCTGCTCATGGCTAAACCTAGGTTTAAGGGTAAGTCGAATAAGTAGGCAGTAATCGCGCCAGCAGGTAAGGAGCTAAGCACCATTACCACCGCAACAATTAAGCCGCGCCGATTAAGCAACATCTGGCAAACACTAATACCGGCACTTCGCAGCTCGATACCAATACAAAAAATTAGCAGAATAAGTGCATATTCAGCTAATACAGATTGAGCGGGTAATTGTTGCTGGTAAGCCAAGCCCGAAACTAAACCGGTTATCAGCAGTGCGATAAGCAACGCAGGTTCTTTAAACATCGCGAGTTTGCTATTGCTTTTTTTGTGGATAGGTTCCGCGGTTGGCATCGCCAAATAGCGCCCCACAAAGTACAAGGCACTTAGATTGAAGGTGAGCAATAAACTCACTAATACTGCGCTTTGGCTAAATAGCTGAATAATGTTTTGACCAAGGTTATCAATGAAGGCCAAGCCATAACCCATCAGAAATAGAATCAGGTATAGCATCCAGCTACTTAGTCGGCGAATAGCAAGTAAAGCCGAGGGATGTTTTACGGGAATCATGTAACCGACAATTAATGCCCCTAAAATCATCAATAAGCTGCTATACATCTCTATTTCCTTGTTCGCGCGGAGCTGAAATATAGCAAGGAATTGAGACTCTCACCAAGTGGAGTTTTGTAAAATGGTTTTTGGTGAAGTTTTAGACATGTAAAAGCCGTTAATTTGGCTTGATAACGCTATTGCTGATTGGCTTTAGCTTATTTGCTCGGTGAGCGAAACGGCAGGCTTAATAAGCCTTTGAGTTGGCGGTTATCTTTAGCATTAGGCCAGAGACTTAAGCCAAATTTTAGTTGGCTATGTCCATCTTGCGGTTGAGCGACATAACTATGAAACAATCTATCCCAAACCGCTAGGTTAAAGCCGTAGTTGGCATTATGTTCATGATATCTTTGCGAATGATGTACTCGGTGCATATCAGGAGTGACAAGCAGCTTTCGCAATAAGGCATCTAGTTTTAACGGTAGCTTTAGATTGCTGTGATTGAACATCGCCATGCCATTTAGTATCACCTCAAATAAAAACACCGCTAATACTGGCACGCCAAGTAATACAATCAAGCCTAGTTTAATCAGCATCGATAAGGCTATTTCGATAGGGTGGAAACGTAATCCAAGGCTTACATCATAATCTGGGTCGACATGGTGTATACGGTGAATTCGCCATAGCCAAGGTAGCGAGTGGAATAACCTATGTTGCCAATAAATCGCCAGATCGAGCAAAATCACACACAAAGGTACGTCAATGGCTGCGCTAAGGTTTAGCTGATTAAACAAACCCCATTGCTGATGTTGCGCCCAACTAGCAAGCGCTAAAGTGGTGATAGGAAATAGCAGCTTTAAACATAAGCTATTTACTAGGATTAACCCAAAGTTGGCTGGCCAACGTTGGGAGCGGGGGATAGTGCGCTTGTGCCTTGGCCAAGCTATTTCTAGCAGCATAAAAAGGGCCAGCAGCCCAACAAAAATACCTAAACGCCAAAGCTCGAGTGTTTGCATGAAGCAAAGTATACTAAGCATTGTTAAAACAACAACCAAATCTGCACTAAGATTAGATTATTGGTCTTTAGCTTTCTTCGAACCTGATTGGAGTTACACATGGAAGTACAACAGTGGTTAAAAGAAGCAGCGCAAGCTTTTGATATGCAGCTTGGTATTGTGAGCAAAATTGAAAATAATCGTTATGTCGTAGAGGCCGCGTATTCTAGCCTTGATCTCGTAAAGCCTGGTGATGAATTTTCTTTAGATATGACTTACTGTGCCGATGTAGTAAGCCAAGCCAAAGTGTTGGATTACCAGCAAGTGGGGGCCATGACCGATATGTGTTTACACCCTTGTTATCAGGCTATGCATTTAGAAAGCTACATTGGCACTCCTTTAGTCAAGCATGGTGAAATTATTGGAACACTTAATTTCTCTTCTTTAGAACCAAAGAAACAAGGCTTCTCAGATAAAGATAGGGAGAAAATTCAAATGCTCGCAAATGAATACTTAGCCCTGCTAGATTTAGCAGTTGATTAAACTTTCGAAAAAATTTACATTTCATTTCCCTTTTTTGATAGCGATAACATTCTACAGTTCTAAAGAAGGCTATTTTTTTTGATTGCTTTAGTATTACTCGAGCAGTGTTTTTCTACCTATAGCAGTAATTTGGATGAGTGATTGCCAAGCCGTATGACAAACCCTAAAGCCGATATAAGAACCATCAACATTGATGCCCTAAAAGAAGGCATGTTTGTTGTATCCATCACCAGTCAAACGGGAAAAACCAGTATTGCTCAATCTGGGCGTATTACTCAGGCTAAACAAGTTACCGCTTTAAAAAGTAAAGGGGTTAAGGTTGTAACTGTGGATTGGTCCCGAAGCGTGTTTTCAGAGCAGGAGCCTAAAGCAAAATCTTCTGAAATTAATAGCTCAAGTAGTAAACCAAAAAAGCGTAGCGGCGAAAGCGAGAAGCAAGCGGCTAAAAAGCTATTTAACGAAGCTAAAAGCTTACAATCAAAATACTTTAAGCAATTACAACAAGGCGAGCCCATTGATATAGCACCAATGGAAAAAGCCGCTGAAGGTTTAATTGACTCGCTAGAAAACCAAAGCAACGCCATGTTGTGTTTAGCAAAAATTCGTGCCAAAGATAAGTATTTAATGGAGCACTCACTGAATGTGGGGATGTTACTGGCCTATTTTGGGCGCTCCCTTGGTATGAATCGGTCAAAGCAAAAGCATTTACTGATGGGCGGGATGTTGCATGATATCGGCAAGATTAATACTCCTGATGAGATCTTACATAAACCTGGTAAGCTCACGGATGAAGAATTTGTGATTATGCGAGAGCATGTGGTGCATAGCCATCAGATTCTTAAGGCGCAAGACGGCATTAGTAAAATAATGCTCGAAATCGCCAGTAATCACCACGAACGTTTAGATGGCTTGGGTTACCCTAATAAGCTCAAAGGTGATGAATTATCGGCTTATACTCGTATGGCCAACATTGTGGATTGTTACGATGCACTAACCGCAGACCGCGTATATAAAAGTGGTATGCCGCCAACAGCAGCGTTCCGAATTTTGTTATCGGGGGTTGGTACTCAGTTTGATAAGGCCCTGGTGGAAAAGTTTATCCGTTGCATGGGGGTGTACCCAGTAGGTACCTTGGTCAAATTAAAATCGGGTAAGTTAGGTGTAGTGGTTGAGCGTAATGAGCTTAAGCCTCTACAGCCAGTGGTTAAGCAAGTTTTTAATACCTTAACGAATACCCATACAGAAGTTAAGATCTTAGATCTTAGTAAGTATGAGCATGAAGAAATAGAAAGCGCGGTATCGGCGCGTGATTACGGTATATCTTTGGACAGATACCTGTCTGAATAGTACTCATCTAATGGGATTAGGCACAGGCTTAATCCCAATAATTTTTGTCGAGTCGAGATTTTAGTGGTGGTGCTTCATTTTATGCATCACTTTTTTTACTGGCACAGTGAGCTGTTGCTGACCGCCATCGGAAAAGACCAGCGTTAATTCCACTTCTTCACCTTCGGCAAAGTTGCTGGCTAAATCAAATAGCATTAAGTGCAAACCGCCCGGCTTTAGCTCTACCTGTTTTCCTGCTGGCACCTCGATTTTTTCCACTTGACGCATTTGCATGACATCACCGTCCATTAACATGGTATGCAACTCCACACGGCCGGCAGCAGGCGTACTGGCTGATACTAAGCTAACAGTTTGTTCACTGGTATTGGTCATTGTTAGGAAGATTGCGCTGGTGGGCGCATTAGGTGGAGTAGCTCTCGCATACGCCTCGTTAACGGTAATAGCGGCATCATTGGCTGCTAGGTGAATGCTAAATAAAAGACTGAGAGCGAGCAAGATTGAGCGCATGGTTAATCCTTATTTTATTGAGGAAGTAATTGTTGAATTTTGGTGACTAAAGGCTCCGGGTCTAGGGTGTGTGGCACTTTTGCCAGTAACTCGCCTTGAGCATTTAAGAAATAAAAAAATGAGTTGTGGTCAACGCTGTATTCCAGTTGTGAGTCGGGAATATCTACATATTTGTAATACACTCCCAAGCTTTGGGTTAAGCCTAATAGCTGGCCTTCTTGCGGGCTTAAGCCAACGATATCTGGATGAAAATAACCTGCGTAGGTGGACACCGTTTCTGGGTCATCACGTTTTGGGTCAACACTAACAAACAAGCTTTGCAGTTGCTGGCGTTGTGGCGCTGATATCCCCTGCAGCGCAGCGCTAAGTACTGCTAAAGACGTTGGACAAACGTCTGGGCAGTGGGTAAAACCAAAGTAAGCAATATAGAGTTGTTTATCGTTATTCAGTTCTGTAAAGCGCCCGTCACTGCTGGTAATTTTGAATAAGTTTACCGGTACGGTAGCAATCACTTTATTGCTTACAGCCGCTTGTTTAGGGCTAGATTCAGCAGAAAGCCATTGAAAACTCATTACTCCGGCTAATCCACTAACAATAATTAGAGCAATCCATGCTAGGTATTTCATTGGCTATCTACCTCAAAACTAAGAGCAACAGGTTGGGTGGGGTCTAAAGAAACAATTTCTGCTCGCCAGCGCATTTTTCCAGTGTTACAAATCGGCAGCAAAATATCCGATTGATAGCGACCATGTTTGTTAGGCTCGAGCTGCAGCTTGATTTCGCCCATGTACATTTCTATGCCTTGTAAACGGAGTTCTAAGTTGGGAGGGTTTTCCTGGTTGGTGCTTAACTCAATATTTTGGCTTAACATGGCGGGAAGTTGGTCGCTAGGTAAGGTTAATTGCCATGTTTGCTCATTAACTTGCCACTCACAGCGACCATTATGCAGTTGTTGGCAGTGCTTAAAGTCTAGTACATCAAGCTGTTGTTGCTGCCAATAACTTACACCGGCGCCAAGTCCAAAAGCGCCAGCAATAACTACTAATACCAGTAATAATTTCTTAGTTAAACCAACCAATTAACCATCCATTGCGTGCTTGGTTTCACGCCATCATTGCAAGTAGGGCTAATCTACTCCGCTTGAATTAATCTCACAAGCCTTAATAATTAAATAGCTGCAGAGTGAGAACTATTTCCGGTTCCTTGGGTCTGTTTATTAAAGGAGGTGTTATGCAAACGAAGCCTTTTAGATGGATACTGATATTGATACTCAGCGGCTTACTGAGCGGCTGTGGTATGCGTTTTGTGTATAACAACCTTAACTGGCTGGCTTACTGGTACATCGATGATTACATCGAAATGAACAGTGAGCAAAAAGCCGCTTTCAAACCCATGTTAAAAAGCTGGTTGCTATGGCACAGGAATGAACAGTTGCCAGTATACTTGGCTCAGCTTCAGCTGTTTCATGCTCAAATCAATAGTGGTATCAGCCAACAGCAATTATTGGAGCAAGTTGATGCTTGGCAAGAGCATTATCGGGTATTGGCTGGTCATGTGTATATTGATGTAGCGCAGTTAGCGCAAACTGCTTCTTCGCAGCAGCTATCAGATTTTATTGCTAAGCTAGCCGAGCAGCGCGAAGATAACGACCGCCAGCAAAGTCATTATGATTACCGTATTGAACACATTTCTAACAGTGTTGAGCGCTGGCTAGGTGATGTATCACCCAAACAACAACAGGTAATAGAGCAGCTGGCTATACAGCTTATTGATACTCGCGCCGATTGGCACAACGTGCAAAGTCGCTGGCAGCAATATCTGGCTTACTCTTTAAGTGGGCAAAGTAAGTCAGAAAGTTTTGAGCAAGCATTTTATGTATTGATGGTTAATTCAGAATCACTTTGGCCGCCGGGCTTAAGCGAGCGTTTCTATCATAATCGGCAGTTGTGGGCACAAGGCATGAGTGAAATATTAGCCCTGGCCAATAAACAACAAAAGCGCCATGTCTTAGCTAAGATAGACGCTTATATTGAAGATATTCAATCACTTATAGAAGATGATCCACAGCCAGCAAAACCAACCGTGGTAGCGCAGTTAATTAATGAACTATCGCTTACGCAGCCACTTTTAGTGGCGCACTGTTGTCTTCAAACTTCATTGGGCGACCAACTGGTAGAATAGTACGGCCATATTCAGCATTAAGTACTTGTGCCATAGCAAAGTAAATGGCTGATAGACCACAGAAGATGCCTTCGTAGCCAGCAATGGTTCCTATCAATTCACTGCCGGTGAAATCACGTAGCGCAAGCAGTGCAAATAAAATGGTTAAGCTACCAAATACAACTTGTTTAGCGGTTGGGTAGCGCAACGAACCGATAAACATAAATGCCGTGAATAAGCCCCAAAGTGCTAAATACCAGCCCATAAAGGTATGCGGACTCGGCTCAGCTAAGCCCATTTTAGGTAGTACCAACAAACCTACTAGAGTTAACCAGAATAAGCCGTAAGAGGTAAAAGCTGTGGTGCCAAAAGTATCACCACGTTTGAAACACATAATCCCTACAATAACTTGAGATAAACCACCGTAGAAAATGCCCATGGCCAAAATCATTGCATCAATTGGAAAAAAGCCAGCATTGTGAATGTTTAATAACACGGTAGTCATACCGAAACCCATCAATCCAAGTGGGGCTGGGTTAGCGGTAGTAGTATTGCTCATAGTAGATGATTCCAAATAAAAGGTTAAAAAAAGCACAGTGCTCCAAGGGCCGTGCATTATCTGAGCGAGCATACTTTATAGATGTGATCCAGATCAACAAAAGCTTGGTTTTTATAAATTGTATTACTAAATAAATTTTTCTATCGTAAAGCTTAAATTTTTAGCAAATATAAAGTACCGAAAATGCCGCATTGTATTGTTGAATATTCTCAAGACTTGAGTGAGCAAATTACTATCAGCGAGGTCTTAGCTAAGGCTTTTTATTTACTCAAAAACAGTGGTGAGTTTGAGCCCGCGGCAATTAAGCTGCGAGCCATTGCTTATCAAGATGTATTGAGTGGTTTAGACGATCACAGCTTCTTACATATTCGTTTGCATATTCTTTCCGGAAGAACGACTGAGCAAAAGCTAGCCTTAACCACTGCGCTAGTAGAAGGATTAGCTGCAGAATTGCCCATGGTAAAAAGTCTTAGCGCTGAAGTGGTAGACATTCAGCGCGACAGCTACATAAAACGAATTAGTTAAGGGTTTAACTTAGCTCAAATTTATCGAGTAGGGTGAGACGAGTCAGAGCTAGCTGAGTTTGGTTTGCTTGCTCGATAAAGCGTAAGCAACCTATTTCACAAAACAGTAGATCTTTGGCCACTGGATAAAGGGTGAAGCTTAGCTCGTTGTCTTGTAAGTCTTTACAAAGCAGCTTAAGCCCCTGTTTTTCGCAATAACTAATGCTGACATAGTCATGCTGATTACCGTAGTCACCAGCTAGGTGACTTAAATCTTGCAAACTTTGCTGTTCACTTTTTGGGCTTGGGTTAGTTTGTTCAAATAGCCAGATCCAAAAACTGCTAGTGGCGTAAAAATCGTCCCAAATATTGTGCTCATGCTGTGGGTACCAAGTGGTTTGTAGTTGAGCATGGCGTTCCATTTTACCAAGCTTGCTTGCGAGCTCTACAGAAAATTCAGCTGGGATCACTGAGTCTTTTAAGCCGTGGGCTAACCAAATCGGTAGCTGGTTAAGTCGTTGGTATAGCTCTTCGCAAACCGGGCGGGCTGGCAGGTTTAAAGACCACGGCGCTAAGCGGTTAGGATCGCCAGCAGCCAATATACTTAAAGCAGCAAAGCGCTGTGGTTGTGCTAAAGCTAAATTGGTCACGCCAAAACCGCCCATGCTTAAGCCAGTTAAATATATTTGCTTGTTATCGATGGGAAGTTGTTGTTCTAGTTGGTCGAGTAAGCTAATCAACTCGGCAATTGCCCAACCGTCGCGACCTTCTGGCACATGTGGGCTTATACAAATAGCGTCTAGGTGATGCTGTTGTAAGTAGCGATTAGGGCCAAAATTGAGCAGCGTTTCTATCTCACCGCCTATTTCCCCACGACCATGCAGAAACAGGACTAAAGGGTAATGTTTAGCGCTATCTAGCGAGCTAGGCTGACTCAGTAAATACTGGTAGGAAGGCTTATTTTGATGGGTATGTTGCTGAACAGAGATGGAATGAGAATGCGCTGTGTTCACGTTAAGCTCCTTTAACTAAACCCTAACGTGAACCATCATAGCGAGTTGTGACGACTAAAAATAGAGACGAACCACCGATTCCACTACACAAGCTGGGCGGCGACAGCCTTCAATTTCTACGGTAATTTCTTTTACTAGCTCCAAACCTCGCTTAATAGGTACCACCTTGGTTAAGCGGGTGCGTGCTCTAATCCGGTTATTTACCTTAACCGGGTAAGGAAAACGCACTTGGTTGATGCCGTAATTCACCATCATTTTTGCCGATGGATAAAGCGGTTTGTCTGGGTCAACACTCTCGGTAAGTGCAGGCAGCAAGGACAAGGTTAAAAAACCATGAGCAATGGTGGTTTTAAACGGTGACTCTTCTGCGGCGCGCTGTGGATCGGTGTGCAACCACTGATGATCTTTGGTGACATCAGCAAATTGATTGATGCGCTCTTGAGTGACATTGAGCCAATCACCAATGTGAATTTCCTCACCTAGCTGCATAGATAACTCTTCAAGCAAGGCTTCGGCTTTAGGGTGTAACTCGATGGTATCTTTAAAACTGGCTTGTTGCTCACCGTTTGAGCTTAATTGATGTTCCCTGACCCAGTTAACTAATTGACTATCATGCGCTTTATTTAGAAACTCAATCCAATGATCGCGAATTGCAGGCGATAGCCAATCTTTCAATTCAAATGGGTTTTGAGCTAGCATTTCACGTTTTTTCTTAATAAAATCAACTACTTTCATGTTTATTCTCTAATGCGTCCCAGCCCAACATTTGGCATATTCTAAAATAATGAATTAGTCAGTCAAATATTTCTGTATCTTAAACGTAAGTACTTGTAATTAAATATAGGCGCGGCTTAATTAGTCGGCAAGAATGTGCTTAGTTAACTAAGCACATTTATTAGCTGAATTAACGTAACCATACCTGTAAATCGCGAACAATCCGGTTGCCGCTAAAGATTGGGTGTGGGTCTTCGATGGGGTCAAGTGCAAAGTAGTCGCGTTGTTCTTCTGGTAGTGCATGGTAGCTGCCCCATACTTGATACAACCAGGCTTCGGCATCCCATTCTAAGTGCTGTTCTTGATAGTACTCTAAGGCCGTTTGGCCCGCAGCACTTTCTATTACACCTAACAGGTAGTTCTCTACATCTTGTTTAATCTTTTGCTCTTGCAGGGCAAACTCTTCGGCACCTTCTAGAGAAACCGCATGTTCGGTGTTGGTTTCACTCACTTTAGTATGACGTTGCAACTTGAGCTGGCTAAGCGATAGCAATAAGTCGTGTTCATGTTCGCTGTTGTGAATATCAACACTGGCCTTGGATAGCAGTGCAGGGGCTTGGTTAAATAAGCTTGCTACATCGATTTGCTGAGTTGGGTCTTTCGGGCTGAAGTCGGGATGCTGAGCATGAAATAGCTGCAAACCTTTAAGCAGGCGAGACTTACCACGTAACTCGCGAAAGCGCCCCAGCAAAGTGAGTAGGCGTGTTTGCACAACGGCCAGCTCTTGGGTGCAGTCGTAAACCGCTTGGCTTAGGTTCAACACCAAGATCCGGCGCAGCTCGCGAATATCGCCAGCTATTTGGCTCAAAGTATCAAAGTTTAATAAGGCAAGGCTATTGAGCAGTTCGCTTACTTGCTGCTGAGCTAACTCATTTTCACGGATTTTGGCGCTTAAGCTGGGCACATAACCAAACTCATTGTTGATTCGGCTCCACAATACCCGTGAGCTATGGCGCAGGCTTTCGGTGAGGCTGTAGCTGTGTTCGCTTAAATCGCTGAGATAAACGTCGGCTGCGGCTAAATCGCCAATATGTAAGGCTTCTTTGTAGTGTGCTGCCAAGGTTTTAATGGTTTCTAAGCGCGAGCCAACATTAGAATCAATTTGCCGATTTCGAGTATCACTTAAGGCTTCTTCTAATAATGAGCGCAAGTTAGAGCTTAGATGCAAACCTTCGTCGGCGGATGGGCGCCAAATAACGCCAGCTTTGAGTAAGGCATCAATTTGTTTACTGTCTAGCTTACTTTCATCTAGCTTGCCGTTAACGTAAGCATGCATCAGGCTTTCGCCATGACGCGCAAGCAGCTTAAATAGCTTTAAGCCAGCTTGTTGCAAATGTTGGTTCACAGTAAGGGCTCCTGCTGGCCAATGGCATCCATGGCTTGTTGTTCTAAGCCTAGGCCTTCGGCTTCATCAATAAAGCTAATCACTTCAAAAATGTAATCCACTTTTGCTGTGGCAATGTAGATCTGCTTTTCTTGGTTAGGGCGAACCAAATAACCTTGTTCACAGAGGCGCTTAAACACTTGCTTAAGTTGGCCATCTACTTGGCTACTGGTTGAGCCAAACAATTTGTATTGAGAAATTTTTGCCAATTGTTCACGCAGTGCTGGGGTGTCTTCCACCACGGTTTGTAACTCGCTTAAACGCAGCGCCACTCCGGCACTAATGGGGCTATCTTGGCCTTGTGCTTCTTGGCTGAGAATTAGCCACTCGGTGAGCGGCAGTAAGCTACCTGCTATTTCGCTAAATTGCTGGCTTATCACTTTGTGTTCATTATCACCTAGCTCGCGATAGGCGCAAAAATACAGTTCGCCTTCGCAAGCACTGGCCAGGCGGCGGTTAAGTACATGTAAGTGGCTGTCGATGCGCTCGCGGTTAACTTCTTCGGCTAAAAAGTGAAAACCATCTTCGTCACTCACTTGGCAGATAAATTGGCCACTTAACAGGGCTTCTAATATCCGCCCGGTTTCGCTCATGCCGGTGGCGCTTAATTTACTCATAGCTCAGCCTCCGCTTGTTTAGTACTGGTTTTGGCCGCTTGGGCTGCTTTTAGCTTTTCTTGTAAAGGATTAATCCGCGGCTGCACAACTTGCAGTTGGCGCTTGTCACGGTTGATGATGTAGCGGTGGGTGAACAAGTCTAATACTTCAGATTCTGGGTTAGGAAAAGCCCCCAGTATGCGAATTTGGTTATGGTCACAGGCATCAAAGATCTTTTTCACGTTGCTTTGGTGCAAGGTGCCTAATTCATCAATTGGCCAGTGAATGTAAGTATCGGCATTGCCACGCAATAGGCGGGTAAAGGCCAATAAGAACTTACACAAAATTAAGTAGGCCATGCCGTGGCTACTGGATTCATTAAGCTGGCGGTCGGTGCGGATCACTAGGTCGCTATTGCCCTCGCGCAGGGTGAGCTCAATCAGCAATAACCGCGATACCCCTTCTTTAAGTGCGCTGCGACCAATAATGTCTAGGGCTACCCGCATGCTGGTGGCGTAGTCTTCGTCGGGCAATTGATTAAAGCCTTGCTGCTGCCACGCTTGGAAGTTATCTACAAAGGCTTTTAGTTCATCCCAAAACTCTAGTTCGCTAATCTTAGAGCGAATTTTTACTGCTGAATCAGATACGCCATCTAGGCTTAAGTCTTCACCAATTTCGCGGGTAATTCGGCGACTTTGACTCAAAATTCGTTGGTCGATGTCGCTTAAGTTTTGGTAGAAGCTGCTAATGCTCATGCCTAGGTTGCGACCGTGATCGATTAGGCCTTGCACTTTTTGCGGCACTAAACCGTTTAACAGTTCAGATAGGTGCGGCACTAACTCACGATAGGCGAGGGTGCTTTCTCCTTCTTCGTTGGTGCGCCGGCATGCGGCACGTGAACGCTCCCAAGTTTCGCTTAAGTCTGAGCCAGCCTGTTGTGCTAATAGGCTATCAAAATGGCGCACCGATTCATTTACTTGCTCAAGCTGCTGGTTGCGCTGCACAATTTGCTGCTCGGCTTGGCGGGCTCGCTCGGCGGGTGTACCGGCAGCTTCTGCTGTTTGGTCTGCGTGGTTTTGCTTGGGTAAAGCCAAGAGTTTGATTTTTCGCAATAGGTTTTGAGTTTGGCTGTATTGTTGCTGTAGCTGTTCTAGCTCTTGTTTAAGCTTGCTAAGCTCAGCTTGCTGGCTATCGCGCTGTTGTTTGAAGTGAGCCAGTTGCTCGTTAAGGGCTTGCTTAGCACTGCTTTGTGCTTGGCGAGCATTAGCAAGGGCATCGTTAAGTTGTGGTTTTTGCTTTAGCCACACTTGTTGATGCCAAATTTTGTATTCGCTTACTTCATCACGATATTGTTCGGCGTCTTGAATTTGTTGATTAAGTTGGCGCTTTTGCTTGGCTAAATCAACAATGAGCTGGTCATCTAAGCCCTGTGCTTGCAACTCGCCGCGATACCATTGTTCCGACTGTTTTAGCGCGTCTTTCGCTTGTTTTTGGCGATTGCTAATGGCGTCTTGGGCTTGGCTTAGTTGCAAGGCTAGTGCATCAATTTTTTCTTCCCACCAGGCCATTTTTTCTAGCTTGGCTTCTTGGTGTTGTTCGCGTAACTCGTCTAGGTATTCTTGATGCTGCGTTTGCGCATTGTCTAAATAAGCTTTTAGTTTAGTTTGCTTTTCTAGTCCAACACTTTGGCGCTGTTTAAGGGCGCTAGAAAAACTTTCTTTAAGCAATTGTTTTTCTTCTTGCAGGCGCTTTAGTTGATCTTCGCTATTATGATGTGCTGCGGTGGCTTCGGCGACTGACAAATCTTGCTGCTGCACCGCTTTGTTGGCATCACTTAAATTGATTTCAGCTTGCTTAAGCTGTTTTTGCGCCTCGTTAAAGCTTTGCTGGATTTGCTCAATTTGCTGTTTAATTTGTTCTTCGGTGGCGGCGCATTCTGGGGCATCGATGGCTTTTAAGTCTATGGCTAGACCAAATACGCTTTGATGGTTGGTTTCGCTATGAGGTTTTAAATCACGACGTTTGAGCAGCCCAGGATTAATGAATTTACCGATGCTTTGCTCCCACTGCGGGTGCTCGCTACGTAAGTGCGCCAGTAGGCTGCCATCGGCTGGTTGTAGGTTGTCTTTTAGCTCACTTAGCTTTTGTTCTAGCTGGCGAGATTGTTGGCTAGCGTTGGCCAAGGCTTGGTCGGCTTGTTGGCGCTGCTGCTTTAGGTTATGCAATTGTTGGTTGTGTTGGCGTACTTGCGCAGATAACAATTGTTGTTGTTGGTTGGCCTCATCGAGGCGATTATCCATGATATTAAGCTGGCGGCTTTCTTCTTCGGTATAGCCCATTTGCAGGGTGCCCGCTTCTAGCTGAGCTAACTCTAACTGCTTTTTGTGCTGCTGTTGTTGGAAGCTTTGCTCAATCTGGCTAATTTGTTTTTGTTGCTGCTGCTGTTCGTTATTTAGTTCAGCTTGTTGCTGTTGCTTCTCTTGGTTGAGCTGTTGCTGCAGCTGATCTTTGTTTTTATGCAGTTTGTTTAATGCCGAGTTTAGCTGCTCGTTGATTTCGCTTTTGCGTTGGTTGAAGTGGGCTTCAATGTCGCTGTGTTGCTCGGTGAGCAGCTGGTGGCGTTCGCTAACTTCTCGCACTTGCTCACGCCAAAGTGGTAGCTGCTCAACCGCGCTAAGTGCTTGCTCGATGTTTTTATCTTGCCAAGCTTGGTAATCGTCTTCGATGTGATTAAGTTGCTTGTCGAAACTTGATACATCGGCATTGGCACTAGAGACAGCTTGGTTAAGCTGTTCGCGTTGATTCTGCCACTCTTGCTCTAGTTCATTTAACTGTTGTTTTAATTGGTTAAGCTGGCGTTGGCTATGTTCACTTTGGCTAAATAGCTGTGCTTCATCGTTTTGTAGGTGTTTGTCTAATTGGTTTAGCTGCGCTTCGCTGCTAAGCAGTTGTTGGTTGATTTGCTCTAGTTTTACGAACTTAGGGCGGATCGCTTCAAACTGCTGGATTAATCGGGTTTCTTGGATCCACGCTTGCGCTTTATTGGCATCTACCCAAGTTGGTTTTAAGGTAACGCCTTCTTCTTCCAAAATGGCGGCAATCATCGATTTGATGGTTTCCATTTTGCCTTCTTTGGAGTGCACTGCTTTAGCTAGCTTTTCAATGTGGCGCAGGCCGTGTTTCGGATCGCACATAGAAAACTGGCGAGCAAACGCTTTTAAATCGCTGTCGCCAGCATTTTGTAAGCTGCGATCGTTTTGAATAATTGCCCGAAATTCTCTGGTATTAAGAAAGCGGGTGGTGGCCAGCGCCGCGCCGTTGTACTCTTGCTTCTTAAGTTTTTGGCCTAGTTTAGCAGGAGCCAAAAACCAAGTACCTTGCTCGTCTTGTTTGTCGATAAAATCTTCTAGTTCAAAAGGCTTACCAATAAAGCGGTATTTTACCCCTTGGTCTTCACGGCCCGATGACAAGACTACTTGGGCTACTTGGCCATTGTATTGCTGGTACTCGTAGATGATGTAGCTGGCTTCTCGTGGTAGGTACCAGCGCTCGAAACTGTCGCGGGTACTTGGCACTACGCGGCTGGGGTATTCGCCATAAAATACCGGAATAAGACGCTGTAATGTGGTTTTACCTGAGGCGTTAGTTCCACATATATTGCTGTGTTGGTCGAGTTTAAGTTCTACCACACCTTTTAGGTGAGTATCGATCAAGATGATCCGCAATAAGCCAGACAAAGTGCATCCTTTTAAATTAACTAAACGTAGCACCCACTGCTGAAGTAAGTGCTGCTGCCATAATCAAACAACAAACCACAGATAGGTTTGAACGCGGGCAGGGCAATAGCTCAGTTTAACCAAGAACTGACAGTGAGCGAAGCTTTGAGAGGTTTGTTTGCTTAAAAACTGTTAGTTATCACCAAAAAAATCAAATAGCGATGATTTCTTGACTAATCGTTTAGTTATTGCAGTTAGCTAATAGTTATGGAATACTCCGCCGCCCTTGGGTTCTCTCACCCCCAATTAACAAAAAGATAGGTAGTTCTATAATGTGGTTTTTACAGTTAACTGAGGCCGAGCGCCGCAGTGTTATTATTCTCGCTTTATTCCATATCGTTACTATTGCTGCTAGTAATTATTTAGTGCAATTGCCCTTCACCATATTTGGTTTTCATACCACTTGGGGCGCGTTTACCTTCCCATTTATATTTCTAGCCACCGACCTTACCGTTCGCTTGTTTGGTGCCTCTAGGGCGCGCAAAATTATCTTTACTGCAATGCTGCCAGCCTTGTTGGTAAGCTACATTGTGTCGGTATTGTTTTACCAAGGTGACTATCAAGGTTTAGCCGGCTTGTTAGCCTGGAACGCTTTTGTTGCGCGTATTGCTTTGGCTAGCTTTTTGGCTTATTCGGTAGGTCAGTTATTGGATGTAAAAGTGTTTGATCGTTTACGCCAACTTAAGCATTGGTGGGTAGCACCTGCGGGCTCAAGTGTGTTTGGCAACTTGGTGGATACTTTCTTGTTCTTTGCAGTGGCCTTTTATGCCAGCAGTGACGCCTTTATGGCTGAACACTGGGTCGAAATAGCCTGGGTAGATTACGGCTTCAAACTTGCGGTTAATCTTGCTTTGTTTGTTCCGCTATATGGCATGCTGTTACACTTTTTGCAGAGCCGTTTAAAAGCTAATAAAGCACTAGCCTAAAGCTTGTTATTGTAATGCCAGTTTGTTGTTGCTGGCATTACAACATGATGCGCCGTAGCTTAGTTACCAGTTTGTTGTTTTTGTTTGGCTGCGGCTTGCTGCAACATTTCCTCAAGTTTTTTGTGATGCCCCTTAGCCACCAAAGCGCTAGCTAGCGCACTTTCTCGAATTAATGTAGCGTTTAGCTCTTGGCTCTTTTTGCCAACCGGGGTTTTATAAAATGCGACTAATTGCTCTAGCTCTTCATCAGTAAAGTGTTTTAGATAAACCTCAGCAATCTTTGGTTTCATCTCTTCCCAAGTAAGATAGGTGTTTGCCCACTCGTCCAGTACTGGTCGAAAGTTCTCTAAAGGAGGGTTTTGACGAATTAGTGCTTGATTGAGATTGTTACGAATTATCTGCATTTGCAGTTCGCTGTCGTTGAGCTCTAACAACTCATTAATGGGGGCTGCTTGCAGTGAACAACTGGCAAAAACAAGGGCTGCTGTCAGTAGCTTTTTCATAGGTTCATCCTTGAGACAATTTAGCTGGCGGCTTAAAGGCCAAGCTATGATTCATTTATGCTTTTAGCCTACACCTTAAGTAAAGCGGGGGAAAGGATTGTAATGGCAGCTAAAGCTAGGTCTAAGGTAAAATAGACAATTAAGATATTCAATTAGAAGAGTTTTACAGCAATGGCCAAGGCGAAACCCCAAGTTAAACTGCATAGTTATGGCATTTATAATAAATGGGATAGCGATGCCAAAGCACTGCCGCAGGTTAGCCAATTTACCACCCAAGTTGAAGCTCAAATAGATGTTGAGTTCGGCTTGATTATTAATATTAAGAAAGCCAAGGGCCAGAAGATTCGCTATTGCATCTACCACCCCAATATCCCAGATGAAGATGGCGAGGTTATGGCTCCTTTTGATGGTGAAGAGTATATTCGCAGCAACGATTGGGATTTTTATTTAGGTGATACCATTTGGGCTCCTATTAGCAATAAGCTAGGAACTTGGCGCATGACCATTGAATTAGCTGGAGAGATAATTGCTGAGAAGTCGTTTGAGTTGTACCAAGAGAGCCCCGGTGACCCCGCGCAGTTTTTCCGCAAGCGAGGTATGTGAATAACATTATCAACTTCTTAGTTGAGAGGGCAATTTAGCATCCAGTTGATGCCAAACTGGTCGCACACTCTAGCAAAACGCGCTTGCCAAAACGTATTTTGCAAACCCATAGTGATGCTGCCGTTTTCAGAAAGCTTTTCGAATACCTGTTGTTGCTCGGCCAAGTCTGAAAAGTTTAAGTTGAGCTCGATATTACCCGCGTTTTTTAGCCGCTCTACGGGCATGCCATCGGATGCCATAAATTCCAGTTCTCCGGCTTTGAAGTGACAATGCATCACTTTATTCAATAATTCATCGGGAATGGGTATGTCGGTTTGGTTATCGCTAAAGCGCATTAACGCCATAACTTCGCCTTTAAAGCAGTGCTGATAAAAAGCTAAAGCTTGTTCGGCTTTACCTGAAAAATTAAGGTAGGGAATAATGGCTTGCATAGCTAAATAGCTTGTTGTGATGGCAATAGAAAGGGGGAAGTGCCATCACTTCCCCCTTCGCGATTACTGTAACTAGTTATAGTCTTCGTCTATGTAGCGTTCTAATTGTTTCCGCTCGTTGTATTCGTCGATGCGGCGACGAGCACGTGCTTTGTCCCGCTGGTTTTTATGACTTTTTGCGTTATGGACTAGGTCTTCTTCATCCCATTCGTCCATATCATCAAAGCGTGATCGTTTCATAAGCCTACTCCAAGCTTTATACCAATCGTACTAAGTAACTGTTCATTCTACCTGGTTAAAATACTCGATAACTGCGTTAGAATTTTTGATTGTAGAATAACTACTTATCGAAAAATCCTGCCTTATTCTCGAGTATTTTTCCTGCGCTATTTCTGAGCTCTCACTTAGTGTGATTGGTATTACTCTATTGGGTCCACATACCTAGTGTTTTGTACCCAACGTGATTTCTTCTCGCGGCTGCGAGACACGCAAAATGTGCAGTAAAAAGTATAGTAGGTAAAATGAATATTTTATTACTGTAATGTGACGTTAGCCTGCTGTAAACAAGCTATGCCATAGCGCATAGGCAACTTTCCACTTAGCTGATTAAATCTTAGTTTTTAAGGCGCTTTTAAGCTTTATTTAGCACTATGCTTTAAGACTAAAAGTACAAATAAACTAAGATCTTTTGCTGATGTTTTGTTGCTTTTTTGAGAGAGAAGTAAAACTTTGAGCGGTTTTCTTTCTAATTGTTCGAATGATTTTTCACATAAAATTCAATTTTTTTCATTGTGAATTTAAGCGATGCTAGTTTCATCGACGTAATATCAGAAGATATTTAAGGGGACCGAGTGAGTATTCGCAATACCAAACAGACTTATGGATGGGTAGCCATTGTTATCCATTGGTTGGTGGCATTAAGTGTTTTTGCTTTGTTTGGGCTAGGGTTATTTATGGTTGATTTAAACTATTACTCTAGTTGGTACCAAACCGCCCCGATGATCCATAAAAGTGTTGGGATATTGTTGTTTATGTTGATGCTATTCCGACTGATTTGGAGAATGTTGAATCCACATCCAGAGTCTCCAGCTAACCATAAAGCTTGGGAAAGGCAGGGAGCTAAAGTCGGCCATTGGCTACTTTACGCACTATTATTTTGTTTAATGATTTCGGGTTACCTAATTTCTACCGCCGATGGACGTGCCATTGTGGTGTTTGAATGGTTTGAGGTTCCCGCCACCATTACCGGTATTGCTCAGCAAGAAGAGCTGGCCGGCGATATTCATGAGATTTTAGCTTGGGCATTAATTGTATTGGCTGCAGGTCATGCCTTTGCTGCTCTAAAACATCACTTTATAGATAAAGATAACACCTTAGTTCGAATGCTTAAGTCGACTAAATAACCTAAAGGGACAGACAATGAAAACACAACTTAAAGCCGCATTATTGTTAGCCAGTACAATGGGCTTAGCCTTACCGGCTAGCGCTGCCGATTACACCATTGATACTCGCGGTGCACATGCTTCAATTAACTTTAAAGTTAACCATTTAGGTTACAGCTTTGTAGTAGGCCGCTTTGATACCTTTAGTGGTGACTTTAGTTACGACCAAGCGGCGCCAGAGGCGACCACCGTTAGCGTTAAAATTGATGCTACTTCGGTTAACTCTAATCACGCTGAGCGTGACAAGCACATTCGCAGTAAAGACTTCCTAGCAGTAGATCAATACCCAGAAGCAAGCTTTACCAGCAGCAAATATGAAGCGAATGGTGACGAAGGTGGCAAGCTTTATGGTCAGCTTACGCTGCGTGGCGTGACAAAAGACATCGTAATTGATGTGACTAAAGTGGGTGAAGGTAAAGACCCATGGGGCGGCTATCGTGCTGGTTTTGTTGGCTCAACAGAATTAGTGATGAAAGACTTTGGTATTCCTACCAATCTTGGTCCTAAATCTACGACCGTGGCAATGGACTTAGTGATCGAAGGTATTAAGAAGTAAGTTGAACGTTCTCGCTGTCAACTTCGGCAGCGAGTCTTTTCCTTCCGCCTATTTTTCACTCTTAATGAGCTGGTTTTCTGTACGTTTAACTTATTTATCTAGTTAACTATTGTTCGCTTTTGTCAAATTATTGAAAATGTTTTCATGGTCTTGCTTGTAAAGATTTTGTTGATCAAGCTATCAAAACAGGCATAAATTACTGATAGTAATCAAAATATTGAACTTAAACCTAGTCAAGCGATGCGCTTAATATTACCCTTGCTGAGTTTATTCATTTCAGGCCGAATAAGGCTTTGATTTTATTAGGCTAGCAACTCAACACAGGGAGTGTTCCGTTTGACTATCAGTATAGTGATTGGTTTTATTGCTTTAGCAGTTTTGGTGTACCGTTTGAGGCATATTCATTACACCTTTGTGTGTGAACTGCGCTCCGGAAAAGTCACCGTGGTTAAAGGGCATGTACCAAGTTCATTCATCCACGATTGTCGTCAAATGATGCGCGGCCGCAAGGTTGTTGGCTTGGTAAAAGGTATTAACAGTGACGGAAAAATGAAGCTGCGCTTTTCTTCCTCAATCACCCAATCTGATCAAATTTATATGGAGAAACAATTTCCTCATAAATTGTATGACAGTAAAGCTTCAGATATAAACGGTAGTGTCTCGTTAGACTAACATTATACAAAAATAAAATAGCCCGGCTTTGCCGGGCTTTTTTATTTGGCTTTAGAAAACATACTTAGTGGAGCGGGGGAGGCTTTTTGCTCCACACCCTGGATGGGATCCCAAACTGGCTTAACAAATGAACGAAGTTTGGCTGCAATGCGAACTGCCATGTTGGCTCCGTTAACCGGAATATATAACCAACGAGCAAACAAGAATACCTTGCGTCTAAATACCCACAAGTACATCGCTTGTTCGGAATAGAAACGGTATCCCCAGCGCTCTTCAAAAAGACGTGAAGAGGCTTCGGTATATTTAGGGTGCCATCGGAAGAAGAAGAACTTCATATCGTACCAAGCCATTCTGGTGCCTAGATTATCAAAAATAATGATTGATTCAGGCTGAGTGACAATTTTGTAACCTTTTTGACGAAGTTGAATGCCTATATCGATGTGTTCGCGTATTACCATATCTGGCAGCTCAATGTCTTTTAAGGCTTTAGTGCTAAACAGCACGCCATGTAGCTCGAACATTTCACTTTCTTGGATACCTTGAGGAAGCTCCTCGGGTAATGAGCGGCGAAAAGACTTATGTTCAATAAGGTAATCTTCACCCTGATAATCAATAGTGTGTACTGCATTTGTAAATAGGTGATTACGTAGTTCCGCGCCCTTATCAACTCCTTCTTTCTCGAGTGTTACCGGGTTTACCACCGCAATTTTTGGATCGCTGTTGGCTATCTCTAGTAAGGGTGGGAGCCAATTAGCAGTGACGTTGGAGTCATTATCAAGAAACATTACGTACTCTGTTTTTATAAGAGGCCTTACTTGCTTCATAGCTTGAATTGGTGAGATTAATCCGTAACTTATCAATTCGGCATTTTGGTGTTGAGCTAGCTCTTTTTTGATTTTTTGCTTAAGTGAACTTGGATAATCTAAATCGATGACTTTGAGTTCAAAGTGCTGCTCGGTGCATAGATATAAGTTGCGAATACAATTAATGATGCCTGAGTAACGGTCTCGCGGGGTAATTACAACGGTTATCGAATTCTTGTCCATGCTGCTCTCGCTTAAGCTTCCTTGAGAAGTCGGTTAAAAATACCTAAATAATTGTTAATCATATGCTGTGTATCAAATTGCGAGCGAATGCGCAGCGCTGCGGCCTTCCCAAGCCTTTCTCGTAGCGCTTTGGAGTCAATCAGCTTAGCTATAGTGTTTGCTAATAGCTCGGGCTTTGCTGCAGGTACCAAAAAGCCGGTTTCGCCGTCTATTACAATATCGGGGATACCTCCAACTTTAGTGGCTACCACGGGAGTATGATGCAAGCCAGCCTCAATAAATACTAGACCAAAGGCTTCTTCTAAAGAAGGTTGTACAAAAATGTCTGCAGCCTCCATCCATGCAGCGGTATTACTAATTTGCCCAAGAAAATGCACTTGTTCTTGCAGTCCTAATTTATCGCGATAGCGTAGCAGTGCCTCGCTTTCTTTCTTAGAACCGCTACCGGCTATATATAACTGACAGTTATTCCGTTGTGGCAATAGCTTAAACGCTTTTAGCGTATCTTGATGGCCTTTAATTCGCCCTAGGTGGCCTGCACTAAACAAAATAATTTGATTTTCGGGAAGCTGAAGATTTTTGCGCGCTTGAGCAGGTTGCAAAGGTGCAATTTGGGTATCGACTCCCGCATGATTAGCTAAGCAGCGTTGTTCGCTTAAACCCAGGTTTTGTATAAGCAACTGCCTGCGTTGCTCGGAAACTGCAACGAAGCAGTTGGCTAAGCGCCTTAAAATGCGATTTATTCGATTTTCTTGGTAGTAGCGTAAAATTGAACGATGAAAAGTAAGTACAGTAGGCACATTGCACACTTTGGCTGCCAAACCTGCCCAGATCATGCTGCGATCGCAGTGACAATGAACTAAGTTGATCCGGTGTTTTTTGATTAATCTGACTAAGTTGTAAAAAATACAAGGGCCGTCAAAAGCCTTGGTGTGCAGCACTTCTAGCTGGTCGGGTTGTTGAATACTACTGTGAGGTGCTTTAAAACTTACCGGCAGCACAAACACACCGTTGTCTCTTAATCCCGCTACGGTGGTAATGAATCTAACTGTGCGACCGCCTCGTTCGAGGCTTTGTACCACTTCAAGTACTCGCAATGAAGAATCCATTCTGGTAAATCCTTTGATGAAAATTAACAAATTCTTTGAGTTAGAGAGTGATCCTTCACCCCTAACTGGCTTATCATAATGCCACTAAGGATAGTCAAGTAAGTAATGATATTGTGAATAGCGTGTTAAGTAAAAAGATATCTCATGTTGTGAGCAGTTTACAGGTGGGAGGAGCAGAACGCTTTGTTATTGATTTATGTGTAGAACAGCGTGCTCAGGGAATGGAACCTGAAATTATTTCTTTGGGGCATCATGATGACCCTCTTGTGGTGGTGGCTGAGGCTCTTAACTTAAAAGTGACAGTCATCCGTGGCATGAAAGGCCTAGTGCAATTACGCTTATGGCAAGCTTATCGGCGCCACCCTATCATTCACATGCATTCACCTTCAGCCGTTATGTTGTCCCTACCTATCTTGCCGTTTTGTTTAGAGCGTAAAATTGTTTATACCCGCCATGGCGCAGCGCGATTAGCGACTAACCGTTGGCGTAAAGTGCACCGTTTTGCCCGCCGGTTTATCGATAGCATTTGTTTTGTTTCGGAAGAGGGTCAGCAAATCTTTCACGAAGAGCACGGTTGGGAACATGTAGATTCTTCGGTAATTGATAACGGTATTGCCATGCCGGAGGAAAAAGATATTGTTCCTCATCCGCAAGATGGGCGTTTACGTATTGGCTCAGTAGGGCGCTTAGTAAGCCTTAAACATCAAATTAGTTTGCTTGAAGCTGTTCGCTTATTGCCTAAGGGGACACAACAAAAGGTTGAAGTGCACTTTTTTGGCACCGGCGACCAGTTGGCTCCGCTGCAAGAGTTTACCCAACAGCATTTAGCTAATGCCGAAGTCGTTTTCCATGGCATGGTCAGCGATCGCAGTAAAATTTATAACTGTTTCGAATTACTGGCGATGACGTCAAGAACCGAAGGCATGTCCTTGGCCATTATGGAAGCTATGGCGTATAAGCGAGCAGTGGTTGCTAGTAAAGTGGGCGGTAATGGAGTACTGGTACAAGAAGATCTAAACGGTTGGTTATTTGATTATGACGATAGCAAAAAACTAGCAGAGATAATTGAAAAAGCCTTAGCTCAGCCAGAGCGCTTAATCGAGTTTGGGCGAGCTGGACGACAACGCGTGTTAGAGGAGTTTTCGCTGCAACGAACTCAGCAGCAATATCAGAAGATTTATGAGGATTTTGGTACCAGCATATAGCATTGGCTCATTTACGCTATTGGCCTAGCTCGATACTATTTTTATTGGAGTTTTTCTAGCAACTTGCTCTGTAGGCTAATGGCTAGGCAAGCTATTTGGTAAGAGCGCGTTTAGCGCCTTTATTTTACAGATTACCCATAAGCAAAATACTGCTGTAGCGAGCAGTGATAAAGCCATGGCCAGTGATTCCCATTAGTTTAGGTTCTCTGAGCTGGGATCTGTATTTGCTATGGCACTGCTGCTAACTAAGCTAGATAAAAGACATAAGCGATTCATAAAGTACCCAAATTAAACGATAATCATTATCATTTGTCTGGGTGCTTTTGTTTTTGTATGCAAGCCTATTAGTTACATATCGCGATGGTGGACTTTAAACATGCGCTTCGCTTCAGTAATCACTAAGTCGCGAAGTGGATTCTCAGGTGTGTCATTACGCCAGACAAATGATAACGACCGTTCAATGTTGAGCTCTGGTACGTTTAGCCTGACCAGCTCACCTAACTCCAGTGCTTTGATTACATCTAGGTAAGGCAGGCAGCTTAAATAGTTATTGTTAGCAACCATAGAGCGCAACACTGGCACGTGTTCGTATTCTCGGTGAACCTTTAGTGAGTCAATAGTGCCCTGAATAGCGCTATCAAATACTCTCCGGGTGCCTGCTCCTTGCTCGCGCAGTACCCAACGAGCTTGCTCGAGCTGGGCAATGCTCACCCGCTCTAACTTTGCGTAAGGGTGGTGGGCGGCGGCCACAATCACTAAGTGGTCGTTACACCATACTTGGTGAGCAATTCGGTCATCGTCACAGCGCCCTTCAATCACTCCTAGTTGGTAATCGTAGTTAATTAAGCCATTAATTACCTCTGCGGTATTTTCTACGGAAAAGCTGATACGTAGCTGGGGAAAGTTATTATCAATATTACTGATGAGATCTGGGATTAAGTGTTCTGCCGCGGTTTGGCTAGCGCAAAGCTGCAGTTCGCCACTTACTAGTTGCTGCTCGGCAAACCCTTCTTCAATTTGCATGGCGTCTAACAATAACTGTTTGGCCTTTGGCCGCAGCCACAGGCCCCACTGGCTTAGTACCATCCGCTTGCCACGCCTATCAAATAGTGGCTTTCCTAATAGTTTTTCAAGTTGAGCCAACGACATGCTCGCGGCAGATTGAGTGAGCGCGAGCTTGTCGGCGGCTGCACTTACGCTGCCGTGGGTTGCAACGGCTTCAAATACGGTAAGTTGCTTTAAAGAATAGCGCATCGCTTACTCCAGAAATGTTTTTAAGAGGCTGTATTAGCTGCTAAGTATAGTAAACATAGGTGCTATAAGAAGTTTTGATATAGCTCATAAAAATTATCCGCTTACCAGCCCAATGCTTTATCGATATTGTAATAACACGTTCAGTCATTAGCGACTCTAGTTGCTTGTTATTACAGGTTTTAGTGTAGATGAATCATATTCAAGTGGAGCGATTGCCAGCTCCTACAGTAGTAAGCAGTGAAAAGCCTAAAGAGAGCCTTTCATCCGCCGCGCTAAGCCCCGATCAAATGACCCAGTTTGCCGAACAGTATGCTTATAAAAAGGCAACTAATACTACTGCTAAAACCTTGAGTTTAGCGCTTAGTGCTGGCGTGTTTATTGGTTTAGCTTTTGTTTTTTACATCACGGTAACTACTGGCTCTTCAGGAGTGGGTTGGGGAGTTAGTCGCCTACTTGGTGGCTTGGCCTTTAGCTTAGGTTTAGTGATGTTGGTGGTATGTGGCGGTGAGCTATTCACTAGTAGCGTGTTGTCAATTATTCCGCGGGCCAATGGGCAGCTTAATACACGCGCCATGCTAGCTAACTGGAGCAAAGTATACCTAGGAAACTTTGTTGGCGCCTTACTGCTAGTACTGGTGGTGAGTGGCGCAAAGCTCTACCAGCTGGATCACGGCCAATGGGGGCTTAATGCTCTATCTATAGCGCAACACAAATTAGAACATGGCTTTATGCAAGCGGTGATGCTGGGCATGTTATGTAACTTATTGGTGTGCTTAGCAGTATGGATGACCTTTAGTGCTAAAACCAGTGCCGCTAAAGCTGCCTTGGTGATATTACCCGTTGCCATGTTTGTTAGTACCGGCTTTGAACACGTAGTGGCAAACATGTTCATGGTACCGCTCGGCATTGCGATTAAAGCCTGGGCTGAACCGACCTTTTGGGCACAGGTTGGCGTTCAAGCAAGTGCATTTGAGCACCTAACTTGGGCAAATTTTGCCTCACACAATTTATTACCAGTCACTATCGGCAACATTATTGGCGGCGCAGTGATTGTAGGCTTGGGCTACTGGTCGGTATATAGCCGCGGTAGTCAGCTTGAGCCGGTACGTCCTAAATTTTCTGTTTTATCAAATCAATATTCTGGTCCTGTTGGAGAACCTACTATGCAAAACTTAAAAACAATTACAGTCGCTGACATCATGTCTCCTGCCGACAATGCACTTAGCCCTGACATGACCATTGCAAGTGCTTG
The DNA here is from genome assembly GCF_019649015.1 of Agarivorans litoreus. NCBI lineage: Bacteria > Pseudomonadati > Pseudomonadota > Gammaproteobacteria > Alteromonadales > Alteromonadaceae > Agarivorans > Agarivorans litoreus. The sequence goes on along the minus strand of NZ_BLPI01000001.1, from coordinate 1,380,468 downwards.
TGACGCGCTGGTAGCTCAAGAGTTATCTGGGGCGGTTGTGGTAAACGAAAACAACGAGCTGCAAGGCTTTGTTTCAGAGTTAGAAATTTTAAGAAAACTGTGGCTAGAAGATTACAGCAAACCAAGTACAACAACCGTAGCAAGCATTATGCAAAAGGATATTATGACCGTGGCACCTAATCACAACTTATTAAAATTAGCTGAGTACATGAGTGTTGATGTTGCCCAAGTTTACCCAGTATCTGAGTCAGGTGTTTTGTTAAGCTCTACTCACCAGCCTTTAGAAGAGCGTTTACGTAACAGTAGTGTTTACCGTCCGAAGATTTTCCCTGTGGTAGATAGTGGCAAACTAGTTGGCGTGGTTACACGTCACCAAGTACTTAAAGCCTTACGCCCAGCTTTAGGCGCTCCGGTAAAGTTAGAAGAGCCACAAGCTGAGGTGGCTGAATCAGTCGCGTAAGCTTTATCGCTAGGCTAGTGATGCTAGCTTGATATAAATTACTCTTATGAGCAGTTGCCCTTACGCAGCTGCTTTTTTTATGGGCGAAAATCAACAAATCTAGCTTTTAGAACAAGCTTTAATCACCATTTTACAGATAGTTAATGCAACTACAGTCCTATACTCATGCTGCTTTGCTTGTAAAGCCTACTTCTTTAATTATCTTTTACAAACTGAGTTATCGCTTACCTAGCTAACAAGTAAGACCTTAAAACTGAATTTGCTATTTTCCAATAGAGGTAACTAAGGAATAGAAGTTATTTTTATTAAAAAAAAGAAGTTTAACTAGATTATGGCTAGCCGGAAAAGCGTGTTTTAGCGAGCTTTGTGGCGATATCAATGTTCGCTAGCTTGGCTGATTGTTTTGAATGTGCTGCCAGGATAGGGCTGTTTATTTCGGTATCATAAAAAATGATGGTATGGCTAAGCTTTTGTTTTTGTGGGGATTGTTTTCTATTTTTCAGGGTGAGACTCTTGGCTTAAGTATTCTCATGTTTGATTGACACAGTGTTTGAGCAAGTGCTGTTTTGCCCTAAGGGCTGCTTTTTCGGTTTAGCTTAGCCCCAAAAAGGGTTTGTTAAGCAACAAATGGGGCGAATTTGGCTGTATCTAAGCAGTTTTAAAATACTTAGCTTGGTTTCAATTAGCTAATAAATGCACTTTTGTTAAGCTTTCGATATCTATCAGATTTATTGATTCAAATGTAGGGTGCTATTTAAGGTGCTTGATGCCACATAGCTGCGAATAGTTTTAACCAAATTTTATCTGCAAAAGACTAAATAAGTGTCTTAAATCTTTGGGCTGTGAGCTACTTAAGTTGAGCTTAAATACATAGCGCTAAAAGTGCTTGCTCAATTAATCGTTGTTTTTGCAAAAATTAACTCATATATGGGTGAATATCATGTAAAATCGGCGTTTGTTTTTTAACATGTCTGGCTCAAGGATGAATCGGCGGATCTCTCTACGTTATATTTTGTTTGTTATTTGCATGTTTGCGGCTTTGCTACCGACCTTAATGGTTAGCTCTTGGGTTCAGCATCAAGTTCAACAAAATGAAACCGCCACAGTGCATGAAAAGCACTTACTTATCGCGCGCAATCTAAGCACTGCACTGGCTCGTTATGCCAACGATACAGCGGCTATTTTTAGCAGTGCTAATCAACAAATCAGCCTTGAACATTTTCATAATGACTTATCACCACTACTTAAAGAAATAAACTTATACGCCTTGTTTGAGTGGCAGCAAGGGCGAGGCCAACGCTTCTTTTATGGCGAATCAACCTTAAGCATTTTCAACAGTGTGCCAGCGCAGGTTCAAGTAGCTATGGAGCAAGCTCGAGCAAACAAAAACCAAGTGTATTTTAGTGGGGTAGTGGTAGAAGGGGTGCCTCAGCCGACCATCTTTTTGGCCGTTTATCAGGGGCAAGATCGTTTCTTGATGGGTGCGTTGGGTACCCAATACCTGCTAGAAAGCCAGTCTGAAGTGCGCTTTGGTGAGCTAGGACATGTGGCGATTTTTGATCAGTATGGGCGAGTTCTCGCTCATCCCAATAAACAATGGAGCATTCGAGCGAAAGATCTTTCTGGCTTAGCTCCAGTTGTGTTGATGCGAGATAACAACTTTGGAGTGAGCGAGTTTTATTCACCCGCATTGCAAGCCGATATGATCGCAGGTTATGCCAAAGTAGAAAACACTGGCTGGGGGATTATTGTTCCTCAACCCCTCACTGAGCTTCAGGCCTACTCGTTAAAACTGCAGCGCTATGCATTTTTTGTCAGCCTGCTTTGTGTATTTGTAGTGGGTGTAATTAGCTGGTATTTGGCCTGTATGATTGTGCGGCCAATTAGCCAAGTAGTAGATACTGCTCAAGGGATTTCTCATGGTGAGATGGGCAAATTTGTAAACCCTAAACGCTGGTTTATACCGGTTGAGATTGCCGCGTTAATTGCCAAGTTTAATGCCATGGCTGGTGAGGTTTATACCAGCAGAACCTTGTTGGAGCAGCGGGTTAAACAGCGTACTGCGGCACTGAGTAAAGAAGTAGCGGTACGTAAAAAGGCCGAAGAACAAGTATGGCAGCAAGCAAACTTTGACCCACTTACCGGCTTACCAAATCGGCGTATGCTCAATCGGCTTCTTAGTGATGCTCTTGCCACGCGTTTAGAAACCGAACGTGTGAGTTTAATGCTGTTGGATTTAGACCAATTTAAAGGCATTAACGATACTCTGGGTCACGACATGGGCGATATGTTGCTGCAAATTGCTGCTCAGCGTATTCAGCATTGTATATTGCAAGGTGAACATGTCGCCCGCTTAGGTGGCGACGAGTTTATTATTTTGCTCAAAGAATCCGGTGACGGTAGCAGGGTAGCAGAACTGGGTGAGGCGGTGCTTAAGACCTTGAGCACCCCGTTCCAGCTGGGCATTGAGCGGGTGTATATTTCAACCAGTATCGGTGTGGCGTTTTCGCCAAATGACGGTGAGAAAATTGATGATCTTCTAAAACATGCCGACCAAGCAATGTATGTGGCCAAACAAGAAGGGCGTAACCGTTTAAGTTACTTCACTGCATCCTTGCAGGAGCAGGCTCAAGTTCGCCGTTTGTTAGCAAACGATTTGCGCCAAGCGGTCGCTAAAAAGCAGCTGCATTTGCACTATCAACCCATTGTGGATTTGAATACCGGAGAGCTGCTTAAGGCAGAAGTCCTGGTTCGCTGGTTACACCCTAGCCAAGGCTGGATTAGCCCTAGTGACTTTATTCATGTTGCTGAAGAAACTGGAGTGGTTGTAGAAATCGGCAATTGGGTATTTAGCACTGCGGTTGCTCAACTAAAAGCCTGGAAAGAACGCGGCTTAAGCCCAATTCAATTGAGTATTAATACTTCTCCCAAACAATATTATGAAGCTGAGTGCGATGTTAATCAGTGGCTAAACGAATTGTCGGAAGCGGGTTTATCTAGCGCTGATGTGGTAATGGAAATTACCGAAGGTTTGCTGATGGAAAACAGCCCAATAGTGAATGAAAAGCTATTAGCCTTTAGCAAGGCTGGCGTTGAGGTAGCCTTAGACGACTTTGGTACCGGCTATTCTTCACTGGCTTACCTGCAAAAATTTGATATTGAATATCTCAAGATTGATCGCATGTTCATTCATAACCTTGAGCAAGACGGTGATGACTTAATTGTGTGTAAAGCGATTGTGGTGATGGCGCACAAACTGGGGATTCATGTTATTGCAGAAGGCATTGAAACAGAGCACCAAGCTAACTTGTTGCGTGAAGCCGGATGTGATTTTGCCCAAGGATACTGGTTTGCTAAACCCTTGCCTCATGATGAGTTTCAACTCATGCTTAGTGAAAACTCCGCTTGTTTGCTGCCACAAAAGCGCTAATTGCCGTTCAACATTTGGTGGCCATTAAGGCTTGATACTTTGGTATTGCCCTTTGCTGCAGTTTGTTACAATGACCACTTCTAGGCGCACAGGCTACTAATAAATTATGCTGGAAATATCTAATACCGTTAGTTTAGGTGAATGGGAAATTGAGCTTAGCGCCATTCGTGCTCAAGGTGCTGGCGGGCAAAATGTAAATAAAGTCTCTAGCGCGGTACATTTACGCTTTGATATTCCCCATTCAAGCTTGCCTGCATTTTATAAAGAGCGCCTGCTTAAGCTCAATGATCAGCGCATAAGCAAAGACGGTGTATTAATCATTAAGGCGCAAAGTCATCGTACTCAAGAGCGCAATAAAGAAGATGCCTTACAACGCTTAAAAGAGTTGATCTTAAGCGCGGCTGTTGTACAAAAAAAACGCCGTCCCACCAAGGCTACTTATGGCTCTCAGCGTCGCCGCATGGACAAAAAAACGCAGCGTGGTCAAACCAAGCAGCTACGTGGGAAAATTTCTTACTAGACGCGCATTTCTGCTATTTCATTTCGTGAGTTTTTTCAGCTCGTGACCTCGCTCGGAAAATCTTGGGAAACTGCCACAATCTTTTCCTTAGCGGCTGACGTCTGCAGTTTTTATGTGTAACGTTATCTAGCCATTTTCAACGAGGACACACTATGCCGCGCTTACTGGCTTTTGGTGAAGTATTGGTGGATTGGATCCCTTTGGAGTTTCAACGCCAAGGTAAAATAGATATTCCTATTTGTGGGCAATATCCTGGTGGCGCGCCAGCCAATGTAGCAGTGGCCGTTGCTGGCTTAGGCCATCAAGCCTTAATGCTAGGGCAGGTGGGAGACGATGCCGCAGGGCACTACCTGCGAGATTGCCTAGTACGCCAAGCGGTAGATTGTGACTACCTGTTAAGCAGCAAACACTACGCCACTCCTATGGCCTTTGTGAGTTTGGACGCAGAAGGGGAGCGCAGCTTTAGCTTTCAACGCAGTGAGACTGCCGATCTAAAAGTGCGCCTAAATGATTTCCCACAACAGGTGCTAGAAGAGGAGGGTATTTTACATGTTTGCTCTAATACCCTTACTGAAAATGATATTGCAGAAACCACCTCTAGTATTTTGTCGGCAGCTAAACAAGCTGGTTTGCTGATAAGCTTTGATGTGAATATACGCTTGCCGCTTTGGGTAAGCACCGAGCAGCTTTTTCAGCGGGTGATAGATACGGCCGCTGCTAGCGATATGCTTAAGCTCAGTCAAGAAGAGTGGGATTACCTTAGCAAACTTGGCCAGGTAGATGATTTAGCAGCATTTCTTTTTGAGCGAGGGGTAAGCCTTATTCTGTTAACCGATGGTGCCGAAGATGTGCAACTTCTAACGGCTAAATGGCAGACAAGCCTTGCTACACCCAAGGTTACTGTGGTGGATACCACTGGGGCAGGGGATGCCTTTACCGGGGCTTGGCTAGCTTCACTTTTGCAGCAAAACATTTGTAAGCGGGAGTCGTTAACTCAGGCTATTGATTCACAAACTCCACTGCTAGATGCCTTACAAGCCGCAGTGGTCGCAGGGGCGCTAGCCGTAACCAAACGCGGTGCATGGAGCGCCTTACCCAGCGCTGCAGACATTCACGCATTCATTCAAAGCAAGGAGTAGTCATGCTTCCGGTTTTTCGTAGTTCTCAGTTTTTAGAGCAGCATGTAAGTGCGCTTAGTCAGTTTTATCAACAGCATGCCATTGACCCGCAAGGGGGATATTTTCAAGCCATTGCCGCTAATGGCGAGGCGCAGGAAAAAGGCCTTAAGCAGTTGGTGAGCTCAACACGACTCGCTTACATATTCGCCCATGTTGGTTTATTGGAAAATAATACCGAGTATTTGCAGCTGGCAGAACATGGCTTTAAGTTTGTTGAGCAACAGCATTTTGACCCGCAACGCCAAGCTTACAATTGGGTACTTGATGGTGATAGCCCAATAGATAAAAGTAACCTTTGTTATGGTTTGGCATTTGTAGTGCTGATGTATTCGGCCGCCGTGAAGCTGGGGCGGGCAGGTGCCAAACAACAGTTAGCCGCTACCTTTGATTTAATGGAGCAACGCTTTTGGCAAGCAGAATGGGGCTTGTACGCCGATGAAGCCAGTGCCGATTGGCGCGAATTAAGCGATTATCGTGGCCAAAATGCCAATATGCATGCTTGTGAAGCGATGATTGCTGCCTATGAGGCTACTCAAGAACAACCTTATTTGCATCGCGCTATCACGATTGCACAAAACATTTGTTTACGCCAAGGCTATATCACAGACGGTTTGATTTGGGAGCATTATCAAGCAGATTGGCAGGTCGATTGGGACTTTAATCGCGACGATCCTAAAAACCTTTATCGCCCTTGGGGCTTCCAGCCTGGCCACCAAACCGAGTGGGCAAAATTGTTGGTGATGTTATCTCGTCATCATAAGGCCGCGTGGTTACTCCCTTGTGCAGAGAAACTGTTTGGCTTTGCCATGGAGAAAGCCTGGGATCACCAATATGGTGGCTTATATTACGGCATAGCCCCAGACGGCAGTGTTTGTGATGATGAAAAATACTTTTGGGTTCAAGCTGAATCATTTGCTGCCGCCGCGCTGTTAGCAACCGCAACCGGTAAGCAGGAATATTGGAGCGCTTATGACAGCCTGTGGAAGTATAGTTGGCAGTTTTTCTGCGAGGCTCAACATAAGCCTTGGTGGCGAGTATTAAGTCGAGAAGGGCAGGTGCAAGATCCACTTGTTGCAAGACCCGGTGCAAAGATTGACTACCACACCATAGGTGCTTGCTTAGAAGTATTACGTGCCATGCAAGCTTAATCTTTAATAGCCAACTAAGTTTGGTTGGCTAATGTTGTTGACTTACTATTTGAACTTTAAGCCTTTTAGTTAAAAATATCGCCTGCCAGCCCAAGATTTGCTGTAATGTGATTAAGCGATAATCAATTGCAGATTCGGCTAAGCTTTCACCTATACTGAAAGAAAGCTTAATTGGCGCTAAGTGCCGTCACTTCAATAGGAACCTCGGGTTTGGAAACGTATTACAGTCTTTGTTATTTGGCCGCCTTGGCGATGCTCATTGCCTATGTAAATAGCAGAGTTGGTTCTATGCAATCAACCATTACCATAACCGCTGCCTCTATTGTTTTGTCACTGATAATGATGGTGTTGGGAACGGCGGGTTTATTAAAAAGCTACCCACATATTATTGAATCAATCTATGCGATTAACTTTAAGAACGTTTTACTGCATGGCATGTTGGGCTTCTTGTTGTTTGCTGGTGGTTTGGGAATTAACTTGAAAAACTTGGCTAGCCAAGGCGCAGAGATTGCCATATTAGCGTTGTTTTCAACGCTGTTATCAAGCTTCTTAGTTGCAACCTTGTTATGGTGGTTATTGCCTTTTATTGGTTTGCCGTTGAACTTTATTTACTGTCTGTTATTTGGTGCGCTAATTTCACCCACCGACCCCATTGCAGTACTCGCCATTGTTAAAAAAATGAATGCCCCAGAGCAAATTGCGATTCAGGTGGAAGGCGAGTCATTATTTAACGATGGGTTTGGTTTGGTGATATTTGTTTCGGTATTCGGTATTGCATTTTCACAGGAAACCATGAGTGCTGCCGCTATTTCGGGATTATTCTTACAAGAAGCTGGCGGTGGAGTGCTTTACGGCCTTGTTTTGGGGCTGGTTGCCAATTATTTGATTAAAAATACAGAGGATGACTCGCTAGAGCTATTAGTTAGCTTGGCTATCCCTACTGCTGGCTTTGTATTTGCTGAGCAATTAGGGGTGTCTGGGGCATTAGCAATGGTTGTGGCAGGTATATTCATAGGCAATATTACTCGAGAACAGCATTTTACCGAAGCCAGTAAACAAGGTTTTGATAATTTATGGCATGTACTTGAAGAGTTTCTAAATAATCTGTTGTTTTTACTGATTGGCTTAGTGTTAATTGGTTTTGTATTTCATCTGGAAGATTTATGGTTGATGTTATTGGCTATTCCTTTGGTATTGCTAAGCCGTTTATTAAGTGTGGCCATCCCATATATAGGGTTTTCTGCGTTTAAAAAATACAATCCTATGTCAGTAGCCATCTTAACTTGGGGGGGATTACGAGGTGGTTTGGCTTTGGCAATGGCTATGTCTGTGCCCGCAGGAGTGATGGTATTACCGGAAAAAAATATTGATGTACGAGAGATTATATTAGTGATGACCTATGCTGTTGTGGTCTTTTCTATTTTGGTGCAGGGGACTAGCATTGTTCCTTTAATTAATAAGTCTAAATCTTATGATGCTTAGTTGTGAAATATCCAGTACAGCTTTTTACTGTGGCTGCAAATAATGCTGTTTGGTTTTTTCAACAAAACCTTCGTCGTGTAAAAGCTGGATCTGAATCGCGATTTGCTGAACCAGTGTGGGGTCTGTTTTTTTTGATGCAGCTAAAAACAACAAATTAGTGACAACAGAATCGCCAATCACTAATTGCCGCTCCGCAAATTGCTGATTCCAATACCAAATAGACTCGGGTGTACCGTTAAACCAAGCGTCAATACGGCCCAATTGAAGCATTTTAGCAACGCTTGGGCCTATTTTTAATTCTACTATTTGGCTATCAGAGAAGTTTTTGTCTTTGAGCCTGCGCCGAGCCTTGGCCCACACCTATTTTTTTCAGCATTTCTCGAGCTTGTTGATAGCTATTAATGCGCTGTTGGGTAGTGGCAAAACTGCGTTCTAAGTCCATAATGTAGGCGACCCAAGTAAAGTGCTCTTCGCGGCTAGGCAATAAAGCTAGCGGCATAATAAATATGTTTTCGCCTTCACTGGTAATGCGTTGGGCACGTTTCCAAGGAGCCTCTTCCAGTAACACGTGATGTCCTAAACGAGTGAACGCTTCTATCACTATATCCCCTACAATACCTGCTTGTTTAGCATTAAGCATGGTTAATGGTGGTGCATCGATGCTGTAAACAGTATAGGTGTCGGCCTGCAGGGCTCGACTTTGCAGCAAATAAAATGATAGTAATAATGCCAACACTAGGCGCATTGATTAGTGTTCCTCAACGATCTAAGATTGTTCATATTAAAATAGCCTATGCTTTTAAAAACAGCGAGTTATTAAGATTTTATGTCTTTGTTTTAGGTGATGAAATCCGTTAATTTTTAGTTGCATGAGTATTGTAAGCTGATTAACTTGAGAAATGGGTTTTATCGATCTTTAATCGCTAAGTTGATGTCTTAATACAACAGGAAGTTACTAATGATGAAAAAGGCTTGCTTAGTACTTGTAGCGTTTATGCTGCAAGCCTGTTCGGCCCAAATTACTGTGCCAGACTATGCAATTAATGATTCATGGACCAGCCAGCAATTAGAGGATAGGCGTTGGCGCGCTGCGGATGAATTAGACCAAGATTACTTAAAGCTCGCTTCAGAAACGGAGTTGCCCAGCCAACCTGCAACAGTTAAAGTCGTTGGCTCTGCTACTGAAGAAGCCATTAAAAGTTTAGCTGTTAAAATTCACCTTATTGAACATGCGCAGCATAGTGTAGATCTTGCTTATTATATTTTCACACCTGACCTGTCTGGTAATGCAATTCTAGGGGCGCTTTGTGAGGCTGTAATGCGTGGTGTTGATGTGCGTATTATGGTCGATAGTTTAGGGTCGCTAAGTATGGAACATGGTGATCTAAAAGGCCTTATTGAATGTGCTAAAAGCGCTGGCTTTGTAAAAGCCCGAAATGGAGAAGTGACAAACAATCGAGCGCGGGTTCAGGCTGTAGTATTTAACGCACTAACCAATGTTAGCTCTGACGCTAACCGTCGCTCGCACGATAAACTGCTGATTGTTGATGGTGCCTATCCTGATAAAGCATGGGTGATGACCGGCGGGCGTAACGTCTCGCTGCATTATTACGGTTTAGATCATCATGGCAAGGTTGATCCTAATGCTTTCAAGGATTTAGAAGTTCTTATTCGCCCTTTAGCTGATGCCAATAAAGATAGCTCTCCAGCACAATTAAGTGAATATTACTATTCGGTACTTTTTTCAAAGCCTGGTAATAAGCGCTTATCGACTCTATTCCCTTATACCGCAAAGATGAAGCAGTCTTTAGATACCCTCGCAAAACTAAAAACAAACACCGAATTTGCCACGGCCTATCAAACTGTTGCTCAATATTTACAGGAAGACTTCTCTCCCGTTGATACGCGTTTCGCTCACGAGCTTGATAACTTAAGTTCAACGGATTTAGTCAGTAATTACAGCACCAATAAAAAAGCCAATGCCAATTCGATTAGTGGCATTTTGGCGCGAGTGGCATTCGGTGACATTGATGTAACCACTATTCGTGTGGTTTCCCCCTATCTGTTCTTACAGTCTGATCTCTTAAAAGAAGAAGGTGTATTAGCTAAGGATGTAAATACAACTTTAGAATGGTTAGAAAAAGACCCTGAGCGTAGGATTGAAGTGATTACTAATTCAGTACTTACTAGTGATAATTTCTTTACTCAAGCGGTTATTGATATGCACACCGTGCCGTCAATGTTAATGAGCAGCGAGATGAGAGAAATCTGGTTAGACTCTGATTTAGATTTACATGAAAATAATTCAGCGTTTATCGAATCTGCTGAATGGCAAGCCTTAGTTAATCACCCTCGGATTTTCTTTTATCAGTTAGGTAAACCTGATGCGGTGTCTCTAGGTGGCAATACCTATTATGGCAAGTTGCATGCGAAATTTATTGTCGTCGACGAGTTTGCTTTTGTGGGAACCACCAATCTTGATTTCCGTTCGTTACTTTACAATAACGAAGTGGGTTTCTTTTTCCAGGGAGAGGCCTTCGTGGGGCGCTTAATTCAAGAGTTTGAAAAACTTAAATCGCAGTCTTCTCGTTGGGGCAGCAGTGAATGGCTTGAGATGCGCGAAAAGCTCCGAGAGCAAGGCGGTATGAAGGGCATTACCACCAATAATCAGCGGAGTATTTATAAGGTATTAGATAAAACTGGGCTGAAATATCAGTTTTAATTGAAATAGAAAACGGCCTTAATAGCCGCTTTTTATATGGGTGTTTATGGCTGCTTAGTAAGAATATAGCGGCCGTCACTGCTTACTACAAAGCCATTGCGTAAGTAGTTCTTACCTAAAATCATGCTATAGCTAAAGTTTTCTCGGTTTTGCAAGTTAACCCGTACTGTCTCTGTTACGTTTCCTAGTTTAACTTCCATCATTACAACCGGACGAGAATCCGCTTTTTCGCCTACCCGCGCCTTAATGGTCATTTCGTCAACCACTTCTCGGGTGAACTTCTGCTCTAGACCGTCGCTATTGCGATAGGTGAACGTCACCATGGGTTTGCCATTTTTATCAAAGCGTTTTACTTGCTCAGCATGCATAGAACTGACATCAGCGCCGGTGTCTAGTTTCACTGGAATTGATAAACCTTCAACAGTGGCTTGCTCGACATAACCGGCGCGAATAAGCGCTCTTTTAGAAAAAATATTATTAGTTCGAGTATTTACCCATAAAGGGCCATCAACAAACTTTTCACCAATTAATAGCCTTTCAGGGTCTTCTTCGGTGGCTAACTCTAGTGCTATATCGGGTTGGTAGTTATTGCCAGCTAATACTATTTGGGGCCTGATTACTGGGCGGGTGACATCGCCTACCACAATGCTCCGGTAAATGGGCTGCTCGAATACATAAACTTGGTTGTGGATGTCACTGGAAGAAAATGCTGCTATTGGTTTTTTAAGTTCACTTCTTTCTAGCGTTCTTAAGCTTTTAACACGCAACAGGGAGGTGTTAACAGCAAAAGAAGGCTCTGCATTAAAGGTCACGTCATTAATCTGAATTTGCTCTTCAGCGCTCATCATTAGTGGTGGATTTGGGGCAAAATCAAGGGCTGACTTAAGTGGTTGGTCTGATAAGTGTTCTGCGCTTAAATCAACTAAGAAGTATTGATTGAGTGCTTCGGTGCCAAGGCGTAATTGGCTAGAGCGTGTAGAACGATCACGCAGCAGTAATTCTATATGTTTTACATCTTGGCCAATGCTGATTGGCATGTTTACCATTGGGTGGTGGTTCTCACCTATTTTTAACATTTTGATTAGTGGCACACTGTAGGCTTTAGATTTACCGTTTTTGTCTATCGCATCAAAGCTAACGGTTTGCTGGCCTTCGTCTATCTTTATATTTGTTGCATTTAAGCTGGTTCGGCGATTGGCCAAAGATACACTCATTGCTAGCGCTAGGTCGTCTAAATAGGCGATTTCCTTATTGCTAATAATTTGTGCTTTTGGCTCTTGTTGCAGGTAATCATAGCTGGAGTCTACCCAAGCTTGCTCTCTCAAAAATGTTTTCCCAATTAAAATAGGGTAGGAAAATGCACTTCGATCGGTAAGGTTTACCGCAGTGTTTACAGTAATGTCACCCGAGGATAAGGCAAGCTCAACTACTGGGCGGTAGAGTATGCCGTGGTCTCCGCGCCCTTGAATACCACTGAGCCTAGCAAGTGGTCGCTCTAATGAAATTGTTTCACCGGTATGCGGGTGAACTAAATCAAACTTTACTGTGGCATTGATGTTGCGCTCAGGTGTATCAAAACTGTCTAACCACCATTCGGTATCTGGGTCTCCAAAGTGCTCTGCGATGCTTTTTAGTAAGGCTTCACCTTGTAGGTCGACAAATTTTGGATTGCTGCTACGAATGCTAATGTTAACAGCGTGAATAGAGGTTGTATCGGCTCCGGTATCGATTTTTGCAGGAATTCCAACTCCCTTCAATGGCGCAATATTGGAGTAGTAAATAAACTCAATCCGCCCCATTACTAGTTTGTTATCTAGGTGGTAATGCGGTCCGTTATTGTAGAAAGGGCTTTGCTCTAGCGAGGTGGCAACGCTGTTAGATTGAGCAGCGATTAAACACAGTAATGAGAGGAGTATTCTGGAGAACAGTTTCATTATTGACCTTTGTTTCAATAAACTTATTAATTGTTATGGTACTAAATGTCTTTAATCATAGCGCCAAGTGATTCATAAGGTGAGATTTTTAACTCAGGTGTTGCACGTTGAGTAAAATTTAGGCTGTAAATTCCATGCTTAAACTGTTGTTCAATGTTGTAACGACTATTCACTGAGGTCTATGTATAGATGACTTTTAGGGCAAGGTTTGGTTGGGGAACTACGGGAATGCAGGTTGAATTGGCTTTGTGCTTGGTTCAATCGAGAGTCAAAAAAACTAACTTGCTCAGCAAGCTTTTCTAAGGGTTTGGGTGGGGCTTGTAGCATGGCTTTTTGTGCATGGTTTATCGCTTGTTGGCTATTGCTAGCGTCAATGCCCATTACTGATACGCCCATTTGGCTTTGCATTGTTCCAATGTTGGCTTGGTCGTTTGGTTTTAACAATTGGCTGATTGCTTGATTTAAGCGTTGTTGAATAAGCTGTAGCTTTTTGGGAACACTTAAGAAACCAGAAATGGCGCCTTTACTCAAAAAACCAATTGATATGGCATGGTTAAGCTTTTTCAAATTATTCAACAATAGCTGCTTAAGCCGCATTGTGGCTTCTTCATCTTGATTCTCTAGCTTAAGTGCAAAGACAATCAGGGTTTCTTGTTTAGACAGTTTTCGTTGCGCTAATGCTAGCTGTTGGGCAAATTTAGCTTCACTATTCCAAACTTGTGGCTGAGGTTCTAGCTCAGCCGCGAGTTGATAAAGGGTAAAGCGTTGCTTAGGAGCGTTAGTGTGGATACTTTTTAAACGAGCATCTAGTGGTATTCGTTGGCCACTAAGACTTTTTATATGGTGTCGAATTTTGCTTTTTTCGACGGAGTCGGAGTGAATAATTTTACTGGCAAGTAACTGGTAGCTGGATTGTTGTAACACGTTACAAGCTGCGTGATTGAGCCAAACAATCATGTCATTTTGGTTGCAAATAATTGCCGGTATACACTCAGAGCTTAGGTGCTCTTGAATTAACGCTCGTTCATCACTTTTGCTCAGCAATGGCAGAATAAATTCGATCGACCCATTAATTTGATTTACTTGTTCTCGCCAAATTAATACTTGGCCAATATAACGCTTTCCTTTGATGCTAAATATAAGGTTGAGTTCTAAGGTTTGTTGCTGGTTTTGGGTATCAAAAATGGCACGTTGTAAATAGCTTACTTGCGCAGCCTCTAAACGGCTAATCAGTTGCCTTAAGCTCAACTGCTGTTGACCCGAGTAGTCTAAAGCATCAATTAACGTTCTATCGCAATATATTTGGTTGCTATTTCGCATCCAGTGCCAAGCCAGAGGAAAGCCCTGCAATTTATTAATGAGATCTTTTTCAGTCATACCAGCACCTTAGAATCACCTTTAGGTTAACTGTTGATCTTGTTTTTAAATGGATAACTCAATATGAACGTTTCTGTTTAAATATTAGGTGATGAATTTGTAAATACAAATAATTGCTGCAATTTTAAGTTCTTTTAAGCACGAATTTTTGCTGGATGAGCATCGTTTCATGTACAGAGTTCCCACAATAGTATGATTACCTTAACTGTTTTAACGCCTGCTGATTGCACCCTTGAATAGCTGATTGATATAGTGCCACTAATCAATAGTGATAGGTGGTTATGATGCCATCAAAAGTAGCAGTGTTGAGTTTATTGTAATAAAACTCAATAGGGAAAAGTCATGGACGCTGAAAATATCGATATCTTGGTTCACCAAATGCTCGCCGAAGGAGGCTCATTTGATGAGGCATTCTTGGTGGATTTTTTAACCGAGCATAATGGAGAGTCCCCTTCTCCGAAGCTTGTAGAGCAGGTGCAAGCCAGTGCAAAAAAACAGCTAAGTAAAACCTATCAGCAACAACATGCGATTGCTCAACTACCGAATGGTTTCGCTAATTCACTAAATGATTGGTTTATGCAGTTGGCGCAATCAACAGAAGCTAAGATCGAGCGAATCAGCCAAGAGAAGCAACAGCACTGGGAAGAAGGGCGTGCAGCACTTATGCTTGCACATCGAAAGCAACTTGATGAAGCGGCTGCCTTACAAAAAAGTGCCGAGCAAGAATGTCAAGAACTACGTGCAAAATTAGAGCAAGCAGCAGCCCAAACTAGCGAGCTTTTTGGTGAGCTAGATAAATCAAAACAACAAAGTGAAGAGCAGGTACAGCAGCTAGAAGACGCCCAGCTAGCCCTACATGATAGCCAGCAAAACACTCACCGCTACCAAGAGCAGTCTCAGCAACTTGAGCAACAAGTTCAACGCCTTCAAGCTGAGTTACAAGTGGCTCAAAATGACCAACAAACCTTACAAAGCCTGCAAGTAGAAAAGCTAGAGCTTGAGCAGCAGCTTCAAGAGAATCAACAAGAGTTAGAGGCTTACCAGCAAAATGGTAAAGAAGCCCAGCAGCAACAAACTGAAGTAGAACAGGCTTTGCGCAAGCAATTGGGAGAAATGAGTGAAGCTCTAGACAAAGAGTTAGCCTTAACCAAGCAGCTTACCGAAGAGCATTGTGATGTTAGCGAACGTATGACTAGCTTGGTTAAAACTAAACAAGGCTTAGAGACGACCAATCAAGAGTTACAAAATAGGCTCGAGCAACAGCAGATAAAATTGCAAGAGCAGGATACGCAAAGCCAAGCATTACAGCTGCAAAGTGACGAATTGCGCAAAGAGCAGCAGCAACTCACCGAGCAAGTTGAGCAACTAAGCCAAGAGCTAGTTGCTGCTAAAAAAGCCCATTCAGAGCTGCAAGAGCAAGCTGCTGATGGCAGCAAATTAGCAGCTGCAGCAGAACGTGAAGAAGAGCTTTCTCAAAAGCTGATTAGATTAGAGCAGCGTTGTTTAGAGGATGCTCACACTATCCAAGAATTAACCCAGCAACAACAGGTTGTTAATCAAGAATTAGACGAGTTACGTGGTGAAAAACAGGCCTTAGATACAGTGAGTCGAAGTGCCGAAGCTCAGTTAGAACAAGTACTGCCAGAGCTTGAGAAATCCCAACGGCAAGAACAAGAGCTGCGTGAGCGAGTAGAAAAAGTAGAATCTAAATACCTAGAAGCCACTTCCGAATTAGATCTGATTCGCAAGCAACTTACAGCGGCAAACTCTCAGCTTGAGTTAAGCAATAGCATGGCAGATACCGATAGCCGCTTACTGGATAAGGAACATCAACTGAAAGAGCTTAAGCAGCAATTGGGGGCGCTCGAATCTAGCTATCGAAAGGAGCAGCATGGGCACTCGCTAACTAAACAAGCTTTGAGTCAGTTAGATGAACAAATTCTAGATGCCCAAATTGACAGCGGTAATTTGCAGGGCCGATTAAAAGAACTAGAGGACAAGCTTAAAGCCAGTGAATTAGCCAATCGTCTGCTTCAACGAGAGATTGCTGAGGCACATCAAGATATCAGCCAGCTTACTCAAAATAACGGAATGCTCAATGGCAAGTTAGAATTAGCGCTAAAGGCAAAAGCTAAATCTCCCGCTTAGCTCGTTTTCTTGAAATAGGAATGCTAGTCGTTTGCTAAATGGCACTTACTTAAGTGTGAGGCTGTTTTTGTTAGATAGCTTTGAGGCTGTAACAGATTCTGTGTATCTGCCATCTAGTTAATGTGTTTTTCTAGACGTTCCTCGAACTCGATAATAAACCGACTCATAGCTTGGCGCCAGTTTTGAATGGGCATTGTCCATTTCTTGCTGGCGTCTTTGATTGCTAAGTACACCATCTTGGTTGCGGCCTCATCGTTTGGGAAGAGTTTCCGCTTCTTTAGTGCCTTGCGTATTACGCTGTTGAGAGACTCAATCGCATTGGTGGTGTAAATGGCCCGACGGATATCTTCAGGGTAGTTAAAGAGCGTATTGAGGTTCTGCCAGTGATTGCGCCAAGATTTGGAGATTTGCGGATACTGGCTATCCCAGACTTCGCTAAAGCGCTCCAGCTCAAGTAAAGCTTCATCTTCTGTAGCTGAGCGATACACACGCTTCAGGTCGGCTGTAACCGCCTTGTAGTCTTTCCAGGATACATACTTCAATGAGTTTCGCACCATATGGACTATGCAAAGCTGGATATGTGTTTGGGGGAAGACGGTATTGATCGCATCAGGGAAGCCCTTCAGGCCATCTACACAGGCGATAAGTATATCTTCAACACCACGTTGATTGAGTTCAGTTAGAACACTCAGCCAAAACTTAGCACCCTCGTTTTCGGCTATCCACATGCCCATTAACTCTTTCTGGCCGTCGGTGTTAATGCCCAAAGCAAGGAAGATAGATTTATTGATAATGCGTTTGTCTTGGCGGATTTTGACCACGATGCAGTCGAGATAGACGATAGGATAAATGGCATCGAGTGGTCTAGATTGCCACTCCACAATTTCCTCCATCACCGCATTTGTGACACGCGAAACTAGGCTGGGTGATATCTCGGCCCCGTACCACTCATCGAAAGCATTCACGATGTCACGCGTACTCATACCTTGCGCATAGAGCCACAAGATCTTGTCATCCATGGAGGTAAATCGTGTTTGATGTTTTTTGACCAGCTTGGGGTCAAAAGAGCCAAGGCGATCCCTAGGAGTATCAAGCTCAAACTCTCCGTCTTCGGTTTTTACGCGCTTAGTGCTCTTTCCATTGCGGGTATTATTCGACTTGGAAGGTTTGTGTTTTTCATAACCAAGATGCTCATCCATTTCAGCGTTGAGTGCCGCTTCAACAGTGATTTTTTTGAGCATCTGGCTGAATTCAGTTAAATCATCGGGAGTTTTGATTCCCTTTGCAGCTTCTATAGCAAAAGCTTCAAGTGCTTTCTTATCCATGTGCCTATCCTTAGCCATTACGGCTTTAAGTTTAGACAGTTACACAGAATTTAGGACAGGCTCATAGCTTTTCCTTTCAATAACCTGTGATAACTACCTGGAACTTATATAGGCGAGTTTATTACGTTTTTTCTCTTCTTGGGGTGAATGAAGCCTTTGTCGTTATCCCTAGGTGCTTTTTAACTCTTACTTAAAGCCTTAACTACGGTAAGCCAGCTAAATAGTAGTTTTGTTATACGCAAAGAAAAAATCATCAGACCTTGCCTGTTTAAAGGTGCCTTGGCACATTTTAACTCTTGCTCAATATAGGCCTTTTTTTAAATTCCTCCCATTTTGAATATATGTGTAATGTATTGATTATTGCTAAAGCAGAGTGTGTTTACTTGCAGATACAGTTTAGTAAGCGCTTTCCATTTTTTCTGTCTGAAACATTAACTTTTCCTTTTTGATTTTGTCCTAGATAAAGAATTAACTTTAACTTTAAGTGGTTGTTAAATGTGAGTTTGTGCGCATATATGTAGAGAAGTTAGGCTGGAGTTATTTGTATGGTTTTAAGCCGATATCAACAATGCTATAAAGAAAGCGCTTTCAAAAATTAACAAGACAAGGATGACAAAATGAGTGTTAAGTTTTGTTGTAAGGTAGCGGTGCTTCCTGTGCCGTTGTTGTTGCTTGCCTGTGGGGCTACGGAGCAAGCCAAACAATCGGCAGAGGCTTTACCACAGTCAGTAGGTAGCCCGGCTGCGTATTGGCAATTGGTATGGAATGATGAGTTTGATGCTGATGAGATTGATCAGCGTAAGTGGCATGTAGAAGAACATTGTTGGGGTGGTGGAGGCGCTAGCCAGCAATGTTATACCAAACGAAAAGCCAATATTCAGGTATCTGAAGGTAGCCTCAAATTGCTGGCAAAAAAGGGCAGTTTTACTGGGCCGAGCTTACCCAGTGGTGATAAACGAATAACTAAAACACAAGCTTATACCTCGGCAAAACTGAGCACTAAAGGTAAGGTTGATTGGCGTTATGGCCGAGTTGAAGTGCGCGCCAAACTACCACAAGGACAAGGTACCTGGCCTGCTATCTGGATGTTACCCTCTGAAGAAAAATACGGGCAATGGCCCGCATCTGGTGAGATTGATATTGTAGAGGCCGTAAATTTAAAAACGCCTAGCGATGCTAAGGGAGCAGATAGCGCTGCTTTAGAGAATCGTGTATATGGCAGCTTGCATTATGGTCGAGCGGTGCCTGAAAACTTGCGTTCTGGAAAAGACTATCAGTTACCTAATGGCATTAACCCGGCTGATGGTTTTCATACTTATACAATAGAGTGGGAAGAAGGAGAAATCCGCTGGTTTATCGATAATGTTCACTATGCGACTCAACGGCAAGATGAGTGGTATAGCCAATACCGCAACAATGGTCAATTGGTGACCGCCGAAGGAGCCGCACCTTTCGACCAAGCATTTTACTTGGGCGTAAACTTAGATGTGGGAGGTTCTTGGTCTGAGCATGCCAATGCCACTGGAGTGGATGGTGATATTTTCCCACAGGCATTGGAAGTGGACTATGTGCGGGTGTATCAATGCACTGTGGAGAGAAGTAGTGGTAAAGGCTGTAATAGCGTGCCGCAAGAAGCAAACCTAGTTGAAGGGTTTAGGCCTCCGATTACCGAAGCTTTGGATATGCAATTTGCGGCTGGGCCTCGTTTCACCTTATTTGATGATGAGCTGGACTACAGCTTAATGTTAAACAGTTATGACCCTAGAAATGCGATGCGCTATCGGCTAATTGCCGATCCTCACCGCGGACAGGTGATTGAGATTAGTAAAGCAGGTAAAGCGGGTAATGTGCATTTTACCGCACCAGAGACCAACATGAACCATTGGCAGGAGGGTGGACAACTCATCTTTGATTTAAAGCTGCTTAGTCACGATAAAGGCGCTAAATTATTGGTGAAAATGGATAGTGGTTGGCCTAATGCTAGTGATTATGAAGTTGACTTACCGGCGCTAAATGCGTGGACTGAAGTGAGGATAAACGTGGCAGATCTAGCTGTTCGTGGAAACAGCTTAGTGTCTGGCAAGTCGGTAGATTTGACCAAGGTGGTTAATCTGTTTGTTATCGAGCCAACAGCCAGTATGGATTTGCAAATTGACAAACTACGCTTTGAATACCCGGAAGCAAGTTTACCCTTTAATTTTAGCCAACGAGGTTTGGCTTACTACTTCTCAGATTTCGGCGGCAATAATAGCCAATTAATCCAAGATCCTAGCAAGCAGCGCAGCCGAGTAGCGCTTACTCGTAAATCAGCCAATGCGGCTAGTTGGGCGGGAACCAGCCTAGGAGAGGGAGCCGGTTTTTCCCAGGCTATCCAATTAGATGAGCTTAAGCCAACCATGAGCTTATGGTTGTACTCTCCCGCTGCAGCAACGCCAGTAAGGTTAAAGATAACCGATAGCAAGCAACCGGATAATTTTGCCGAAGTTGAAGTAAAAACTAAAAGCCAGGGACAATGGGAGCAGTTAGTTTTTGATTTTAACCAAGCCACCCCAAGCTGGAAGAGTGATACTCGTTACAACAAAGTGACGTTGTTTTTTAACTATGGGGGGCGAGGCGAAGACACTGGAGAGCAGCAGTATTATTGGGATCAGTTACAAGTAGGTGAGTAGGCACTGTTGAGTGATGATTAACAAAAAGGGAGAAGTATAAGCTTCTCCCTTTTTAATTACTGGCCTAGTGACTTATTACTTTTCAAATCGAATATTATCTAATTTGAAGGTCATTTTGTCGCTTGGTTCAAATACCAATAGATTACGAATTGCTGTAATGTCGGCTTTTTTACCTGCTGCATAGCTATTTCCGCCAGCGAGAATGTCTTTGATATTTAGGCGAACTTCTTTCCATTCACCCGCTGCTGGCAATGGTACTTCAACATCACTGGTCTGTGGCCAGCCGCTATCGAGTTTCACAAGCAGTTTGGCGTTGCTAGCTTGCTCTTCAATTTTAACATCAAAGATCAGTTGGCCGCTTTCTAACCAGTGGCTTAAGTCGGTAAGAGGCGCTCTAAAGTATATATTTCCGGCTCCACCACTTTTAACTACTTTAATCACTTTACCGCGGCTTGCTTCGTCAACTTCCGTATATTTAACAGAGTCTACCGGGTTGTAGCTTTCAAACGCTAGAGACTCGTTTAGGCTATCGCTGTAAATGTCTAGTTGTGGACCATCTGCGTAGGCATCATCTACCGCTAAAATAGCAGGAGGAGTTAAACCTGCAACCATTACCGCATCGTTGGATTTTGCTGCACAACCTTTACCTTTCCAGCGGTCAACACTGCAGCGGTATACTTTTACTGAATCAATAGAAAAGGTTTGTGGGAAGATGGACTCATCAATGCCGCCTTCATTGGCTTTTGCTGCCCAGTTACCGCCAACAGCAAGGTTAAGTAGCAAGTGGAATTTTTGGTTAAATGGCGCTTCTGATTCTGCATTTACTAAGATGCCATCTTTCTCATATTGGCTATACCAACCCTCGTGAGTTTGTGTTGCGTAGTGGTAGTTATCTACATACCAGCGGATTTCACCTTCTTCCCATTCTATGGCGTAGGTATGGTAGTCATCAGCAGGGTTAATGCCATTCGGCAACTTTACACCTTGGCCGGTATGAACGTTGTCTGGCCACTTTTTACCGTAGTGTAAAGAGCCGTGAATACGTGCTTCTGGCTCGCCTATAGCACCGCTCTCATCTGACTTGGTTTTTAGATTTACGGCTTCCATAATGTCGATTTCGCCCGAGGCTGCCCAGCCACCATACACCCAATCAGAGGGTAACATCCAAATAGCAGGCCATGTTCCTTGACCTGATGGCAATTTAGCCCGGATCTCAAAGCGCCCATACTTCCAGTCTTTCTTATTTAAGGTTCGTAAACGGGCAGAGGTGAATGGAAGGGTTTTATTTAAGCCTTTTTTGCCATCGGGGTTGTCTGGCCCGGTGAAGTTTCCTTTCTTGGCAACAATGTTAAGTTTGCCGTCTTCTACAAAGGCATTTACTTTGCGGTCGGTATAACACTGCTGTTCGTTGTTACCGCCGCCCCAACAGTTTTCCTCAAAGCCCCATTTGCGGGTGTCAATTTCATCACCGTCAAATTCGTCGCTCCAAATCAGTTTCCATTTATCACTTGGAGTGACCGGTTCGCCGGTAATTTGTTTAGCGGGTTTTGTTTGAACTAAGCCATTACTTCCGTCTGTAGACGACGAAGTGGAACCACAGGCTGTAAGTGTGGTGGCTAGCGCTAGTGCTGAGAGTTTTCCAACAGAACTCGGCTTAATCATCATTATTCTTCCTTGCTAAGCTAAAAGTTTTTGTAAGCGCTTTCTTTATAGCATTTGTGGCTGTAGCTTTAAATATAGACGTTTTGGATCCACTTAACTGTCATCCATATTTGCGCATCGTCTCACAAAAGCCTTTATTTTAGAGGTTTGTGGGTGAATTTGGCATAAGGGCTGTTAACTATTAGTTCATGGGTTTTTTAGTGGTTTAAACGCTTTTACTCTTTACTTTTTAGCAAGCGCTTTCTTTTTTTTGTGGGCGCTCATTAGCTATTAAAGTGACTATTGATGATTGATTAGTTGATTTGAGCAATGTACAAACCTAGTAAACATAGGGGATGATGCCGCTTGGCACTTTTGATATTGTGGTGTTTTGTTTAAAATATGTACGGCTTGATTTTGTTAGCGTTTACTTTGTCGACTATCTCGCCGTTTGCGCGCATATTACTAGCAAGCTGTGGCGATATTTAGTAAAAAGTAACAAGCATTGCGTCATGCGCATTAGTACGCAAGTATTCGAATAATAGGGTTAATGAGTTGATTACAATAAAGGAAGTGTCTGAGTTAGCTAAAGTATCTCAGGCTACCGTATCTAGAGCGATTAACGGTCACTCTTCGGTAAAGGAAAAAAACCGCATCAAAGTGTTTAATGCGATAGAGCAACTCGGTTATAAGCCTAATACTTTCGCTCAGGCTTTAGCGTCTAATCGCTCTAACAGTATTGGTATGCTGGTGGGTAGTTTAGATGGGCCGTATTTTGGCCCCTTAATGCACAACACTGAAAATATTATTCGCGAAGAACGTTTGCATCTTATTGTTACTAGTGGTCAGGAATCCAAAACCAAAGAAGTCGATTCGATTGAGTTTTTGGCTTCGAAAAAGGTAGATGGATTAATCATCCATTCAGACAAATTGTCAGACAACGAGCTAATTAAAATTGCCGAAGATACACCTGCGTCGATTATCTTAAATCGCAATATCCCTGAACTAGCAGGGCGCTGTATTTGGATTGATAATGAGTTGGGTGGCTACTTAGCGACTAAGCATTTAATCGACTCTGGTCATACAAAAATCGCCTGTATTACGGGGCAAATGAGTAAGGTGGAAAGCCGCGATCGTTTACAGGGCTACCGCAACGCTTTAACCGAGGCCGGTATTGCTTATGATGCAAATTTGGTGATTGAAGGCCGCTTTGATCACGAAGGTAATCACGAAACCGTGCAGCGTTTAATGTCTCGCAATAAAGGCTTTACCGCTATTTTTTGTCAAAACGACAACATTGCTCTAGCTGTGTATAACGTATGCAGTGATGCTAAGCTAACCATTGGTGAAGATATTTCTATAGTGGGTTTTGATAACGACACTTACAGTCAACATATACGCCCTCGCTTAACTACGGTTAGTTTCCCCATCGAACAGCTAAGTTACGAAGCTGCTCATGGTGTGCTTGCGTTAATTAATGACCGGGAGCATGCATTAACTGAGAAACTGGCTCCAGAGTTAATCATTCGTAACTCAGTTAAGCAGTTAAAAGGTGATAATGCGGAGTAATCACTTAGCCTCGCTGCTAAGTGATTAATAGGCGCTTAGCTGCCCCAAAGCTGGGCTTTTAATTGACTAAGCTGTTGCTGAATATCAGCCGATACAGCGATTTTGGGTGAGTTATTATCGCTAGTATCTTGGTTTTCTACAATCAGCACTTTGGCGTCTTGGCTTAGCGTATGAGTGTGGTAAACCCCTTGCTTGATGTTGTAAATTTTTCCGGCTTGCATATCGGTTGCAACAATCTGTCCTAGCTTTCCTTGAGACGTTTCGGCACAAAACAAAATGCACTTTCCTTCAAGTAAAACAAATACTTCATCGGTTTTTAAGTGACACTGAAAATTGTTGATGAGCTCGGTTTCGAGCTCATCTATGTAGTTTAGTATGGCGACTCGCCAGGTCTGAAAATCCACGACGGGAGAATATCCCGCCGCGTTGTAATCAGACACCTCTACTAGGTGGCTGCTCACTGCTTTTCCTTTTGTTTAACTGAGTAACATTTGGTTTGGCACCAACACAAATACCTTGGCGATTTCACCAGTACGTTCGAAGATTTGCTTACTGATCTCCTCACTCATCTCTAAGGACTCGCTTGACCACTGTTCACCGTTTTTAAAACTCACCACTAGCTGGCCTTGGCTTTGCTCTGTGCTGGCGTAAATAAACGGCACTTGGCAATAGGTAAAGGCTAATTGTTTGGCCTCTAACGCTAGCTTTTGAGTATTGCCCTGTGGGTCAATATATTGGTATTCATCGGCAGTATTTAAGAACTCACTGCTTTTAAGTAGAGAAGGTTTAATGCTAATTTTGCCCTGTTCTACCAAAACGCCCAACTCGCCGAAGCGGGTTAAAATTTCTTCCTTCACTTGCCCTGTCATGCCTGGTTGCTGCGCACCGGCTTGTTTAGGAGTATGTGAGTAAGGGTCGGTAGGGAAGGCACCATACACCTCTGGTGACTTGTTAAAGCCAATGCCAGCGCGTACTTTATAGTAGTACTCTGCCAATTGTTGAGTGGCTAGGGAGTGGGGGTCAGCATTGTAGGCCGCAAAGTAGTTTTCTTGCACCGCTAACAATAGTTTTGACACCATGTGCCAGTAAATTGAGCCTAAGCCTTCGTAGCCAAACATTGTGCCAGAGCGACCAGTAAAGGCCTGGTGGTTAAACACTTCTTCATAAATGGCAAAGATGTCTTGCCATGCCGTGTCGACAATTTCTGGGTAATCCGCTTTAGCGACTGCAATGGCTGAGGCTAAAGCGCCAGCATTTTCGAAGTCCGCATTAAAATGGTAGTGACCTTGATTGTCTTGCTCAACAATACGTGGGTCATTTTTCTCAAGCATGATTTGCAGTCCAGGGTTAGCCGCAACACGCGCTGCTACAATTCGGTTTTTATCGGCAAAGCCGGCTAACTCACGATCAGGATATAGCATAAACGTATTTTGATCGGCGCGGAACATGCTGCTGTTGTATAACTTATCGAGTAAGTGAACCGCTTCGTCTGGCGTGAGTACACCGGCAGATAATACCGCTACTTGGCCTTCTAGCATTGGGTAGAGGTAATCTACAGCCACTTCATCTTGTTTATAGTTAATGATGTTGTAAGCGTTGTACAAACCGTCGTTACGGTAGTTGCTGGCAATACTCTTGTCCATAATCTCAAGACTTGGAGCAAGTAGCGCTTGAATGTCTGCTGAAGCTACAGTTACTTTGCCAGAGAAGCCATTTTGGTAAACATATTTGCGATAATCTGCTGCTGCCTTGGCTAAATCACGTAATACTTGGTTACGTTGGCTGTTACTTACTGGCGCAGTCGCGACGAGGCGGTTAGCCTCTTGTAAAATTTTACTACTCGCACTTAACCATTCGGCGAGCTCTTTAGACATGGCGTATTGCTTGTTGTCGGCAAATAGTTTTTGCATAAAGGCCACATAACGGCGCATGTAATAAAGGGTTACCATGGACAAACCAGTACCTACAATCGCATTGTTGGCATCGTTCCATTCTGGGCGTTGGGTATTTAACCAAATACCGCCGTCTAGTACTAAGTTTCCTAGCTTAGCGAGCAGTGGAACTAATAGTTTTTCAGCCAAGTTTGCTAAGTAGACTTCTTGGTTTTGATCAAGCAATAAGCGAGCATCACTGCCCATTACGCTTTGGCGGCTTTCAATAATTTTTTGTTTGTTTTCGTTAAATTCGACAGTGTTTTTGGCGTCGGCAAAAATGGCTTCTGCTGAAGAAATTTCGTAAGGCACATTGGCGTAGCTAAAGATCTCTGTATCTAACAGCGCTTTTAGCTCAGCGGGTTGGTACTTGTCTGACTGCTCCAAGAACTTAAGCAAATAGATGATTTGGTGATCGCCCCAGTAACCAATGTTGCTCCATGGATCGTCAGATTCCAATAGCTCCCAATCAACCCCGGCTTTAGTGATGCGGTAAGGGTTGTAGCCGTCAATGGTAGAGGCATTCACAAACTTGGCAATAAAGCTCTTAATAAAACTTGGGTAACTTACACCTAGTGCTTCCCAGTTTTGGAAAATGTCACGCCAGTTACCTTGGTAAGACAGTAAACGATTGCCTTGATTATCTTTTAGCTTTATCTCGAAATGGTTCCAAGGGCGGCTTGGGTCGCCGTGGCGACGGCCAAAAGTAAGCGGTAAATACTCGTGGCACAAACGTAATAATTGCGGGCTATTTTGTTGAGCTGCTAACGACAGTAGCTCGTCGTAATTAATTTTGGCCGGTAAGCTATTTAAGAAGCTTGCTTGGTCTAGTGCAACTTGGGTGTTGGCGTTTTTTAGGGTTTTCACAAAATCAGCACTTTCTACCCAGTACTGGTCAACGACTACGCCGCCGCGCATGTTGTTAAATAAAACGTTGGCATAGTGGTGTACGCTGGTCTCATCTTCTGCGGTTTTTTGGTAAGCGTCGCTGCCCGCCATAAGCTTAAGCAGCTCTTGGTGGTTTTGCTCAACCGACGCCATAACCGCTTGCTCTAGTTGTTGCGGCTTGCTGATTTGCTGCTGTAACTCTGCTAACTGGGCGTGTGATTGGTCAACATCGGCGACAATGCTCCAGCTATCTTGAGCTGCGGCGGCAAGAGTTAGTTTCCTATGAACGAAATAAGAGCCTCTTACTCCTCGTGTTAGTTGCTCGTCTTCTACTGAGCTGCCACGGCGAAATGCCGCTAACTGTTGGCTAGACAACAGAATAGATTGGCAGTTTTCCGCCAGCGAAAATACGCTAGTGGCTAACAGGGATTCTGCAGGCTCGGCGCGGTCGCTTAATTTAGCGTATAAGCTGTAGGTGGCTAAGCTCGAGTTAGCTTCGCGCTCATTCCATTTGTAGGCGTCCAGCAGGGCACTACTGCCTTGCATAATTGAGAACGGCGTATTCGATGGTAATAAGTTTTGAATACCATCCACTAGCTCTATTTCACGCGTTTTATGGGTGGTGTTGGTGAGTGTTGCTTGACGAACAAAACCAAACTTTTCGCTGCTGCTCCATTGGTACTTAAAGCTTAAACCTAAATCAAAGTTGAGTTCTTCAAAGATGATTTTGTCACCTGCAATATTTTTATAAATATTGCGGCGCAGTTGGTACAAGCTATCGTGGTGTTGGTTGAAGGGTTCCCACTGTTGGATACCGGCTTCGCTAGTCACTTTTACAATGGTTTTACTGCCGGTATTTTCAGCATTCTCATGTATGTAATCTACTGATTTATAGGGAAACAAAGCATTCTCAGGGCGAATGCGCCCTGCTGATAAACAACCGGTTGATGAGATGAACAACCAATGGTCGCTGGCTGAAACCACACTGATAAAAAATGGAGCCATCTGATCAACGTTTTTAATTTGGTAGTATTTGTCACCATCAATGAAGACAAACTTTCCGGTGATGTCTTTTGTTAATGTGTCCATATTCTCTTCTTTCATTAGCTTAAAGTCCGTGTAAGCGCTTACTTTGCAGCGCAAAAAAAATCTTATTAAACGTTAAAACAACGTATGAAGTGATCGTCGGCAATTTGAGTCACTTCTGGGAATGCCTGATTACACTTGTCCAGGGCATTTGGACAACGTGCTGCAAAAGGACAACCCACTGAGTTAGGGTGCCACATAGGAATGTCTCCTTTTTTGGCGCCTAGTTCACGACGACCACTTTTGCTTGCCTCTGGCACCGCCGACAGTAATAGTTTGGTGTAAGGGTGCTGGGGCGTTTGGGTTACTTTGTCACTGTTACCCCATTCCACCATGTGGCCTACGTACATAACAGCAGTCTTTTCTGCAAAGTAGCGCGCGGTAGCAATATCATGAGTGATGTACATGAAACTGATGCCACGTTTGTCTTTTAAATCGGCCATAAGGTTCAAAATGCCCAAGCGTACCGATACGTCTAACATCGAAATCGGCTCATCAGCTAAGATGACTTCTGGGTCAACCGCCAGTGCGCGGGCTATAGCAACCCGTTGGCGTTGACCACCACTTAGCTCATGTGGGTATTTCTCGGCGGTTTCTACCACTGGCGAAAGACCAACTAAATCCAGCAACTCGTAAACTTTGTTGCGCAGTTCTTTTTTGCTGGCGCGCTTGTGGATCTGCAAGGGGCGAGCAATGTGGTGGTAGATTGAATGCACTGGGTTAAGTGAGCCGAAGGGGTCTTGGAAGATCATTTGCACTTGGCGAGCATATTCTAGCGAACCATGTTGTTTTACATACTCATCCAAAGGCAGGCCTTTAAAAAGGATGTCTCCGCCATTTTTCTCATAGATGCGTGTTAGCACTCGAGCACCGGTACTTTTGCCGGAACCAGACTCACCAACAATGGCTAAGGCTTGGCCCTTTTTAAGCTCAAAAGATACATCGTTAACTGCCCGCATTAGGTTATTTGGGTTAGACGATAAACCAATCGGAAAGTCTTTAATTAAGTTTTCTACCGCAAGTACGGTTTGATTTTCGCTTACTACGCTCATTTTTGAACCTCCAAAATATGACAAGCAGCATGAACACCGTTAGCTTGTGCGCGCAAAATAGGTTCATCGCTTTTACAGTTCTCTACACAATCGTTACAGCGGGTCTGGAAGTTACAACCGCTAGGCAATTTGAGCAGGTTTACTGGGTCGCCGGGGATCCCATATAAGCGCTCTTTTGGCCCATGAATGGTAGGGAACGACGATACCAACCCTTTGGTGTAAGGGTGGCTAGGTTGGTTAAATACCGTTTTAGCGTCGCCAATTTCAATTAAGTTACCGGCGTACATCACACCAATGCGGTCGGCAATTTCGCCCATTAAGCTTAAGTCATGGCTAATGAATAAAATCGAGAAGCCAAACTTTTCTTTTAAGTCGTAAAGCTCATTAAGGATCTCTCGCTCTACCACTACGTCTAGAGCCGTGGTTGGTTCATCCATAATGATTAACTTTGGTTCTAGCGCTAAGGCGATAGCGATAACCACCCGTTGGCGCATGCCACCACTTAATTGATGCGGAAAGCTTTTTAAGCGATCGCCATGAATGCCCACTACCGATAGCAACTCCGCGGCTTTTTCGTTGGCCTGTTTAAGGCTTACTTGCTTGTGAGCTAAAATAACATCGGTTAGCTGTTCACCAATGGTGATAACCGGGTTAAGTGAGTTCATGGCACTTTGGAATACCACCGAGGTGTCGTTCCAGCGAAAAGCCCGTAGCTGTTTGTCGTTCATTTTCAGCACGTCTTGGCCTTTGTAAAGGATCTCTCCTTCAGGGATCAGCGCGGGTGCTTTATGCAAACGCGAGATGGCGAAGGCCAAGGTGCTTTTACCACAACCTGATTCGCCAGCTAGGCCAAGGGTTTCGCCTGGGGCAATGCTTAGGCTTACATTGTTTACCGCGCGAGCAATGCCATTGGGTGAAACATAATCAACACTTAGGTTGTTAATCTCTAATAATGCTTGGCTCATGCTAAACCTCGACGTTGATTGGCTGCTTTTTGCAGTTTTTTCCATACTTTTAGGTGCGGACCAGTTTTAAGTTTTGGATTACTTACTTGGTCAATCGACATGTTAATTAGCGCTAGTGCGCCGCCGGTAAAGGCCAGTGCTAAAGCCGGTACTAACATCTCCCACCATGCGCCGGTGTAGAGAGAAGAAGAAACCTGCGCCCAGTAGAGCATGGAGCCCCAGCTAACTTCGGTGGCGTCGCCTAAACCTAATATGCCTAAGCCTGCTTCAGAACCCATGGCGTAAATGACGGTACCCAAAAAGCCACCAAATACGATAGAAACTAAGTTAGGAAGAATTTCTACTAAGATGATGCGCAGCTTGGACTCGCCCATTACCTCGGCCGAGATGATGAACTCTTTGTTTCGTATTGCCATGGTTTGGGCTCTGATAACCCTAGCGCCCCATGGCCAGGAGGTGACCCCCAGCAGCACGGTTATCACTAAGGAGCCCACTTGCCCAAGAAAGGCGGCTAATACAATCAATAGCGGCAGTTGCGGAAAAACCAAAAATACGTTGGTGATGAAGTTTAACCATTCATCAATTTTGCCACCAAAGTAACCAGAACTAACGCCAACGGCTACCGCAATGCTCATGGCAATAATTCCGGCAGTGATGGCAACAGTGAGTGACTTGCGCGCGCCATAAAGCACTTGGCTAAATACGTCGCGACCATTACGGGTGGTGCCCATAATATATTCGGCGCTAGGTGCTTGGTGGGGTCTTGATACCCGCTTTTGCGGGTCATGCGTAGCAAATACGGGGGCAAATAACGCACCGCACAAAATAATGGTGGCTAGTAATCCGCCAATAATTGCCGGTGGATTACCATGAAAAAAGGCTAAACATTTGGCTAATATTTGGCGCCACTTAGCTGAGTTGTGATGATGTTCCATAGTAAAACCTACTTCGAAATACGGGGATCAAGCCAGACATACAACAGGTCGGCAATGAAGTTAGCAGTAAGTACCGCAGTAACAAGAATGAGCAAAATAGCCTGAATAAGTGGGTAGTCTCGTGCCACAATGCCTTTAAGCAAGATGTTGCCTAAGCCTTGGTAGTTAAATACCACTTCGGTCATGATTGAGCCGGCAAATGAGAAACCAATGGCCATGGCAATAGCGGTAGCTACCGGTAAGATCGCGTTACGCCCAGCGTAGCGATACATTACCCGAAAGCTCGATAGGCCTTTGGCTTCGGCCATTGTCACATAGTCCTCCCCCAGCACATTAATCATGGCGTTACGCATGTTAAATACCCAGGTGGCAATGCCCACCACTACCATCGAGCCCATGGGTAATATGGCGTGTTTTAGTACGCTACCGATAAACTCCCAACTAAAGGCAGGGTCTAGAGTAGGGTCGTAGGTATAAGCCAGCGGTAGCAGTTCTAACTGCAAACCAAAAAAGTAGAACAGCAATAATGCGGTTACGATGTACGGGAAATTACTAATAAAGGCGAGTACTGGCGGGAATACCTGACCAAAGAAACCTTCACGACGATAAGAAGCGTAGGTGCCAATTGATACCCCAATAATTAGCGCTACAATCAGTGAACCTAGAGCTAGGAACATGGTCCATGGCAGGGCCATACCTATCACTTCAGTCACTCCCACCGGGAACATTAATACTGAAGGACCTAAATCCAAGGTAAATACACTTTTAATGTAGGCAATGTATTGCTCAAAAACCGAGCCATCCATAAACCCATACATTTCTCTTACCGCGTCCATTTGCGCGGGATCCATTCTGCCTTGAGCTGCTGCAAATAATGCGTCAACTGGATCGCCAGGCATTAACCGGGGTAACAAAAAGTTAAAGGAGATGGCGATCAGGAAGGCTGTAAAGTAAAAGCCCAGTCGGCGTAATAAAAAACTCATAATATTTTCCAAAGTAAGAGAGCCACCGTGTGGCTCTCTTCAGTTGTGTTACTTAAGGTGAAGATTGTTAATGATTAACACTCGTTTACCACCGTCGTACCATACTGGCTGTACATATGGGTTTTCTGCGTTTGGCCAACCAACAATTTTAGAGCTGTTGTATTGGAACCAAGTTGGGTTAGAAAATAGCGGAATAAAAGGTAGGTTTTCAGCGGTAAATACTTGTAGCTGTTTAATAATTTCAGCTTGTTCTGCGGTGTCGTTAGTTTTACCAAAACCTTCAATTAGGGCATCAATTTCTGGTGAGTGAACACCATGACCGCCATGCCATGTTTTACCTATGCGCGAACTTGAGTAGTAGTCTTGGTAAGCCAAAATAGGGTGGGTAGCTACTAGCGACCAGTTAATCGACATCTTGTATTTGCTGTCTTTTAATGACGAGTCATAGACAGCCCAATCAACGGTTTTTACATTGGCTTTAATGCCTACTTCCTCGAAGTATTCGGTGACCATTTGTACTACTTGGATCCAATCGGTCCAGCCATTTACCACTTCAATATCAAATTCGATGCGCTTACCGTCTTTGGTTTGGCGGAAGCCATCGCCATTTTTATCTACATAGCCAGCCGCATCTAACATTTGATTAGCTTTATCTGGGTTATAGGTGGTTAAGTCCTTATATTTGGCTGTTACGTCAGCATCAATGTAGGTGCTGTAAAGCTCTCCAATACCACCAACGTTAAAGTTAACTGTTGGGTAGCCGTAGGCTGCAATATCTACTATCGCTTCGCGGTCTAAAGCCATTGATAAGGCTTTACGCAATTCTAAATCGCTAAAAGGCGCTTCCTTGGTATTTACGTATAAGTGAATGGCGTCGTTTGCCGGGTACCAGTAGTGGTGATTTTCTGGGCTTGCTGCAACAAAGGTATTGTCGATGTCAGCAATAAAGTTTGAACCCCAATCAATTTCGCCTTTCATCAAGGCCGGTTGAATTTGCGAGTTGTCGTTGTAAGAGCGGTAGGTAATACAATCTAGGTGAGGCAAACCTTCTAGGTAGTAGTTAGGGTTGCGGCACAACTCCATTTGCTGGGTTTTTACATATTTCACCTCGGTCATTGGACCGCTACCAATCGGGTTAGGGTTAGTGAAAGTGGTTAAGTCACTTACCTTGCTCCATACCTTTTCTGGAATGATGTGGTATTTTTCTAGGTTCCAGATAAAGGTTGAGTCGGCTTGGTTTAATTTGAACTCTACCGTTGTGTCATTTGTTGCTTCAATGCTAATTAGGTTGCCGTCTGTCCAAATACCACGTTGATCAAATGCACCATTTTCTTTGGTCATGGTGAAGCTATAAGCTACATCTTTAGCAGTTAGAGGGCTGCCATCTGACCACGTTAAACCATCACGAAGGGTGAGCTTAATGGTTTTAAGATCGTCGGAATATTCAGCTGATTTAGCCAGGCGCCATTCAGTTTTACCGGTCATATTGTTGAAAACCATTAATGGTTCAAACATCACACCGTGTAATAAGTCTTTAGAAGTATAAGGGTTGTAGTTTTCTACAAAACCAGTACCAATGATCGGTACGGTCAGGGTTCCGCCTTGTTTTATGTCGTTGGCTATTGCGCTTCCTGATGACAACATTAAACCGCAAATAATTGAAGATAAAACCGTTTTACTCTGCATTAGATAATCCTTTTTTATCGGCACTCTCGCTAGGTACGCTTTCCTATTAATGCTTAAGGCCCTTACTGTAAGTCTTAAAAATCAAAAAGAAAGCGCTTTCTTTTGGTGCACTCTATTTGAGAATAGAGATACAGGCAATCTAAAGGCGATTGTTTTTCTACTTAGGTCACACTTAGCTTGTTTTTTACCTGTTTATGGGTGGTTTTAGGCTTGTTTTTATCATTACTGTTGCCATCTGACTTGTGTGGAGTGGTCTTGATATCCTTTTCAAGGTATTTGTATTAGTAAATATTTTGAAAACGCTTACTTTTCGTGATGAGCCTCTATATTTTGATTTAAGCCTTGCGGTAACGCTGTACAGATTTGAATGGCTGTTGTTAATTTATAGCTGTAATGGCGATGTAGCATTGCGCTCTAAACAAATTCATGGACAAAAACATTGGCTGAAAAGTCATTTTTTTAGCAATAAAAAGTAAGCGCTTTCTTTTTTATGAAAGGCAAAATAATCCGTTTTTTAGTTAAAACATGATGTTAATAACTATCAAGGACACATGGAATGACAGTGACAAATAGCAAATTCAAACTAACCAATGCAGCCTTAGTTGCTGCTCTCGCTTTGGCGTTATCCGGGTGTGGAGATACAGTAGAGACTGAATCTCCAGTTACCCCTCCGCCGGTGGTTATACCGCCAGAACCAGCGGATCCCGGCATTGACGGGTCAGCACAAGGCATTTTTGATAATGCTGCAAGCGAAGGATGGGCAATTTATAACAGCTCTGACGCTGGTTTAGCTACGATTGTTAGTGATGCCGACTATGGTGATGTAGTGCAATTTACCATTGCCGACAATGGTGAAACCGTTGCAGGCTTTACGGCTAGAACAACCGATGATGGCCACAATGCGGTCGACGGATCTCCATACGATGCAAGCGGTATCGTTGATACGGGCACCTTTGAGTTTGATCTTAAAATTGTAACTACTGCTAATGCAGACAGTTCTGCGCGCGCAGAAATGGTTCCATGGTCAATAAAATTTGAAGATACAAATGGAAACTTTGCAGAAGTTCCATTCAAAATCCTTCCCTCAACCGAGTGGCAGCACTTTCGCTTTACCCTAGCCGAAATCGCAGCAACATTACCTCCAGAGTGGTCAGACACTGAGCAAGTTGACTTAAGCATTGTTGATTTAATGATGATGTATCCTAACTGGCAAACTGCAGGTGGCCTAGTTTACGTTGTCGACAACGTGGCTATATACGCAAATTCAGATCCAGTGGACGATACAGAGGCTCCCGTTATTAGCTTATTGGGTGATGCTGTTATAAACCTCACAAACGGCACCGCTTTTGTTGACCCAGGCTATAACGTAACAGATAACGTTGACACTGATATTACCGTTATTGTGGCCGGAGACACTGTAGATACAGCTGTTGATGGTAGCTATGTAATTACTTACAACGCTTCGGATGCTGCCGGAAATGCCGCCGAACAAGTAACACGTACAGTAAACGTTAGCTCTGTCGACAACATTGCTCCGATTATTAGCTTGGTTGGAGCCGCTACTATCACTGTTGAGGTCGGTGACGACTATGTTGATCCTGGCGCAACAGCAATGGATAACGTTGATGGTGATATCACCGCCAATATCGTGGTTGACGATTCGGCTGTGGATACTTCAACAGCAGGCAATTATGTTGTTACCTACAACGTACTTGATGACGCTGGAAATGAAGCGGACGAAGTAACCCGCCAAGTGCAAGTGGTTGAGCCGGGAGTAAGCATTGTTCGTAATGGCGACTTTTCTTCTGCCATTGGTGCTGAATGGGTTATGGATCAGGGAAGTGCCGATTTAACCATCGTAAACGAAGAACTCGTAATCAGTAACTTTGTTCCTGGTGGCGCTAGTTGGCAGCCAAGGATGGTACAAGATCAAATCAGTGTAACGCCTGGTGCTCAATATGCGATCCGTTTTGATGCCAAAGCCGAACAAGCGCGCAGTATTGTTATTCAAGCTGGTGAGTTACTAACCGCAGATCCTTGGTTTAAACCATTTATGAATGACCAAGCAGTAAGCTTAACCACCGACATGACGTCTTATGAGCTGTTATTTACCGCAAGCGATAATGCTGCGCAAGCAGGACACCTCATCTTTGCTTTAGGCGCTGGGGTTGCAACAACTATTACTCTAGATAATGTATCCATTGATGAAGTTATGCCTTCAGAGGTTGCTCCAGTATTAACTCTGGTTGGTGAAGCTTCTATGCGCCTAACCGTAGGAGATGGTTTTACTGACCCAGGGGTAAATGCAACCGATAACCTAGACGGTGACATTAGCGCTAACGTGGTGGTTACAGGAGCGGTAGATACTGCTGTCGAAGGTGTATATACGCTTACTTACAATGTAATGGATAGCGATGGCAACGAAGCTCAGCCTATTAGTCGCACCGTAACGGTTGTTGCTGGTGGTAGTAACGATAGTTTGGTCGCTAACGGTGACTTCTCGAGCGGTGCGCTAACACCTTGGTTCCAGGTTGGCGGTGGCACTGTTACTGTTGAAAATGGCGCAGTTAAAACTTTTGCTGGAGTTGGTGGCGAAGCACGAATTAAACAAGACCGTATTGGTGAGGGAGTATTAACTGCTAGCCAAGTTGTTACCGTAAGTTTTGATATGAAAGGTTCTATGACGGACGGCGGTGCAATTAACGGTATTTTGACTACCGAAGCCTCTGCTGGTGTGTCGGGTACCGAAGTTCTTGCTTTACCCGCACCAACAGCAGATTGGGTAAATCATTCATTTGATGTGACCATTGGCAACAACCCAGAGTGGGGACTTGCGTTAAGTATTGGTTCGGTTTGTGGCGCGGTAGTTGGCTGTGAAGTAACCGCATATTTCGACAACTTTAGTATTGCTGTAAAAGAGTAAAAAAACCTAGCCTTTTGGGAGTTAACCCAAAAGGCTTTTTTGTTTCAGCGTAAGTGTTTTTTGAAGAGAAATCTTAATGTGCTGTCGGTGACTGGCTTGGTCATAAGACATTAAGAATAAGGAAAGAAAATGAAAATGTGTAAATTTAAAACAAGCATGCTGGCGGCAGTGACATTGGCCATGGTCGGTTGTGCTGACGAGCCTCTTGTGGGCGGTGAGACGCCACCGGTTACTCCACCCCCTTCTTATGATTTAGCACCACAACCGATACCGGCTAGTTATCCTGCGGCTCATAATGGCGACATGCTGTTAGGCAACCCAGATTACTTGGCTATCTCTTATGGTGCATGGCGTACAACCACTCGAGAGTCTGGCGCCAACGTTCCTAGCGTTGATCAACAAAAAGAAGATATGCTGATTTTGGCTGAAATGGGTATAAAAGTAATACGTACCTATAATACCCAAGGGTTTATTGGCTTAGATGGAAAAAGCAATACCGAGAATCTCCTTCAGGCGATTAAAGAGCTAAGAGAAGAAGATTCAAACTTTGAAATGTATGTGATGTTAGGTGTTTGGATTGATGCACTTAACTCGTGGACAGATCTAGATGTTATTCATGACCAAGAAAACCCAGCTAATGCGCTAGAAATAGCGAAAGCTAAAGAACTTGCCTTAGCTTATCCAGATATTGTTAAAGTTATAGCGGTAGGCAACGAAGCCATGGTGGATTGGGCAGAGTACCATGTAGTACCAAAAATTATTTTGGACCATGTAACTGATCTACAGTCATGGAAGCTAGCCGATGAAGGCACTGCAGATATTTGGATTACTAGTTCGGATAACCATGCTGTATGGGCAGGCCAGGATCCAAATGGTAATACTGGCGATCAAGCAGATTTAAAAGCGCTTATTGCAGCCATGGACTATGTCTC
Source organism: Agarivorans litoreus (assembly GCF_019649015.1). Taxonomy (NCBI): domain Bacteria; kingdom Pseudomonadati; phylum Pseudomonadota; class Gammaproteobacteria; order Alteromonadales; family Alteromonadaceae; genus Agarivorans; species Agarivorans litoreus. Next base: position 1,343,484 of record NZ_BLPI01000001.1, on the reverse strand, counting down.
TCTGCATACTTATGCTCATCATGATACCTATTATGATCCCGAATTTTCAGCTGCTTGGAAGGTGCCAGAGAGCCAACAAAATGCACCGAAGAAAGAGCAGATTGATTCGGCCATGGAAAAAGCTCTAGACAGAACCATTGATCAATTCGCTGCGGCACAAGTTTTTGTAAATAGTGTCGACAATACCAAGCCTATTCATCTTGGTGAAACTGGCTGGTCTACAGTGTCTACGGATTATTTTGGCGCTGGTGGTACGCAAGCTGCCGACGAGTACAAGCAGAAGGTATTTTACGATGACATGCGCGAGTTTAGTAATAACTTTGGCGCGTCGCTATTCTTTTTCCAAGCATTTGACGAGCCTTGGAAAGGAGACCCGAACAATCCTTCTCATTCAGAAAAACACTTTGGCTTAATCGATATTAACGGCAATGTTAAACATCTCGCATGGGACAAAGTTGACGCCTTGAACAGTGCAGGTTTAACCCGTGGTAATGTTGCTTCATTTAATGCTAGTTATGGTGGTGACGAAGTAACACTTATGGATGATGTATTAGCACCACCCTACGCACCAGTTGAAACTCCACCGGTAGAAGGTGAATTTAAAGTATTGGGAAGTACTTTGTATGCTGGAGCTACCGCTTATGGTTGGGACAACCCCATAACAGCATGGGCGGGCGTTGATGATGCTAGTGGTGTTCTAACCATTGTGGCTGATCCAGCATTAGCCGCCAATTGGGGCTGGGGCGCTGGTGTAGGTATTGCTGGGCAAACAACTAACTTGTCAAGCTCTACCCAAATGACCTTTGAAATTCGCGGTGTAAACAGCGCTGAGAGCACCTTAGCTGAATTTGGCTTTTGGTTAGGTTATCAGTCTACTGGTGGCGATCATTGGCTACGTTTCAACGAGGGGCAATACACCTTAACTGACCAGTGGCAGAGAATTACCGTAGATTTGAATCAGTTTAGTAGTTTTGGTTCGGCAAACCTCGGTCAAATTGTGTCTCCGTTTACTATTGCTGATGTTTATTCTGAATCTGGTGGCAGTGCGCCAACTAAGAGCAGTATTGAAGTACGTAATATTTCTTGGCTTGAGTGATTGGCCATCCAGCCTTAGTCACTAAATAGCTAAGGCTTACTATGTTCAAGGCGACAAGCTTTTGTCGCCTTTTGTAAATTTGAAGTTGCCAGCATAGTCCTGCTACTCAGCGCGTTAGAGGCAACGGTGCAATAAGGATTTTGACCTAATGTCGAAGATGTCTTCTTTATTTCAGTTATCCAATGCTTGGTCTCTCTTGAGTAAACCTTTAATTTTTGTCTCGTTTAGCCTTAGTTTGTCAGTGCCTGCGCAGGCGGGCTGGGAGGTTCAATGGATTGATAAGTTTGATGGCAGTGGAGTTGATTGGGCGAACTGGACAGCTCAAACTAAAGCTAACTACAACAATGAAGTTCAATGCTATACCGCGGATGATTACTCAGATGAGCGTAACTACGAGGTGTCTGAAGGAACCTTAAAAATCATCGCGCGTAAAAAGTTCAATAGTTGTTCAACACTTGGTGGTGCGACAAAATATTGGACCTCTGGACGTTTAAACTCTAAAGACAAACAAGAGTTTTTGTATGGGCGTATCGAAGCAAGAATTAGGTTTCACAATTTAGAAGCAGGTACTTGGCCAGCTTTCTGGATGCTGGAGAATCGGATTGCAGAGCAACCGATAAAAGGTGATAACGACAATATTAATTGGCCCAATTTAGGGGCCGGCGAAATTGATGTATGGGAATGGTTTTCCAATCAGCCTTATAGCTACATAACTAATTTTTATAATCAAATTAAATATGCGCCTAATTCTTCTGATTGCGGTGCAGAGTATCGCTACAACTACCCAAATGGTTCAGCCGATGTCATGCAATGGCATAAGTATGCGGTAGAGTGGACGGAAGATAAAATTGATTTTTATGTAAATGATACTTTAGTTAACAGCAACGATGTAAGCAATTGTGCTCAGTACAAAGAGCCGATGTTTGTTTTGTTAAACGTTGCTATGGGGGGCAATCTCGGTGGAGCTATTGATCCAAACCTAGAGCTAGCCACCATGGAAGTAGATTACATTGCCCATTGCCAGCCAAGTGATACCAGTGACGCTGCTTACTGTGACGAATCGGCGCCTATTGCAGGTGAGCAGTCTCCAATAACGACTCCCGTAATTAATATCGAGATGACCCAAGCTGGCCGGTTAATTAATGAGGTTCAGCCTTTATCAGGAGAGGTGCAGGTGAGCGCCTCTTTTGAATTTGAGGGTGAATATTCGGATTATGTTGTTGAGTGGGATGTTTCTGAACTTCCTGATCCAATCATCGTTGATTTGCCTCATCCCGAAGAAAGCATTCAGCAGGTGACCTTCGACCCAAGTTCTATGCTCGATGGCGATTATTCCATCGGCGTAACAATGACCCATCTAGCCAATGATACCGTAAGCCAAACCCAGCCAATTAGCCTTTTTGTGCGGTCGGTTTCTGAGCCACAAAACCCCAATAGTGGAGGTGGTAGTGGTGGCTGGATATTACTGGCTAGCTTACTTGTCTTGGCTTTAGTTCGCCGTAGCAATTTTACTCACTTTCTGTTTAGCGGCCCCAAAGCCGTTAAGCCCTAACACCTTATAAAACCAAAAGTACTTACCAAGGATATGGCTAATGAATAACTTACTAAAAAGTTTATCACTGGCGCTGCTTAGTGCCACATTGTTTGCTTGTGGGGGAGGGGGAAGTGATAGCTCTCCTCCAGAACCTCCGGTGGATAGTAAATACCCCCTTACTGTTGAAGTGAAAGATGCTAACTCACAACTGGCGCTGGCGAGTGTACAAGTTGTTATTGGCAGTGAAACGAAAACAACCAATGCTCAGGGCATGGTTAGTTTTGATCTAGTAAACGGTACCTATAGTGTATCAGCTAGCTTGAGTGGATACAGTGATGGTCAGTCTACCGCTACAATTAATGGTGCGGCTAGTGCTTTGAGCATTGAGCTTGACGAAGTAGTGATTACTCCACCTCCAGAAGAAATGTTTATCTTTCACTCTGATAATGATGACTCCTATTACATGCAGTATTGGGGAGATACGTGGGGTTCTGGTGCGGGGATCGACGACACTATTGTTGATCCAGACTTTAGCAAAGTGATACAAGTAACTAGTGGCACTAATTGGGGGCAAGGAGCAGGTATTGCTTGGGGTAACGAGCAAGAGAATGCGATTGATGCATCTGCTTATAACTATGCACGCTTCAATTTAAAATCGAATGGATTTACCAATGTAGAAGTTAATGTGCAGGGCTTTAACATTCCAGACTTTAGTATTTCTATTCCGGTTGCATCAGGTACACCATTGTCAGATGGTTGGATGCAGTATGAAGTTGCGATACCAAGCACCACTCAGCTTCGTTGGTTTGCCTTTGTATTCCCTAGTGATACACCTTCTAGTGTTCAAATAAGCAATGTATCGTTGATTACCAAAGATGTAGAGCGCAGCCAGCCTTCAACGGCGGCTCCTGAACCAAGTGTGTCAAACGAACAGGCCTTTTCAATTTTTAGTGACGCTTTAACCGAAGATAAGTTTGTTTCACTATGGAATGAAAATTGGTGGAACGCACCATTTTACTCGCCAGGTAGCATTGACGGTGATAACTATGCACGTTACGAAATAGTTGGCGCGGGTGCTGAGGGCGGTGTGGTTGGCATTCAATATGGTATTGAATATGGCAGCATTGATGTATCTAACCACAATACTTGGAATATTGATATCTATGTAGAGCCTGGTATCAGCCGAATTTTATTGCAGTTGGTGTCCACCGATGGTTCAGCAAGTTATACGATTGACAATCCTCCAGCGGGTCAATGGGTAAGCTACGCTATTCCGTTTTTAAGCATGGCGCTTAATGGTGATAGCGCCTTGAATTCAGCGCAAATGCAAATGGCTGGAATTCAGCTTTGGGGCGAGGCGGGTAAAGCTATTTTTGTTGATAACTTTTACTTTTCTGGCGATGCCAATAAATATGACTTAGATGTATTAGTCCAGAGTCAGCAGGGGGCGCCGTTGGCTAACGCTACTGTTTATGTTGGCGCTGAAGGTGAGTTTGACACCCCTTATGAGGTGGCGACAAACGCTTCAGGCATGGCGAGATTAAATCTGGCTGAAGGTAAGCAGAAAGTGAAAGCGGCTGCCGATGGTTTTGGCATAGGTCAAGCGGTTAGTGATATTGCGAATGGTGCCAATAACCTTACCATTTCTTTAGTGCCGATCAATGCTGGCCCTACAGAGGCAGCACCTGTGCCAACGGTATCAAATGACGATGTGATCGCCATATTTAGTGATACTTTGTCTAGTGAACACTGGGTTACTTACTGGTCTGATCCATGGTGGAACCCACCTACGCACTCATTTGTTAGCTTAGGTGGTAATAATACCGCTAAATTCCAAATTACCCCTGAAGGTACCAACGGTGGGGTAACCGGAATTCAATATGGCATTACTAACCCTGTAGATGGCTCACAAATGACCGGCATGCGCTTCGATTTTTATGCTACTAGTGGTATTACTCGAGCTCAATTCCAAGTGCTGTCTTCCACTGGGCCTGCTATTTTGGATGTCGCTGGCATTGAAACTGGGCGTTGGATAACCGTTGAGATCCCATTCGATTCTGCGGCTGGCAATTTTAATCGCGGTGAGTTAACCCAAATGGGTCTTCAACTATGGGGTTCAACAAGCGATAGTGCTTATGTTGACAACATTTACTTCTATTAAGTAGATTTAACTGCAACTTAGCTAAAAGGAAGCTTATGCTTCCTTTTTTAGTTTTGTAGCTTGCTGGCTTAATCCTTGGGGGAAGTAAGTATGATTACGCTCGCTGGAGCAAGTTCATTGAGTTTGTCCCAGCCTTGCTTAAAGTCACTTTCGCTAAAAAATAGCTGGTTATAGCTGCCGTCGTTTAAAGCTAGATAAAGCCCTTTTTCTAAGCGTTCTGCGAGCTCTATATCGTCTTTGTTTACGTAGAAAAAATAGCGACTAGAGTATTTGAGTACTACGTTATCCAGTAATTCAAACTGATTGGCGTGGGCTGCAAGCTCAGACCACACCTCATGAGCGCCGCGTGAGACGTAATCAAAGCGACCTGCGGCCAGCATAGGTAGTAAGCTATGGTTTACCGAGGTAACTGGCTCAATACCGTTATGTCGCATTACCTTAGTATCGCTCCAGTAGGTGCCTGAACCTGCAGTAAATTTACGTAACTGGGGTAAGCTTTTTATCTCGTCAAAACGCTTACTATCACCCGCTTTTACTAACAAAAACCGATATTGGCCAAGGCCTTGTAACAAGTCGAACTTAACTGGGCGTAGTGTTTGATTGCGTTGCTGAGTAGCCGTTGACCACATTACGTCTATGTGTTGTTTGTCCTGCAAATAGCGGCGTAAGCGCTCATTACTTAACTCTCGCTCATAGGCTTGAATATTGGCTGTGCCATATTCTTGCTCTGTTTTAGCTAGGGCTAGACTAAGAACCTTGGCAAAATATTCGGAGCGCTGACTAAACTTGGGATAACTAACCGTTTGCAGGCTATCTGCCATAGCGTCATGGGGTAGCAATATTCCTGCAAATAGTGCGGTGGCTATTGTTGTCTGTGCCCAAGAGAGTAGTGGTTTCGGTATCATATTTAATTAAACTCAATTTTATTTCGGCCACCCATTTTGGCCTTATATAGCGCCTCGTCTGCCCGCTTAAACCAAGTATCAATGTTGGCGGAGTTAAGCTGTGCAACACCAAAAGAGCTGGTTACTTGTTGTTGTTCTATTAGCGGGCTGTTAGCGATAAGGGCTCTAATGTTTTCGGCCAGTACACACGCGCCTTTTAACTGGGTATTAGGACAAACAATGACAAACTCTTCGCCGCCCCAGCGGGCAAATACATCTTCGCCTCTAATTATCTCAGAGACCCGCTGACTGATAGAGACTAATACTTGGTCACCCACATCATGACCATGTTGGTCATTGATCTGTTTGAAGTGGTCAATATCAAACATGATTAAGCTGGCCGTTTTAGATGAAAGAGAAAACTCACTCATTAATGTAGAAAGGGTGCCACTTAAGCCGGCTCGATTAAGCAATTTAGTCAGCGGATCATGCTTGGCCATGGTTTTATATTTGTCACGTTCAATGCTTAAAAAGCTATTTATTTTATTCAGCTCTTCAGAATGAGTCTTTGATTGTAAGTATTTATTTCGCATTTTCCCTGCAAGGAAAATCGCATGTAGCACAATGCTGGCGATCCATAGCGAAAGCAGCAAAAAATATAGGTCTCTAGCTTTTATCCATTTTCCGCTAAAGCTAAAAGCATGCAGGGTGATCTCTAGATCTTTAAGTGCGCGATTGTCGCCAGTGGCAATTTGTAAATACTCTACATTGTCTAACCTAGCACCAGTGTCTATGCCATAAGGCTTGGTGAATACCCACCACGAAGGTACATAAAACTGATTTAGCGCTAGCTTATATTGTGAGCGACCTATCATCGGATTAATGGTTTGAATATTGGCCCGCGTACGGCTAATTTTGTTGTTTCCATGGGGTAAGTCTTGCTCATTGTTGAGTAGGTAAATCAGTACCGTGTCGCGCTTTAAGTCAATAGTGGTTAAGTCTACGGTTAAGCTATCAAACTTAGACAAGTCGGCAAATTTGTTTTGCTTGGTTTGGAGTGGAACTAACATGCTGCAAAATGGGAAGGTATGAGAGTCCACCGTTTTGCAGTGCAACGTAACATCGGTATCGTTAACCTCAAGAGTGCCAATGGATGCCCCACCATTTATGTCATCGTTAAGTAGTTTCGCGTTTACGTGCTGATCAATCGGGTAGTTGAGCGTTATATTCATGCCAAACTTTTGCCAAAACATAAGGCTTATGGTGAATACCACCAACAAGGGATAGTAGATTTCTTGTCGACAATACTTCATTACTATTGTTACCTCTTGGTGTTACTCGCGTACGGATGTTATCTGGTAGGCATCTCACAAAACGCGTTATTGATTAATATTTGCCTTGTATTTGGCAGTAGAATTATTACATTGATAAAAAGAAAGCGCTTACTTTGCTGTGTTGAACGTGAAGTCTGTCGGTGTTTTTACAAGGAAATGCCAAGCAGAACACATTTATAAATGCTATGTGATAAGGGCTGTAAGGCTCGTAAGGCAGGTAGCACTAGGCGTGGTGCGCATTGCTAGACATAAAGGGAAATGTTATGAAAACAATTTTGGCCGCAAGTATAGTGTTAGCCTTGACCGCCTGTAGTAATAACCAAAGTATGATTGTTGACTACGGAACCGACGATACCAAAGATATTCAAAAAATTGCGCCAGAAGAAGGTTATGCCGCCTTACAGCAGGCAACAATATGCTGTAATTCTTTAAAGCAGCTTGATTACCAGTTAGTGACCGCGCCAGGCAAGTTAGACTTTACTATTACCACCAGCGACCCAGTTTTTAACTTTAGTTCTGGCCGTTCCTTTGTGAAGGCTTTTGAACTCCCTAATGCTGAAGGTGCGACTAATATTGATGTATCGGCACCGATAGTAAATAGTGTGTTTGTACCATCGATTTTAGTGCTAGATGAAGATCATCAACCATTGCAGTTATTCGACGACAATACGATTAACTACGATCCCAGCTCGATTGTTAGCGTAGATCGTTATTACGGCAACATACTGCTGCCAAGCCATTACGGAGACCAGCAAAGAGCAAAATACTTATTGGTATTTACAACTGCTGAGGCAATGCAGCAGCAAACTAAGTTGAACCCACCAGACAGTAAGGCCGCAGAAACTGGCAGGGTAGATGTAAATATGAAAATTTATATGAACAAGCCAATACCTCATACTGCCATTGGCGCAGCTCGTCTTGCTTTCGATTATGTGCCGGCAGAGCAGAAAAGTGCAGACGCGCTTGCTGCAGCAGCAGTAGTGGGCACCAGCACTAGCGCAGTAAAGGTTGAAGCTAGTCAATCTAGCGTAGATAGTATTTCTGCCAATTCGGCTGTAAGCAATGCTCAACTCTCTAACATTGAGCCAGAAGTAGCAGCCATGTTTGAGCAACTTATTCAGCAAGCAGTTGCCAATGGGAACTATGACAAAGCCTTAAAAATTGTTAAAGACGCTGAGCAAGCTGGCTTAGTAAATGCCAATGAGGTTTTTGTTAAAGCTATAAAAGCACAGTAAAGCTTAGTTATACCCTTCCTCACACTTTAATTAACTGCAGCCGTTAGTGAGTTAGAGTGTGAGTTTGATAGCAAATTCTTAGTTTTTCTCCGATAAATTTAATGCGCCTTCATTTAAATATCTGATTTTATTAATTTAATTTTCAGATTACACAAATAGAAAGCGCTTTCTTTTTGTGTGGGGGAGGTCACATTATGTTATTTCCTAAATATTTATACTAAAAATGAAAGTTTTTTAATGTGTTTTTACTAGTCTTTGCCTCATTAAGCCACTTGCGGCTGTTTTGTGAGCTTTGCGCATTAGAGATTTTCATTTTTTTAGCCAAGAAAAGAAAGCGCTTACTTTTTGATGGTTGTTTTATATGGAAAATACTGACTTTTAATGGAGTTAAAATGAAATTGTCTAAACTATCGCTCGCTTGCATAGCAGCAGTGTCTAGCTTGTCTCTCTCTGGTGGTGCTTATGCGTCTGCCGAAGGTTTTGAGTTTCATGGTTACTTTCGTGCAGGGCTATTAACCAGTGCTGAAAATGATTTTAAAAAATCTAATTTTGCTGGCCAAAAAGAAACCTTAGGCCGCTTAGGTTTAGAGGCGGATAATGACGCTAGCCTTAACTTTGCTAATACCTGGGTGTTTGATGATGGCCGAGCGGTTAGTGTAAATGTTGGTCTAGGCGATTATGGCCAGGAAAGCTCGTTAAGCGCCAGCGCTGACGCCTTCCAAATGGGTTTTGGCCAGTTATTCGTAGAGTTTGATGGCGTATCTTCAAGTGGCGTATTCTGGGGTGGGAAAAGAGAGTACGGTAAAGATAACTACATTTTTATGACCGACTTTTTCTACAGTGATATGTCGGGTACTGGTTTAGGTGTTTACGGTTATGAAGTAGGAGATGCTCTATTAGATTTTGCTTATATTGCGAGTGACCGCGTAGACCCAGAGATTGATCGTTGGGCCACAGATAATGCAGGTAACCTAGATAACCTAAATAATATCATGCATGCCTTTCAGTTTGCGGTGACTTACGGAGCTTTAGAGTTGTCCGCGATGTATAAGACTATGCCTGATAACTGGGATTACGATGGTAAGGAATGGGCCGAAACGGGCTATGACTTAACCGCAATTTACACCCTTAATAGTTTTTTTGGCATTCCTGGTAATGGTTTCTCTAAGATTATTGCTCAAGCCGGTAGAGGTTTAGGCTCGGGCAACTTACTGGCAGGTACTATTACCGATTATAATGCTTACCACCCTGGTTCGCAGTTCCAAGGTGAACACCCAGATTGGAGCTGGAGCACAGCTTCGCGTGGCGGCGATGCTACTCGCTTGCTCACCATGGTGGACAAGAAAGATACGTCTGCACGCTTATTATTGTGGGGCGGTTACACACTAGATAATGGCATTGGCTTTTTCCCTTCTATTCAAGGTCAATACAACGACCATCACGAAAATGACCTAGGTAGTTACGACTACTGGATTTCTGCGATGGTTCGCCCAACCTTCCCTGTAAGCGACCATTTTTACGTACAAGGTGAATTAGGGTATGTGCACAACAACTGGAGTGGTGTTACGTCTAACCAGTCTAAAATTACCGTTGCGCCAACCTTTATCTTACCTACCGGTATGGGGCCTGCACCAGAAATTCGTTTGTTAGCCACCTACTTACCTAAGTCGTGGACCCACACTAACGAATCTGGTGACTTAGATAGTGATTTTATTTTGGGCTTCCAAGCAGACGTTTGGTGGTAAGCCCTTTAGAGCCTCTAGTTGCTAGAGGCTCTAACTAGTTCTTAACGTTTCCTTTCGTTCTTTACCTTTTTATTGGGGTAGGCGAGGCAACAACGCGGTTTACTAGGCAGTAAGCAATAGATAGCTGAACAAGAGCTGGCTTGCCTAAATAACCACTAATACTGTTTGTGTAGGATTGTATTTAGTCGCGTTTTTGTTTCGTCCTTTTTTTAGCGACTTGCCAACTTAGGAGTCAGATCATGGTCTTGATAGGAGTATTCATATTACTGGTAATTAGTTATGTCGTGGTTGTGGATATTGTCAATATAGTAAACTCTCGGTGATGTATGATTAGATTGTTCTCAAATAAAAAAGCCCGCAGTACTTCTTTGGTAAGACGAATGTACTTAGGCTTTGCAGTAATGGTGTCGCTATTTATTGTTACTGTGGTTTTAATGCTAAATGGCACTAGTCGGGTTCACCAGCAACTGCTGATGGTTAACTCCGATGCTCTTCCTTTAGTCACCTATTCCAACCTCACCAGCGTAAATTTGCTGATTGCCGATAAAACCTTTAAAGATTTTCTTACCACAGAAAACAATGCCAAACAGCAAGAGTTTGCCGACAAATTCGAGCAAGACCATCATGCTTTTTTAGCGGCACTGGCACAGCTTAAACAAGCCACACCTCAAGGTTCTTCACTAACTGAGCAACTGTTTGCATTAGAAGAGCTTGAGCAGCGCTATTTTGCCGAATCAAAACTGGCCATGGCCAACTACCGTAATCAGCTTAATGCTCAAAGCGAGCGAAGAATAACCGCCCGCCGCTTTCAGCAACTGCAAACCGAATTGCGTTTAGGTATGAGTGAATTTGTAAATAGCCAAGATGACCTAGCCGTAAAACTGATGGCTAAAAGCTATTTTGAAAAACTACAACAAACCGAAACTATTACTTCAGATGCCTTGGCCAGTGATGATGTGAAAGCCATCGCCGAGGCAATAAAAAACAATAAACGAAGTGTTACCCAGCTAAATTTTGCTTATCAAGGTTTAGTTACCCAATTACCAGAGTTAAGCCAACACTTTGACCAAGCGACTAAGCAATTTATTCAAGATGTTGGCAAAAAGGGCGGGGTATTAGATTTACATCACCGCTCGGTTAAATCACGCAACTTACTGTATCAAAATATTGCAGTGCTGGCCGAAGAAGTGGATAGCGCTCTAGCTATTTTAGGCGAGTTTAGACAAGCGGCTAATGTTCTAAAAGATAGCGCCATTGATAGCGCCGAAACTATCTACCATGACAGTTACCAACATGCTTTTGTTATTGGTGGCGTGGTGAGTGCCTTCTTACTATTTTTGGCGTGGATCCTCTCTCGTAACGTGCGCAAACCACTAGCCAGCATGCTGCAAACTTTAGAAGCGCTTACCGCTGGTGATATGCGCCAGCGCGTGGACAACCATAGCTTTATCGAATTTGAGCAATTGGGCGCACACATTAATACCTTAGCGAGTCACTTGCAGAGCATTTTGCAAAAGCTTGGAGTCACTTCGACGAACTTGGCCGAGGTGTCTGCGCAAAACCAGTCTGCTATGTCGGAATCAAGTGTTCGTCTTGGCGAGCAGCGCCATCAAACTGCCACTGTTGCGACCGCCATGACCGAAATGGAGCACTCAGTTAAAGATGTAGAGGCAAGTGCGAGAAGCTCGATGCAAAAGGTGGGCGATGTAGAGTCAGCAGTGCGCACCGGTAGTTTAGTAATGAGCAACAACACCGCCACTATTAATACCCTATCTGGTCAACTTAATGAGTCGGTAGACGCAGTGTCGGCTGTGCAACAAATGAGTGTAGATATTGGTTCTATTCTCGACGTAATTCAGCAAATAGCTATGCAAACCAACTTATTAGCGCTAAATGCTGCCATTGAAGCTGCCAGGGCCGGTGAGCAAGGGCGCGGGTTCTCGGTTGTGGCCGACGAAGTGAGAGTGTTGGCAAAACGCACCACTGATGCAACCAGCGAAATAGAAGAAATGATCCAAGCTTTACAAGATAAATCTCAAGATGCCAATGCCGTTATTCAACGCTGTGTGAGTGAAATGCAAAACAGCGTGGAGCATTCAGAGCAAGCCAATAAAGCCATGAATGATATTCAAACTAGCATCGCCGAAATTAGCCAAATGAGCTACCAAATTGCTCATGCTGCTGAAGAGCAAACGACTACCGCCAATATGATTGCTCGTAGCTTGGAGGATATAAACAATGTTGCCGACTCCAATACTCACTCAATGAAGCTTGTAGCCAAAGTGAGTAATAAGCTCGACGAATTAGCTCATCAGCAAAATGAGTTGGTATTGGGTTTTAAAGTGTAACTAGCGTCAGATAAGCACACGGATGTGCTGCGTTAAATAAAGCAAGGCTCAGTTTAACTTCGCTTTTTTAGCGGTAATTAGTAGCTATTAGGGAGAACCATCATGTATTTAGTTAGTTGTAAAAGAGAGCTGATTTGGAGAACTGTTTTTTGCGTAGGCTTATTTGCTTTGTTGGTATCCCCAAAATTATTTGCTTACAACAGTTTCCGCGTTAAAACCCAACCAAGTGAAATAATAAGTAACAATGCCCAAATTAGCTATAAAGAGCTGTTCACTAGTGCGGGAGTGCTTAAATCGAACATTCATGGCTTAGTCGGTTTGGTTAAGCACTACGGCATATTCAAACTTAGTTGTGCTGCCGACGGAGGGGTAAGGGTTGATCACAATATCTTAAGTGCCCAACATAAAACCTTGTACCTCGATGGTAAAGCTTTTGTGGCGGATTTAAGCTACGGCTTGCCTGAGCCAGTTATTGCCAATTTAAAAGTCGCTAATTCTGTTAGCTTTGCTCAAGAGATCACCAATACAGCGGGAGAGATTATTCCAGCTAATCAGGCTATTTCACTAGTCGGGTTTGAGGCATCCTATTATCGGGTAAGTTATTTGTGCAATGAGCAACAAAAAGTGACGGCAGCGCTACGTTTATAAATGTTGCTTAATGATAAGCAATAAGTTGTCGAGGCTGTAACTGTTATTTTAACCTTCGGGAACATGAGCTGGATAATTGCCAGTAGCCCCCAAATGAGTATTTCCTCAAGTGTTGCTATAAATTAAGCAATGTTAAGTTTTGCCCATAAGTGACAATACTTCGCCAATAAAGCGTGGGATGCCAAGGGTATATGGACACCCCTCACGACCGAGTTGATTAGGCAATAGAATAGCAATGAAAAGGCGTAGCGGTTACTAACCTTCTACGCCTTTGTATATGGTGGCCCTTCACAGACTTGAACTGTGGACCTAACGATTATGAGTCGTGTGCTCTAACCAGCTGAGCTAAAGGGCCAAATTGGGTGTTGCGAGCTTAGCTCAAACAACGAGGCTGGATTATAAAAAATCATTGTAGCCTTGTCTATGCGTTTGAAACTAAGCGCTTATTTATTCACCGTTTAGCGGCTTATTCGTCTAAGAAACTGCGAAGTTGCTCTGAACGAGAAGGGTGACGAAGCTTGCGTAGTGCTTTTGCTTCAATTTGACGAATACGCTCACGGGTTACGTCAAACTGTTTACCTACTTCTTCTAGCGTGTGGTCGGTGTTCATACCAATACCAAAACGCATGCGTAGTACTTTGGCTTCACGTGGGGTTAGGCCTGCGAGAACTTCTTGAGTGGCAAACTTGAGGTTTTCACCTGTTGCAGCATCTACTGGCATCGACAGGGTAGTATCCTCAATAAAGTCACCTAAGTGCGAATCTTCATCATCACCAATTGGTGTTTCCATGGAGATTGGCTCTTTAGCAATTTTAAGTACCTTACGGATCTTGTCTTCTGGCATTAACATGCGCTCTGCCAATTCTTCTGGGGTAGGCTCGCGACCCATTTCTTGAAGCATTTGACGGCTAATGCGGTTTAGCTTGTTAATGGTTTCGATCATGTGAACAGGGATACGAATAGTACGTGCCTGGTCCGCAATAGAACGAGTAATAGCCTGACGGATCCACCAAGTCGCGTAAGTAGAGAATTTGTAACCACGACGGTATTCAAATTTATCTACAGCCTTCATTAGGCCAATGTTACCTTCTTGGATTAGGTCTAAGAACTGTAAACCACGATTGGTGTATTTCTTCGCAATAGAAATTACCAAACGTAGGTTAGCTTCAACCATTTCTTTCTTCGCACGGCGAGCTTTTGCTTCACCAATGCTCATACGACGGTTGATGTCTTTAATATTGTTAATGGTTAAGCCGGTTTCTTCTTCAACACTTTTTAGTTTGAAGATACAACGGCGCACTTCTTCGTCTACTTCCATTAACGCTGGGGCGTAATCTTTAGCAGAGGTTTTGTGCTCGTTAAACCATTCTTCACTGGTTTCGTCTTTAGAGAAGGCTTTAACAAATGCTTGTTTTGGCATTTTACCTTGTTCTACACACAGCTTAAGAATTAGCCGTTCTTGAGTGCGTACTCGTTCCATCATGGTGCGCATGCTGGCTACTAGCTTGTCGAACAATTTTGGTACTAGGCGGAAAGTATGGAAAATTTCGCTTAGTTCAAAAATTTCTTTAGTAGCACGGGCAGACATACGGCCGTGTTTTTCGATAGCGGCATGCGTTTTTTCGTATTGCTCGCGTAAGGCATCGAAGCGCTCTTTTACCACTTCTGGATCAAGACCGGTGTCTTCTTCTTCCTCGTCTTCATCTTCATCTTCGTCATCAAGATCTTTTTCTTCAAGCTCTGAGCCGATGTGCGTGGCAGTTGGTGCGGCTTCGGCTACTTCGTCTTCGTCGATGAAGCTGTTTACAATATCGCCAATTTTTAGCTCTTCTGCTTGGTACTGGTCGTACATTTCAAGCAAGATAGAGATGGTTTCTGGATACTCAGAAACACTACGTTGAACTTCGTTAATACCTTCTTCAATGCGCTTGGCAATGTCGATCTCGCCTTCGCGGGTAAGTAGTTCAACGGTGCCCATTTCACGCATGTACATGCGCACTGGGTCGGTGGTGCGGCCTAATTCTGATTCTACCGTAGCAAGTGCTTGGGCGGCCGCTTCGGCGGCGTCTTCGTCGGTAGTATTTTCGGCCAACAATAAGTCATCGGCATCGGGTGCATTTTCGTGTACCTGAATACCCATGTCGTTGATCATTTGAATGATATCTTCAACTTGATCGGAATCTACGATATCAGCAGGTAAATGGTCGTTTACCTCTGCATAAGTTAAGTAGCCTTGCTCTTTACCTTTTGCGAGAAGGAGTTTGAGTTGAGACTGTGGGGTTTGTTCCATAGATGTCATCCGAAGTAGATTAAGCTAGCAAAACCATAAACGTAAGCGCTGCAAGCGCAAACGAAGAATTATATCAAGTATGGGTTAAAATTTCTATATCAAGGGCATTTAACCAAAAACTTTTTGTTTATTCCTTAAACAGGCCACTTAAGGCTTTAATTCCACTACCAATTGCTGCATTTCATATTTCTCTTCTGTGCTAAGTGAGCCTTTCAGTGATTTAACATTGAGTTGCTCGTAACGCTGTAATAGTAGTTGCTCCACAAAGCTGGCAATAATATCTTTCAGCTCGTCTGGGTAGCCTGACTCGTCAATTTCTAAATTGTAGCCTGCTAAAGCGCTAAGGTGCTTTTGTTCAGGCTTTTCGCGCCAGCGTTCAATCAGCTGGCCGGTGGTAATCTCGGGTTTGTTATGTATTTCACTAATTAGTGCCAATAACAGCGGCATCCCTTTAATGCTAACTTGCTCAAGTTGCTCTGAAGGCGGTAATTCATTGGCAATTTCAGGGCGTTGCAAAATCATTGCTATCGCTTTGCGCATAGGCGTGAGCTTGAGAGCGGCCGCTTGCTTGCTTTGAGGCTTGGGCTCGCTTTGGGCAAAAAATTTATTTAGGCGATTACTGTCCCAGCGTAACCATTTGGCTAATTCTCCCTTGAGCATTTCGCGGTAAAATTCAGCTTGAACTGGCTTAATTAGCTCTGAAGCACGCGCCGCTAAGTGGCTTTTGCCCGCGTCGGTAGTGACATCTATTTCTTGGCTAAGACGCTCAAATAAGAATTGCGATAACGGCATGGCGTTGCGCATGCGTTGTTCAAAGCCGTCTTTTCCTTCTTGGCGAACCAAAGTATCTGGATCTTCGCCATCGGGTAAAAACATAAACTTAAGCTCTACGTTATCGCGCAAATGCGGTAGGGCATTTTCTAAGGCGCGCCATGCTGCGTCGCGGCCTGCACGGTCACCATCGTAGCAACAGATAATTTGGTTGCTGGTTCTAAATAGCGTTTGTAGGTGCTCTGGAGTGGTCGAAGTCCCTAGTGAGGCAACCGCGTAGTCAATCTCAAATTGGGCTAAAGACACCACATCCATATAGCCTTCTACCACCAGTATTTGTGGTATTTGCTTATGCGCTTGGCGCACTTCGTAAAGGCCGTAGAGCTCGCGCCCTTTATGGAATACGCTGGTCTCTGGTGAGTTTAGATACTTTGGAGTACCGTCGCCAAACACACGCCCGCCAAAGCCAATATAGCGGCCACGTTTATCACGAATTGGAAACATCACTCTATCGCGAAAACGGTCGTAGCGGCGGCCTTTGTCGTTTTCTATCGATAATCCGGCATCGACAAGTTGTTGGCTGGCCTGCATAGAGCCACCAAGGGCTTTGCCTAGCGCATCCCACTCATCTGGCGCATAACCAATGGAGAAGCGTTGTACTACCTCGCCACTTAAGCCACGGCCTTTTAGGTAGTCGATAACCTGTTGTTTGTTAGGGTTAGTACGTAGTTGCTGCTGAAAAAAGCGGCTGGCGTGGCCAATCAGTTCATATAAGTCTTTACTGGCTTGGCGTTGTTGTTGGCTTTTTTCTTTATCAAATTTACTGTTGTTGCTGTTTTCTCGCTCTACTTCTACACCCATTTGGCTGGCTAAGTCTTCAATGGCATCTACAAACTCCAGTTTGTCGTATTCCATTAAAAAGCTGATGGCATTGCCGTGGGCACCACAACCAAAGCAGTGATAAAACTGTTTGTCTTGGCTTACGGTAAAAGAGGGGGATTTTTCATTATGAAAAGGACAGCACGCTGAGTAGTTTTTGCCGGCTTTTTTTAAACGCACACGTTGGTCGATAAGGCTTACGATATCGGTACGAGCCAATAAATCATCGATAAACTGTTGCGGTATTCTTCCAGCCATTCACTACCATCTTCAGCGAAAATTAAAAACAAACAAGCCGTGAACTCAATGAGAACACGGCTTGTTCGAGTATTCTAAGGGACGAGCTTAGGCTAGTTTACTGCGGACAGCGGCGCTAATAGCACCCATGTCTGCACGGCCTTGTACCTGAGGTTTCAGGATGCCCATCACTTTACCCATATCTTGCATTCCAGCAGCGCCTGTTTGAGCAATAGCAGCTTCGATTAACGAGGCTACTTCTTGTTCGCTAAGCGCTTGAGGAAGGAACGCTTCCAAGATTTCAATCTCGGCAAGTTCTTTATCAGCTAAGTCTTGACGCTCGGCAGCTGTAAATTGTTCAGCTGCGTCTTTACGCTGTTTTACTTGTTTAACAATGATGCTCAGGATCTGGTCATCATCTAAAGTAATGCGCTCGTCAATTTCTACCTGTTTAACAGCCGCAAGCAACATACGCAGTGTGCCAAGACGAAACTTGTCTTTGGCACGCATTGCTGCTTTTTGCTCATCTTGTAAGGTTGCTTTTAATGACATAGGTTATTAACAGCGCTTAGTACAAGCGAACGCGACGTGCGTTTTCACGAGCCAATTTCTTAGCGTGACGTTTAACAGCAGACGCTTTAGCACGTTTACGAGCTGTAGTTGGTTTTTCATAAAACTCGCGACGGCGAACTTCAGAAAGAATACCTGCTTTCTCGCAAGAGCGCTTGAAACGACGTAGAGCTACGTCAAATGGTTCGTTTTCACGTACTTTAACGATTGGCATATGCCTATCACCTTCCGGTTTATTAACGGCCGAACAAAAATCAGCCTGAGTGTTTAAAAATGGTGCGGAATTTTAAGCCGAACTAGGGGGTAATGTAAAGCCTATTTGTAATCCTCTGGTGAAATAAGCCGCTAGCAAGTAATATAGCTGCGATTTTAAGCGGGCTTAAGCATTAAAAACACCTATTTTTAAGCCAGTAACTAAGCAGGAAAAGCAAGATTATGCGTGTACTAGGTATTGAAACGTCGTGTGATGAAACAGGCGTGGCCATTTATGATGACCAACAAGGTTTATTGGCCGACGTTCTTTACAGCCAGGTTAAATTACATGCCGATTATGGCGGAGTTGTGCCAGAGTTGGCCTCGCGCGACCATATTCGTAAAACCATTCCTCTTATAAAAGAAGCGATGGAGAATGCCAACTGCACGGCAGATGACATTGATGCAGTAACTTACACCGCAGGCCCAGGTTTAGTAGGCGCCTTATTGGTTGGCTCGCTCACAGCACGCAGTATTGCGATGGCGTGGAACAAACCTGCCGTGCCGGTTCACCATATGGAAGGCCACTTATTAGCCCCAATGCTAGAAGACAACCCTCCAGAGTTTCCTTTTTTAGCCTTGTTAGTGTCTGGTGGCCATACTCTATTAGTAGAAGTAGACGGCATTGGTGAATATCAAATTCTCGGTGAATCTATTGATGATGCAGCCGGTGAAGCCTTTGATAAAACTGCCAAGCTATTAGGTTTAGATTACCCAGGTGGCCCAGCTTTAAGCCGCTTGGCCGAAAAGGGAACACCAGGCCGCTTTACTTTCCCTAGGCCAATGACTGATCGCCCCGGCTTAGATATGAGCTTTTCCGGCCTTAAAACCTTTGCTAAAAACACCATTGATGCCGAAGGTAAAGATGAACAAACCCAAGCCGATATTGCCTTAGCATTTCAACAAGCCTTGGTTGAAACCTTAATCATTAAGTGTCGTCGCGCCTTAAAGCAAACTGGCTTAAAACGCTTAGTGATTGCCGGTGGCGTAAGCGCCAATAAATCATTGCGTGAGCAGCTCGGTGAGTTACTAGAATCACGTGGGGGTAAGGTGTATTACCCGCGACCAGCATTTTGTACCGACAATGGCGCTATGATTGCCTACGCAGGTATGCAGCGATTTAAAGCGGGGCAAACCGAAGGTTTATCAGTAAAAGCGATGCCTCGTTGGCCGCTTGATGAGTTACCGCCCGCTAAAGTGATTTAGATGTTAAAAGAGCGCCTTAAATAGGCGCTCTTTTATTGGTCTTTATTGACTACTTTGCTTTCGGTGTGATTGCGCAGGCGAGTAATGTTGCCTTGGTGGCGAATAATAATAAGGCAGGCTAGCATCGCAACGGGGAGCGTGTATTCAGGTTTTATTAGCCAAGTGTATAAAGGCGCTAAACTCACACTCACAATAGCAGCTAACGATGAATAGCCGCGCAGTTTTAAGGTAATAATCCAAGTTACTATCAGTAAAGCCGCTAAGTCTAAGCCAATTGGCAGCACGCCACCTAAGGCCGTTGCAACACCTTTGCCACCTTCAAAATGAAAGAAGATGGGGTACATGTGGCCTAAGCATGCAGCTATACCTACAAATCCTAATACTACTGGTGCTAGCCCTGCGTAATAACCCAGCCAAACCGGCACCATGCCTTTTAGTAGATCACACACGAGTACTAATACTGCAGGAGTTTTGCCGCCGATGCGGTAAACGTTGGTGGCGCCTGGGTTGTTTGAGCCGTGTTGGCGAGGGTCGGGTAAGCGATAAATTCGACATATTAGTACGGCACTGGATATAGAACCCAGCAAATAAGCTGCCGTAATAAAAAATAAACCGAGTAAACCCATTAGCTTAGAAGCATTCCACCAATTGTCGAATTGCGGTATTATCGCGCTCTCTCAAAGGTCAAATCATACGCTGTTTTTTTAGCTAAGGCTAATAAGCACGTTTGCAGCACAGCAGCCAGAACTATGGATAAAGTATTTATTAAAGATCTCACCGTATTAGCCACCATCGGTGCTTACGAGTGGGAAAAAGAGATTAAGCAAAAGTTGCTTATCGATTTAGAAATGGCGTGGGATAACAAACCTGCCGCCCAAAATGATGATTTATCGCTAGCGCTCGACTACGCCTCGGTGAGTCAAGCGGTAAGTGATCTTGTTACCGGGCAAGCCCACGAGTTAGTTGAAACCGTGGCCGAAAAAGTGGCGAGCTTAGTGATTCAGCAGTTTTCTGTGCCGTGGCTTAAGGTCACTATCAATAAACCCGGAGCCGTTCCATTTGCTAGCAACGTGGGTGTGCAGATTGAACGTGAGCAAAAGGATTACGCTTCGTAATGGCCGATATTTTTGTAGGCATTGGCAGTAATATAGAACGTGAGCAATACATCCAACAAGGTGTGGCTGCATTACGCGCACAATTTGGCGAGTTAACTTTAAGCCCAGTTTATGAAAGCCCAGCCTTGGGTTTTGATGGGCCCGAGTTCTACAATTTGGTGGCTAAATTTACTAGCCCTTTATCCTTACAAGCAGTGTTTGAAGCGATTAAACGGATTGAATTTGAACACGGGCGGGCAATGGATGCGCAAAAGTACTCGTCACGCACCTTAGATATCGATATTCTTTTATATAACCACTTAGTGGTAGATTCACCCTGTGTATTACCCAGAGCCGAGATAAGTAAAAGTGCTTTTGTATTAAAGCCGCTGGCAGATATTGCTGGCGAGTTGGTACATCCAACACTTCATCAAACTTACACGCAACTATGGCAAGATTTTGATCATAGTAGCCAAGTGCTCACTCTTGTAGAGAGTTTCAACTTTTAATTTTTTAGCAGCAAGGAACCAAGAATGAGTACATTTGAGACCATTTTTTTGGCTATGATCCAAGGCTTGACCGAGTTTTTACCTATTTCCAGTTCTGCCCATTTAATTTTGCCCTCGCAGATTTTTGGTTGGGATGATCAGGGGATTGCCTTTGATGTAGCGGTGCACGTAGGTAGTTTGTTTGCCGTATTGGGTTACTTTAGAAAAGAAGTATGGGCCATGCTTAAGGCGTGGTTAAGCTCGTTTACTGGTAACCGCAGCCCCGAAGCTGTGCTTGCTTGGTTAATTATCTTAGCCACTATTCCTGCGGTACTGTTTGGCGGCTTGTTTAAATCGTTGATTGAAGAGTACTTGCGCTCTGCGTATGTGATTGCAACTACCACCATCGTATTTGGTGCTTTGTTATGGTGGGCCGATTCGCAAGCGAAGCTCGTGCACGATGAGTATAAAATTGGTTGGAAACAGGCCCTGTTTGTGGGTGTTGCACAAGCGATAGCGATTATTCCAGGTACTTCGCGTAGTGGTATAACAATTACTGCTGGCTTAATGTTGGGTTTAACCCGTGAAGCCGCGGCGCGCTTTTCATTTTTAATGTCTATTCCGGTAATTGTTGGCGCTTGTGTTCTTATGGGCAAAGACATGGCTGATAATCCGGTGGATATTGATTGGTCGGCTATGTCGCTGGGTATATTGGTGTCGTTTATCAGTGCCTATTCTTGTATTCACTTATTTATTAAGTGGGTTAACAAGGTGGGTATGAAGCCGTTTGTTATCTACCGCATGCTACTGGGTATTACTTTGTTTGCCTTTTTAGCCTTAAGTTAAACGACCTTTAGTTCGAACCAAAAAAGCACGTCAATCGGCGTGCTTTTTTATTGTAATGAACTGCTTGGCTTGGTTACTGTTTGATTAGCTTATTGCTCAAGATGCTGTAAATAACGCTGTTTTTCTTGCTTAATCAGCTTAAGCCGCGCTAGGTGCACCTGTTCACGAATTGCCTCACCTTTATAACCTTGTTGCACAATGGCTTGAATATTCACGCTGTTGGCTACCTCGAGTTGCGATAGCAAATAGTTGTAAGCAGGGTAATCGTTTTGTTCAAAGCCTAAACGACCACGAATATCGGCCACGCCAGCTTCTAATATTTGGGTAAAACGCTCTGGCTTGCGCCAAGCATCGCAGCGGTTAAACAGCTTTAATATAGTTTCGGGACGAAGTTCCAAAGCGCTGTGAATGGTAATGTGGTGCTCAGCGACAAGTAGCGCTAAATCTCGGTACTCGTTAGGTACTTTAATGCGTTGGCAAAAGGCTTTAATTAACTTTACCCCCTTAGGCCCGTGGCCTGGATGAGAGGGCAGCTTTTCTTCAGGGGTTAAGGCTTTGCCAAAGTCGTGGCACAAGGCTGCAAAGCGCACTAGGTCGCTATAGCCATGTTTAGCACTTTGCTCTATTACCATTAAAGTGTGAATACCGGTGTCTATTTCTGGGTGCCATTTGGGACTGGCTGGTACTCCAAATAAGTCATCCAATTCTGGTATTAAGGCCGCCAGTGCGTTCGCTTCTCGCAATACTGCAAAAAATACTTGTGGTGATTGGCTGCCAAGCGCCTTTTCTAGTTCTCGCCAAATACGCTCTGGGGTTAAGCTGGCTAATTCGCCCGAGTGAGCAATTTCTTGCATTAACTCGATGGTTTCATCGGCAACTTTAAATCCTAGGTGATGGAAACGCGCGGCAAAGCGGGCCACTCGTAATACTCGCAGTGGATCTTCTACAAAGGCGGGCGATACATGGCGTAGTAGCTTTGCGTCTAAGTCGCGTTGGCCACCGTAAGGGTCAATTAGCTCACCATTTTCTGCTCGGGCAATGGCATTTACGGTAAGGTCGCGGCGTAAGAGATCGTCTTCTAAGCGAATATCATCGGAAAAATCACAACTAAAGCCAGTGTAACCTGTGCCTTGTTTACGCTCGGTGCGCGCCAATGCATATTCTTCTTGGCTGTGAGGATGCAAAAATACCGGGAAATCTTTACCTACTTGGCTGTAGCCAAGTTTCAGCATTTGTTCGGGAGTGGCGCCAACCACAACGTGATCGCGGTCTTTTACCTGTAAACCTAGTAGTTGATCTCTTACTGCTCCGCCGACTAAATAGGTTTCCACTTATCACTCCTCGTTAACTAATATCCACAAACGCCTCGCGTGGGGGTATTATACACCTATCAATGCTCAATAGGGCTTGGATTGCGACTTGTCATATAAGTGGCAGCCATAATCGGTGAAAGGATAGCGGTTTAATGTATTTGGATTACTTTGGCTTAAAGGAAAGTCCCTTTTCGATAGCGCCAAACCCTGATTTCTTGTTTATGAGCGAACGTCATAAAGAAGCCTTGGCGCACCTTACTTTTGGTTTGGGCGAGACTGGTGGCTTTGTATTGCTTACTGGTGAAGTAGGTACCGGCAAAACCACGGTATCGCGCGCCTTGCTTAAACAAGTGCCCGATAATACCCAAGTGGCCTTGGTGTTAAACCCAAGCCTTACCGAACTAGAGTTGTTAGCCACGGTGTGTGACGAGCTGAGCATAGAATATGACCGTGACTCTTTTAGCGTAAAAGATTTTGGTGATGCGATCCGCCAGCGCTTGTTAGAGAACCACTTCCAAGGTGGTAATACTATGCTGCTGATTGATGAAGCGCAGCACTTGTCGGTAGAAGTCCTCGAACAGTTACGGCTATTAACCAACTTTGAAACCGATACGCGCAAGTTATTGCGGGTGGTATTAATTGGTCAACCCGAACTGCAACAAAAGCTTAAGCAACCTGTTTTACGCCAATTGGCTCAGCGTATTACCGCTCGTTACCATTTGCTGCCATTAACCGTAAATGAAGTAGAAGCCTACGTGCGCCATCGCTTAATGGTGGCGGGGTGTGAACGTCCTCTATTTGCCCCCTCGGTGATTAAGCAGCTGTTTAAGGCTGCCGACGGTATTCCGCGAGTGATTAACTTACTATGCGACCGTGCGCTGTTAGCTGCCTACGGCCGCGACCAAATGCAGGTAGACAAAAAAGCGCTTAACCAAGCGATTGAAGAGGTGGCCTTAGGCGAGCCTAAGCCTCAAAGTTTTAACCTTAACTATGTATTGAGTGGCGCTTTATTAGGCTGCTTGATTGTGGCGGCTTGGTTTATCTTGCAGCAAACGCCAGTAGTTGAAATCGAAAACCAGCCGATAGCTGCGCCAGTTGTTGAGCGCCCAGCCGAGATTGTTGCTGTAGAGCCTGCTCCAGAGCTTGAACAAAACCAAGATGACATTCAAGCAATTAAACAAGAGTGGCAGCAACTACGAGCGAATAACAGTTTGCCAGCGCGCTCATGGCAATTATTGTTGCGTACTTGGGGTTACGATGTGGCGAATGCGCAAGCAAACTGCAACCTAGTAACAAGCTTAGATCTATATTGTTTAAACCTTACAGGCGGCGAGCGGGCACTGCGAGAAGTGAACCTTCCTGCGGTGGTTGAACTAGAAGAAGACGGTCATTACTTTTATGCGGTGGTGCGCCATTGGGGGCCTAAATTAGAACTATGGGTGGGTGACCGCGCAATTATGGTTAGCAGCTCTTGGTTTAACCAACGTTGGAACGGCGAGTTTCAGGTTCTTTGGAAGCAACCCCCAGGCTTTACTGGGGTGCTTAAACAGGGCAACCAAGGCGAAGCAGTTTATTGGTTGGAGCAAAGCTTGTCGTTAATTCAAGGACAGCGTCCACGCAAAATCTTTAACTTTGATGCTCAGTTAAGCCGCCAGGTGCAGCAGTTCCAGCAGCAAAATCGCTTGAGTGCTGACGGTATAGCTGGTGTATTTACTTTATTACGTCTTAACCAACAGATTTACGTTGACCAACCGCGCTTGCAGGAGTTGAACTAATGTCCAGTATTTTAGACGCACAGCGCCGCAGTCAGCCAAGCGAAGCGGTTGCTTTAGTTGCACCCTCGTCAGTTAATCCAGTATTAACCGCAGTGCTAAGTTCGGTACTCACCTTATCTTTAGGCGCTGGCGGTTTTTGGTTGTGGCAGCAATCAAATACAGATACTGCAGCGACTAAGGTTGAAGCTGCGGTTCAGCCTGTAACTAAAGAGCTAGAAACCAAACCAATAATGCGGGTCTCTCGGGTGGTTGAGCCTAAGTTAGAGATTGAGCTGTTGCCTTTGCCTCTCTTAGAAGGGCTAGAAAAGGTTGATTTGCTGGCACTACGCCAAAAACAGTTTGAAACCTTATTAAATGCACCTATTCCGCAGTACCAAGCGCCAGAGCCAATGGCTACGCTAAACTCCAGCTCTAATGTGGTTGCCAGTAAGTCTGCACCAGTGCAGCAGTCAGCGCCTGCTAAACCTAACTCGGCAGAAGAAAAGGGCTTAGAGCAACGTTTTGCCGCGGCTGTGCAAGCAACCAATACCTTAAGTTGGGCTGAAGAACTTGATCCCAGTAATTATGATGATGTACCAATGCTAGGTGCTCTCGACCCTGAAGTGCAAAAACTGGTTCCAGCGATAACTTTTAATTCACATGTGTTTTCCTCAGATCCTGCTCGCCGTTATGTCACTCTTAATGATAAAGAGTTGGTAGAGGGGGATTTTGTCAATAAGAACATTGAGTTGGTGGCTATTCGCTTGGATGATATTGTATTGCGGGTGGCAGGCAATCTGTGCCGGCTTAATGCCTTATCAGATTGGGGCTAATATCAATCGAACTAAGTAACAGCTCATTCTATCTGGTTAAGATGCTCGATAACTGCCTTAGGATTTTTGTTTATATAATAACTACTTATCGAAAAATCCTGGCTTATTCTCGAGTGTTTTTCTTGCGTTATTTCTGCTCACTGACTTAGTGTGATTGGTATAATAAAAAAAGGCGCACTAAGCGCCTTTTTTGTTGGGGAAAAGCAACAGTGATTACATCCACTGATTATCGCGTTTTTTACGACGTGGGATCATTGGCAGCAATATGCCTAGAATTAAACCAATACCCGCTACGCCTGCACCACGCATAAACCATTGCATTTGCACCGCTTCATCTTTGGTGTCTAACTCATGTTGAATGGCGTTATTTTGCTGGCTTATTTGAGCAAGCTGCTCGTTTAACTGATCGTTAGTAAGCTGCAGTTGTTCAATTTGCTGTTGCTGTGCCTCAATTTGGGCAGCTTGTTCTGCCGATGCTGCACCGCTGTCTTGCTGTTGTTGCTTCAGTGCCGTTTGGCTTTTTTCTAGCTGGCTTTTAACTTGCTCTAGTTGTGTGGCTAAGCCTGGAGAGCGATTAAGGTATTTAGCTTCTACCCAGCCTTCTCGACCACTTTCTAAGACAATTTTGGCGTAATTATTTTCTTGGTTGAATTCAACCTGATTAATTTTAGTACCCGCATTTACGCTACCTACTATACGAAATTGGTTGCTAGGGCCAGAATGCATGAAGACATACAAGTCATCAGAGATGTAACGAGTTTGAGCAAAAGCTGGGAGGGCGAGGGCAAGCGATAAAATAGCAGCAGATAAGGTTCTGACGATCACGGCGAATCTCTTTATTTAGAATAGTTTCGCCGTTAGTGTACGAAACAACGTTACTAGTCTCAACCAGCAACGTTGTTAATGTGAGTAAAGTTAACTAGTTTAGGGGGTAACTAGTTAAAAATAGCCAACATAATGTAGTAAAACACGATAGATAGTGCAGCACCGGCAGGCAGCGTTACTACCCAAGATATTACAATACTACGTACTACACCGAGATTAAGCGCGGCAATACCACGTGCCATACCCACACCTAACACCGCACCTACTAGGGTTTGAGTGGTAGAGATTGGCAAGCCAGTACCTGAGGCAACTACTACTGTTGTTGCAGCAGCGAGTTCTGCAGCAAAACCACGGCTAGGTGTAAGGTGGGTAATACCTTTACCAATAGTGGCAATTACGCGGTGACCAAACAGGGCTAAACCGGCCACAATACCTAAACCACCTAGTGGTAATATCCACCAAGCTAGTGCGGCTTTTGCGGCAATTTCACCGTTGTTGTTTACTACGCTAACAACTGCGGCTAAAGGACCAATAGCATTGGCTACGTCGTTTGAACCGTGAGCAAAAGCCATACAACAAGCGGTAATTACCATTAGTACCGCAAATACTTTTTCTACGTTGGTGTAGTGCATTTGACGATCGGCTTTAGGATCGATTTTTAGGCGGCTAATAATCACCTTACCTACAATAGCAACCAATACGCCAACGGCTACTGCCCAAACGTAACCTTCAACACTGCTTAGTTCTAAACCAATGTGTTTAAGGCCCTTTTTAATGGTTACTAGCGCCATCATAAAGCCAGCTAGGAACATGTAACCTGGCACGTAGCGTTTAGCAGCATCTAGTGGGTTTTCATGTTCAAAGATCAGCTTCTGGGCGCTTACAAAAATTAAGTAAGCAAATACACCTGAAATAGCCGGAGTAATAATCCAGCTACCTACAATGCCGCCCACTTTGGCCCATTCTACAGCCTCAGTGCCTACACCTACTGCGGCAAAACCAACGATGGCGCCAATAATAGAGTGCGTGGTTGATACTGGCCAGCCGTTGTAAGAAGCAATTAATAGCCATGTACCCGCTGCAAGCAATGCGGCAATCATACCGAATACTAGTAGTTCAGGGGTATTAACAAATGCGCCAGAATCAATGATGCCTTTACGCACGGTATTGGTTACCGCACCACCCGCCAAATAAGCGCCGGCAAACTCAAAGATCATCGCGATAATAATCGCTTGTTTAATGGTAATAGCGTTAGAGCCTACCGATGTACCCATAGCGTTGGCTACATCGTTGGCACCAATACCCCACGCCATAACAAAGCCAAAAACGGCCGCAATAATAATCAGCGTAGTGCCGTAAGTTGCAAGAATTTCCATTGGAGTTACCTAAGTATTTTCTTTGTTTAGCGATAGATCATCAGTTCTAAGCGAGCACCAACGCGCTGCGCTTGGTCGGCTAATTCGCCGATAGCTTCAATGATGAAATATAGGAACATTGCGTCGATAGGATCTAGTTTCTTTTCTAGCTTTTGTAATTTTCGACGAATTTTGATTTGCTGTGCGTCGGTATCGTCTTCGATAATATCGAGTTCGTGTACCATTTTTTTCACTAGTTCTACTTCACGGCCTTTAAAGCCGGTCTCTAGTAGGTCTTCTAGTTCGTTGATCACTTCTTTAGCTTTACCGGTCGCATCTAAGCAACGTGCTAAGTAAGTCATGAACATTTCCGCAAGTTTTGGCGGTAATTCCATTTTTCGGCCTAGCATTCTGCCCGAAATATCTTTTGCGTTATTGGCAATTCTATCTTGGTGAGTAAGTAGCTCGAGTACGTCTGAACGTTCTACTGGCATGAAAATACCACCAGGTAGGTTCAAGCGAATCTCACGCTTCATGCGATCTGCTTCTTTCTCTAAATTTGAAATATCTCTGCGACGCTTAGCCGCGGTTTTCCAGTCTTTATTCAGTACTGCATCGAAGAAAGGTACTAAGCCTTCACAACATTCGTGTACTACATTGATATGCTCTTCTAGAGGTTTAATTGGCGATTTTGCAAACAAACCTAGAATTGTATTTCCGGACATAATCTCAGTTCCAATTAGCTATGCAAAGGATATATTTTTTGCGAGGCGCATGGTAACGTAGCCGAGTTTAGTTGCAAGCATTTATCTTACAAATTCTTGCTTTTAACTTGAGCTGCATCAAATGTTTTGTATGAAAACTAACCACAGGGAGCCGGTTGTTGCATCAGCCCACATGGATAAACCATGAACAATGAAATTGAAATCAAGCTCTTAGCTACACCTCAATGTGCCTCTGTGTTACTTGGTCGGCTAAATCAGTATAGTGTGCTGCAAACCGAAGTGAAAACCCTCACCAGTGTTTATTTTGATACTGATGATCGTCAACTGATGCGTTGGGGCATGGGCTTACGTATTCGCAGTGGCGATGGCGACAATGTTCAAACCATTAAAACCGATGGTTTAAGTGTTGGTGGTTTACATCAGCGTCCCGAATACAATTGTGTGGTTCAGTCTAATCAACCGCAATTAACCTTGTTTGAAGAGGTTGAATGGCCTGCCGGTGCCGATCTTTCTAGTCTTAATAAGCAATTAAGCCCTTTGTTCACCACCACCTTTGATAGACAAACTTGGTTGGTTGACCTGCCTAACGATACTTTAATCGAGGTCGCTTTCGACCAAGGTTCGCTTACCGCTGGTAGCGAGCATGAAGCTATATGTGAAATTGAACTAGAGTTTGTGAAAGGCGATATTAGCCAGCTTTTTGAACTTGCCAGCGACATTGCCTCGATAGAAGGTTTACGTTTAGCAAACATTAGCAAAGCTCAGCGCGGGTATATGCTGGCGACGACACATCTGCAACAAGTTAAATCCCTAACTGCGATTAAACTAAGTGATGCAGATAATACGAGTGAATGCTTAAGTCGGATTTTTGCTGGTGCTCTCGAGCATTGGCAATACCACGAACAGCTATTTGTGGAGCAGCGAAGTTTTGCCGCTTTAGAGCAAGTCTCTCTAGCGGTGCAAATGTTGTTTCAAGCCTGCAAAATGTTTAGTGAGCGCGATTTAGTAGAATGCGCTTGGCTTAATGAATTACGTTGGCTGCGCCAACAGTTTACGTGGTTAACGCAAGCCGCCAGTTTAAATAAACTGACTGCCGAACGGGGCGCATTGATTAAGAAGTTGCCTCAGCAACGCTCTTTATTGAAAACCCTGCAACAGCGTCAGCATGAATTGCCGCAACCCGATGATGTTTATCAACTCATGCATAGTGCTCGTTACTGTAGTTTAATGTTAAAAATAACCCGCTGGCTTTATCAAGCTAAATGGCAGCACAGCCAAGCTCTACAACAAGAGAATATTCATAATTTAGCCAAAGCAATGTTACAAACCAGTTGGGATTACTTGCAACAGTCGCCTTTAGCTGAGCCCCAGCTTGATTGTAATGCTTATATGAAACAAGCCACTAAGCTGCGACGTAACCTGCTGGTGGGCATGTGTGTGGGTGAATTATTTGACCAAGAGCTGCGCCAAGAATTCCGCTTGCCTTGGGTAGATATTCTATCGGGCATTGAAGAACTGAGTTTGTTTAAACCGATGCGAGAACTATTGCCAGAGCTGGATGCTGAGTTACAGCAAGCCATTGAAAAATGGGTGCAGCGTAAAGAGCAGTCCTTACTGGATGCCTTAGAGTTTTCTCGCCAGCAAGCGCTACAACAAGCGGTGTATTGGTAAGCTGTGGACGGTTTTGTATTAAAGAAACTACTCACCGTATTGGCGATGCCCAGTACCTCTCTTTGGCTGCTATTGTTGTTGGCCATTTTTCTCGGACTACGCGGCCATAAGCTACTAGCCCGCAGCTGCGCCGTAATTAGCTTGTTATTGATGTTTTGTTTAAGCTTATATCCGATAAGTGGCGCGCTTCTTTATCACTGGGAAAAGCAATACAACGGCTTACATTCTCTGCCACCAGATACGCAAATAATCGTGGTATTGGGCTGTTTACATTATCAAGATGACAATCAGCCGCTATCTAGTCAGGTGTTGCCTTGTGGCGCAGTTAAAGTGCTTGAGGCTGTTCGTTTATGGCGCCAACAACCGCAAGTAAAAATCTTATTATCGGGTGGTGATAACGAAGGCAGTGGGGTGCAGCATGCCGATATGCTTGCCAAACTGGCCTTGTCTTTGGGGGTGCCCGAATCTCGGTTAATTCGTAGCTATCAGCTTAAAGATACTGCTGAAGAAGCCGCCAACATTGCCAGGCTTTACCCGAATACTCAATTAACCTTAGTTACTCAAGCTTCGCATATGCCAAGGGCGATGCGCTTATTTGCCATGCAGGGGCTCTATCCTACTGCAGCACCTACTTACTATCAGGTAAAGAACTGGCACGCTGGGTTTACCTGGCAAAGTTTTATTCCGCGGCTTAGCCATATAAGTAAGGCTGATACCGCCGCATACGAAGCGCTAGCCCATGCTTGGCTAGAGCTGAGAGGTAGTTAATTAAGCCTGCGCTTAATGAGGCTTCTGTTGTAGCTCATTTAACTGCTGCTGAATATTACTCAACTGTTGTTTTAGTTGCTGGTATTCTTTTTGTTGCTCTAATAATAATTGTTCAACTTGACTCTCAGAGTGAGATTTACCACGAAGCAAAATAGTAGAAATTAAACCCGATATTGCCCCAAAAAAGCCGACACCAGTTAAGATCATCACACCAGCGATAATGCGACCAGCATCGGTGACCGGTACAAAATCTCCATAACCAACCGTAGATATAGTTACAATTGCCCACCATAGCGCTTCGCCAGCACTGCTTATTTGGCTACCCGTTTCGTCTTGTTCAGTGAGTAAAATACTAATAGAGCCTACTAAAATAATCATCAATAGGGTGAACAAGATAGTGGCTGCAGTTGACTCCACTCGGCGGTGCTTTAAGTTTGCCAGCAGGTGACGCTCTGCGCTCAAGGCTTTAATTAGCCTTAGTGCATGGAAAAAACGCAACAAGCGCAGACTCTCAACCATGGGAATGCTTGCTACTAGATCTATCCAATGGTGTTTGCAATAACCCAGTGGAGATTGGCTGCGAGCAGCACTCACTACAAAATGCAAAATAAATACTACGCAAATAAGTGTATCTAGATTGATCAGTAAGACTTTAAGTTGAGAATCTGCAGGGTAAAAGAGCAAGCTACTAACAATTACAATAGCTATTAGTGACAGTAAAAGCATTACTAGGTCAAAGGCATTGATTCGCGTTTTCATGTATCGATTCCGCAGGATGAGAGGCGCTAATTTTAATATACGCCAATTCTATCAAGCAACAGTTTCTTCCTGCTCACAATTGTTAGGTGAAGTCCATTTTTGCTCAGTTTTGTGGCATAGCCTATGCGGCAGTTTGATATGGCTTACACTCCCTGCGATCTGGCTTGTACTCAAGCATGAATCATGATGATATTAAACTAAATTTTGGATTCGGGTTTTCTTCATCATGCCAAGTACTCTTCCTGTCCCTAGCAAGCTATCTACTATTGCTGAACAATCTTGGGAGCGCCTTATCGAGTTAGCGCCAAATTTATTAGAGCAACTAGACCTCCAACAACAGTTGCAGAGTAAAACAGCTTTTGCTTTGAGTGATTTTATCGCCCGAAGCTGCATTAGCCAGCCAACCCTACTAGCCGATATTTGGCAACAACAATTATTAGATCACCCCTTAAATGAACAGCAAATGCGCGAGCAGCTAGGTGCCGAGTTGGCTGAGCAAATTACCGACGATGGCGCTAAAAAGGTACTGCGTAAGTTCCGCCGTATGCAAATGGTGCTTATTGCTTGGCGCGACTTACTTCTTGAGCAGGCTGTAACCGACAGTTTTGCCCAAGTATCGGCTGTGGCTGATAGCTGCGTAGATTGTGCTAATCAATGGTTATACAAACGCTGTTGCAGTGAGTCAGGTACACCAAGCGATGCCGAGGGCAATGCGCAGCCATTAGTGGTAATTGGTATGGGTAAGTTGGGCGGGCGAGAGCTTAATTTTTCATCTGATATCGATTTGATTTTTTGTTTTCCCGAGAACGGAGAAACCCAAGGTGGCCGGCGTAGTATTGCCAATCAGCAGTTCTTTATTCGCATGGGGCAGCGGCTTATTCAACTGATTGATCAAACCACTGTAGATGGCTTTGTATTTCGGGTAGATATGCGCTTACGGCCTTTTGGAGAATCTGGTCCCTTGGCGGTGAGTTACGCAGCCTTTGAAGATTATTATCAACATCATGGCCGAGATTGGGAGCGCTATGCCATGGTTAAGGCGCGAGTGATTAACCAAGACCTGCGCTTCGACCAAGATATTCAAGCCATGCTTAAGCCTTATGTTTATCGTCGCTACATCGATTTTAGTGCTATTCAAGCACTGCGCTCGATGAAGGCAATGATTAACTCCGAAATCCGCCGCAAAGGCTTGCGCGACAATATTAAACTAGGCTCGGGCGGGATTCGTGAAATTGAGTTTATTGTACAAACTTTTCAGCTTATTCGTGGTGGGCGTGAGCCGGTACTGCAAACTCGCTCATTACTGCAAGCGATGGCTCAGCTTGCAGAGCACGGCGAGTTGAGTGAAGCTCAAATTGACATGCTGCGTGAGCATTACCTGTATCTCCGTCAGGTAGAAAATATTTTGCAGCAAATAGATGACCAACAAACCCAAACCTTGCCAGATACTGAGCATGACCAACAACGTATTGCTAGGGTTATGGGATTTAGTGATTGGGAGGGGTTTTATCTGCAGCTCCAGCAACGCCTTGCACAAGTGAATAACTGCTTCCAGTCTGCCATTGGCGAAGAAGAGCATGAAGAGCATCAAGCCGGTCAAGAGTACGATGATCTATGGCATTGCGGCGCAGATAGACAAGCGCTTGCAAGCTTGATGAACAAACATGTTTGTAGCGAGGAAGAGCAAAAAGCCCGCGTAGAAACCATGTACCACTTTATGCACGCTGTTGAGAAACGCCAAATTGGTCAGCGCGGTCGCCAAACCCTAGAGCGGATGATGCCAAGTTTGTTGCAGCAGCTGTTCGAGCATCCTCAAACCAGTTTGGTATTGCCACGGGTCATGGTATTGCTTGAGCGAATTCTATCAAGAACCGCTTACCTAGAGCTGTTAGCCGAAAACCCAGCTTCGTTGCAGCAGCTATTAAGGCTCTGCGCAGGCAGTGCTATGTTGGCGCAAAAGCTGGCGAGTTTTCCTATTCTTTTGGATGAATTACTCGATCCTAAGCTACTGTACAACCCCGCTAGCGAAGACAGTTACGCCCAGCAGCTCCGAGAGTTTATGTTGCGTATTCCGCCCGATGACATGGAACAGCAAATGGAGGCGCTACGTCAGTTTAAGCAAATTCAGCAGCTGCGTATTACTGCCGCCGATATTGCCGGTGCACTGCCGCTAATGAAAGTGAGCGATCACTTAACTGCAGTAGCCGAAGTAATAGTAAACGCGGTGGTTGAGCAAGCCTGGAGCCAGATGGTTGAGCGCCATGGTTACCCAGAGCATTTAGCTGAGCAACAACGCGGTTTCGCGGTAGTGGGTTACGGAAAAATTGGTGGTATTGAAACTGGCTATAGCTCCGATTTAGATTTGGTGTTTTTACATAACAGCGATAGCAGCACCTATACCAATGGGCCAAAACAAATCGACAGTAAGCAGTTTTATTTAAAACTGGCGCAACGCATTATGCACTTGTTTAATACTCGCACCGCTTCAGGTGTGCTTTATGAACTAGATATGCGCTTACGTCCTTCAGGTGCTTCTGGTTTATTGGTGTCCGCCATCGAAGCTTTTGAGCAATATCAAGTGAAGGAAGCGTGGACTTGGGAGCACCAAGCGCTAGTGCGCGCCAGAGTAATTTATGGCGATGCAGAACTCGCTGAGAGTTTCGCCCAAGTTCGCCATAAAATTTTAGCTCAGCCACGCGAAGCTGCAGAGCTAGCAAAGCAAGTGCAAGAGATGCGCAGTAAAATGCAGGGACATTTAAGCCGAGAAACTGAAGACGTTCTGGATCTCAAACAATCTCCTGGCGGCATGGTAGACATTGAATTTATCGCCCAATACTTGGTGTTATTACATACTCAGCACTATCCAGAATTAAGTAAATGGACGGATAACGTAAGAATATTTGAAAGCTGCGCCGAACTAGGTTTGCTCAAACCTGAACAGGCGCAAGGGCTTACCCAAAGCTACTTGGATATTCGCGACGAATGTCACCGCTGTGGCCTGCAAGGTGTGCCGCGTTTGGCCAAAAAGGCCGAGTTTAAGCAAGATCTAAGTGTCGTCACCAATACTTGGCAACAGCTATTTACTTAGTACTAAACAACTGTTTCAAGGTTTAAAAAAGGTGCTGCTTTTTAGTTAAAGTCAGCGCCTTTTTATTAGTAAACGCCTTTTTCACCTTCTGGGCGAGATTTAAAGCGGCGGTGGATCCACATATATTGCTCGGGCGCGCGTAGTATGGCTTTTTCTACCACTTGGTTGATGGTGTGGGCATCTTGTTCATCATCACCTTGCGGGTAGTTTTCTAGGGCTGGTTCAATCACCAAAGTAAAGCCTGAGCCATCTTCATTACGTAGTGCATAAGTTGGCAATACTTGCACGTTTTTCACTTTGGCTAAGGTGGCGGTACCGATAATAGTAGCGGCTTTATCTTGCGCAAAAAACGGTACAAACACTGCAGCATGGGTTCCGTAATCATGGTCAGGCGCGTACCACACAGCATTGTCTTGGCGCAGAGCTTTAATCATACCGCGCACATCGGTGCGATCTACTAAGTATTTATTGGACTTAGTGCGACCGTGATATTGAAAATACTCATAAACTGCATTTTTGTTAGGGCGGTAAATCCCAACACCGGGATCCAAAGTGCCATAAGCGCGAGCATGGCTTTCTAAGGTCCAAAAGTGGGCACTTACTAATAAAATCCCACCTTGTTGCTCACGTGCTTTTTCTAGGTGTTCAAGGCCTTCTACTTTGAAGTGTTTTGCAAAGCGCCATTGTGGCCAAAACCACGCGTTGGCGGTATCCACCACCGAATGCCCTAAATGACGAAAACAGCCTTCAACCAGTTGCTCTCGCTCGTCTTCACTTTTGTCTGGAAAGCATATTTCTAAGTTGCGGCGAGTAATATGTACGCGTGATTTCATCAATGCTCGGCCTAAGCGGCCAATGCCTAAACCCAAGTAATGCTGAACGCGATAAGGCAGTAAGCTAATACTGAACATAAAGCCAATTAATACCCAGGCCCCCCAGTTCTTTGGGTGAAAAGATTGTGCGTTAAGCTTGGGGGATGAAATTTTCGCCATATTTTACTTTGTCGCTGTAATAATGTGTAAAGTCTACTGGATATCAAGAGATTATGCCGCAGACCATAAGTTTAACTATGATAAACTGTTAATAATTATTTTTCGATGAGAGTGAACAATGAGAATAACCCTCCCTGAGTTTGCCCAAGCTAAGGTGTTAGTAGTTGGCGATGTAATGTTAGACCGCTATTGGCATGGACCTACCGGACGCATCTCGCCTGAAGCCCCGGTTCCAGTGGTTAAAGTTGAACAAATTGAAGAACGTCCTGGCGGCGCGGCTAACGTAGCCTTAAACGCCGTAGCCTTAGGCGCTGGCTCAACGTTATTAGGTATGAGCGGCGAAGACGAAGCTGGCATAGCCTTAGAAAACAAGTTGGCAGCGGTTGGTGTAGAGTGCCAATTTACTAAGTTTGCTGATTACCCAACTATTACTAAGCTACGGGTACTTAGCCGTCACCAGCAGTTAATTCGTTTAGATTTTGAAGAAAATTTTCATGAGGTTGATAGCAAAGAGTTAACCGCTAATTTTGCTGAGCAAGTTAAACAGCATCAAGTGGTTATTTTATCTGACTACAACAAAGGCGCATTAAACCAAGTTGGCGATTTAATTGCCCTGGCGCGTGAAGCCGGTGTTCCGGTATTGGTTGACCCAAAAGGCAGTGCCTTTGATAAATATCGCGGTGCAACTTTGCTCACGCCTAACTTCTCTGAGTTTGAAGCGGTGGTTGGTCACTGTAAAGATGAAGACGAAATTATTAGCAAAGGCGAAGCACTCATCGAGCAGTTAGACCTAGAAGCATTGCTAGTGACACGTAGTGAGCACGGTATGACACTAATTCGTAAGGGCCAACCAGAGTTACATTTGGCAGCTTTGGCGCAAGAGGTCTATGACGTAACTGGTGCTGGCGATACAGTGATTTCTACTTTAGCTAGCTCACTAGCGGCTGGCTCGAGCTTAGATGATGCTTGTGCCTTAGCTAACGCTGCTGCAGGCATTGTGGTGGGTAAATTGGGTACGTCTACGGTGTCTACCATTGAGCTTGCCAATGCCGTGTATGGTTCGCAGGAAACTGGCTTTGGTGTGTTAAGTGAGCAGCAGCTTAAGTTTGCTTTAGAAGCGGCTAAACGCCGCGGCGAGAAAGTGGTTATGACCAATGGCTGCTTCGACATTTTACATGCCGGTCATGTGTCTTACCTAAATCACGCGCGCACTTTAGGTGATCGTTTAATTGTTGCGGTAAACAGTGATGACTCTGTTAAACGTTTAAAAGGCGAAGGTCGCCCGGTAAATAGTGTTGATCGACGCATGGCTGTGTTAGCCGGTTTGGGTGCGGTAGATTGGGTGGTTGATTTTAGTGAAGATACGCCACAGCGTTTAATTGCTAACTTATTGCCAGACTTATTGGTGAAAGGCGGCGATTACAAGCCAGAAGAGATTGCTGGTGGGCAAGAAGTGATTGCCAATGGCGGTGAAGTGCGAGTGCTTAACTTCGAAGATGGTTGTTCAACTTCGGAAATCATCAAGTCTATTCGTCAAAATCAAATCGACTAGTTTTGTCGTTGATTCAAAAAAGGCGCCAATCGGCGCCTTTTTTATTGCAAAACTTTGACTAAAGATATTACTGGGGAGGCATTAAACCTGAGTTAACCAGTGCTAGGTCTTCTTCGGTTAAAGTACCGGCTGCTTGTTTAAGCGCTAGCATGTTAAGAATGTAATCATAACGGGCGTTGGCTAAATCGCTTTTTGCAGAGTACAAGTTACGTGTGGCGTCTTGTACGTCAACAATGGTACGAGTACCCACTTCAAAGCCTGCTTCGGTGGCTTCAAGTGCACTTTGTGAAGACACTACCGTCTGCTCGAAGGCTTTAACCGAACCAATGCTGGCTGTCACATTGTTGACGACGGAGTTTACCGTGCTTTGCACCGTGCGGAAGGTTTGCTCTAGCGCTTCCGAGGATGCGATGTAACTAAACTGGGCTTGTCTTACTTGCGAATCGATGCTGCCGCCTAGGTAGATGGGCCAGTTGAATTCAAGACCAATATTTCCAGCATTTGAGCTACCACCTTGCAGTGAGTCATAGGTATCGTTGCCGTACTTATTGTTTTCGTAGCCTATACCTGCAGTTAAATCTAGGGTGGGTAAGTGACCACTCTGTGCTAACTCAATTTGTTCTTGGGCAATTTCTTTACTGATACGTTGTGCATTTAACTGTAGGTTTCTATCGTTAGCCGTGGCTAACCAAAAGTCTGAGCCTTGTTTAAGTGGATTAGGTTCAAAACGTTGAGTATTTAGAATATTTAATTCGCGGTGTTCTAAACCAGTAAGTTCACGTAAGTCTTCGTAGCTGTTAGACAAGTCGTTACGCGCTTGAATTTCTTGGGCAAGAGTACGGTCATATTCTGCTTGGGCTTCGTGTACGTCGGTTATCGCTGTAAGACCAACATTAAAGCGTTGTTTAGTTTGCTCTAATTGGCGACCAACTGCTGTTTTGTTTGCTTCAACAAAGGTTACGTTGTCCATGGCTCGTAATACGTTAAAATAAGCATTACTTACGCGGATAATTAGACTTTGTATGTCATTGCCATATAAGGCTTCTGAACGTGTCGCGTTCTTTTCTGAAATACTTAAGCTGGTCCAATTGGATTTTGAGTACAATGACTGACTAAGACCAATAGATGCATTGGTGTTAGTAATACTGTCGATAGTGTCGTTATTGGTGGTGGTGTATTTAGCACCGGCACCAAAACCAATTTGGGGAAGCAATGATGCACGAGATGTAGTGATTTGCTCAAAGGCGATGTCACGCTGAGCTTTACTTTGCAAAATCACAGGGTCTTTTTCTTGAGCTAGTTGATAAATTTGCAATAAATCATCAGCTTGAGCTTGGAAAGCTAAAGAGCTAATTCCACAAGCTAATATTAACGATTTGATTTTCAGCTTCATTACGCCTTTCCTTTGGTCGCCGTGTTTAGCGAGGTTATTTCGGGAACTGATATCTACTTTGTATAGACTAAATCTTGATAGTATAAAACTACCACAGTTTGATTAATGCTAGTCTATACCAGCTTTATTTGTAGAGTAAGACCTAGATAACAAAGAAAAAGCAAAAATTTACGGTCAATCTGGTGTTGGATCAATAAGTTCTGACAATTTTCATACCAATCGTTACAAAAAAGGAGTCCTTGTCAGTATGACAAAGTTGCAAAATAATCATCAATTTTCACATCAGGATGTTGAAATTAAAAATGTAGAAGATTTGTATCAAGGTTTCTTTAAATTGCAACGTTATACTCTGCGCCACCGTTTATACCAAGGTGGCTGGAGCGATTGGATGCAGCGGGAAATGATGGATCGCGGCCATGCTGCTGGCATATTATTGTTTGATCCAAAATTAGACCAAGTGGTGCTGGTAGAGCAGTTTAGAATTGGTGCAGTGGAAACTGGCGCAAGCCCTTGGCTATTAGAAATTGTAGCCGGCATG
Organism: Agarivorans litoreus; assembly: GCF_019649015.1. NCBI lineage: Bacteria > Pseudomonadati > Pseudomonadota > Gammaproteobacteria > Alteromonadales > Alteromonadaceae > Agarivorans > Agarivorans litoreus. The sequence goes on along the minus strand of NZ_BLPI01000001.1, from coordinate 1,304,300 downwards.
CTCGATAGTGATCAGCCTCCTTTGGATGTTGCGGTTCGTGAAGCGGAAGAAGAAGCTGGTCTTAGTGTTAATCGCGTACTGTCTTGTAATAGTTTTTTGCCTGGAGCTGGTGGTTTAAGCGAGCGTATCCATTTGTACATTGGTGAAGTGGATGCTAGCCAAGCAGGCGGTGTTCATGGCCTAGATAAAGAAAATGAAGACATATTGGTCAAAGTTCTAAGCCGCGAGCTTGCTTTTGAATGGGTGCAACAAGGGGTAATTGATAATGCTGCAGCGGTTATTGCGATTCAGTGGCTGCAGTTGAATTTGCAGAAGGTGCGCCAGCAGTGGCAAAATGATGGCGACGGTGATGCCTCATAACACTGGCTCTGCTCGTTATCGAGTTAACTTAAACCAGTTGATGCAGCTCTATGCTGCTAATTATAGCTTGATGACGCGTTTGTTTCCGGGGCCGCTGGAGGCGGGAACGATATTACGTTTGGTACCCAAACTTGGTGAAGATTATTTGCTTGAAAGTAAAGAGCTGACTCGCTATACCTCGCTTTATGAGATTAGGCAAGCCAGCGACCAAGTATTTAATTACCTACAGCCTCAGTTGCTAGTGCGTTTGTATCACGATGCACGGTTGGCGGAAGTGTGTGCTAGTCAGCAGATTTATAAGCTTAAACCAAGGTATGATTACCCCAATAAAAAGATGCATCATCAAGATGAAAAGCATCAGACAAATCAGTTTCTTAATGACTGGTTAGTATTTTGTTTAAAACAGCGGATTAAAGTTGAGTTTGCTTAAGCAAACTACAAGAAAACATTGTGGCATTTACTAAATTAAACATAAACACAGCAGCAGACGGAAGTGTGCATTTATTGCAGGTCACCGATACGCACTTGTTTGCCGATGAGCAAACAGGTTTGTTGGGGGTTAATACCAACGACAGTTTCAGTGCAGTCATAGAAAACATTAAAAGTGACAATACCCCCTTCGACTATATTCTGGCAACGGGTGACTTATCTCAAGATCACACTAAACGATCTTACCAGCGCTTTGCCGAACGGATCGCTGAATTAGAACGTCCCTGTGTATGGCTACCAGGTAACCATGACATGCAAGAAAACATGCTTACTCTTGAGCAACACGGGGTACTGGCTGCTAAGCAACTGGTGAGTGAGCATTGGCAAATCATTATGTTGGATACCCAGCTAGAAGGTGAACCTCATGGTGTAATGAGCCAACGTCAGCTAGACAACTTGGCAGAAGCTTTAGCCGAGTATCCTGACAAACATGTGCTGATTGCTATGCACCATCAAGCTATTCCTGTGGGCAGTAAATGGTTAGATCAGCATAACCTTAAAAATGCCGATCAGTTTTTTGCGGTTATCGCCAACTATCCGAATGTGCGTGGGGTAATCTTTGGCCATGTTCATCAAAATTATGAGTTCCAATTTGATGGTATTGCCTACATTGCAACACCCAGTACTTGCATCCAATTTTTGCCGCTGTCGGCTAATTTTGCTTTAGATCACCAGCAACCCGGTTGGCGGTATTTGCAGTTAACTGTTGAAGGACGCATTGCTACTCGTTTACGGCGTTTATCGGAACGCAGTTTTCTCCCAGATCCTAAATCGAAAGGTTATTGAGTGGAGCCACCTTCAGTATTATTGTACTTACATGGATTTAATAGCTCTCCTAATTCGGCTAAAGCGCAAGCAATGGCTGAGTACCTTGAACCTTATCAAACTCACATCCAGTGGGTGTGCCCGCAGCTAGCTTGCCACCCTAATGATGCGTGGCAACAAATTGAAGATATTCTTGCTTTACACCGTGGTAAAAAACTCGGTGTAGTGGGCAGTTCTTTGGGTGGCTTTTTAGCGACCCGAGTGGCTCAGCAAACTACAGCTAAGGCAGTGTTGGTTAATCCAGCAGTTAAACCCTATCAACTGCTAAAAGACTACTTAGGCGAGCAACAAAACCCGTATACTCTGCAACACTACCGGCTCGAACAACAGCACATAGAACAATTAAAGCAGTTAGAAGTAACACACTTAAGTTGTCAACAACGACTTTGGGTGATGTTACAAACGGCAGACGAAGTGCTGGACTTTAACTTAGCGGTCACAGAGTATAGGGGAGCAACTTTCACCATCGAAGAAGGCGGCGACCACAGTTTTCAGGGATTTGAAAAACACTGTGCGGCCATTCTCGACTTTTTGGCACTTAGGTAACAATTTCTATCATGGCTGATCAATATAATTCAGACTCTATTGAAGTATTAAGTGGTTTAGACCCGGTTAAACGCCGCCCTGGCATGTATACCGATACCACTCGCCCCAACCACTTAGCCCAAGAAGTTATCGACAACAGTGTCGATGAAGCCTTAGCTGGCCATGCGCGTGCTATTACCGTTACCTTGTTTGAAGATCAGTCCATCGAAGTTATTGATGATGGCCGTGGTATGCCTACCGATGTTCATCCTGAAGAGAAGGTAAGCGGAGTAGAGCTTATTTTTACCCGATTACATGCTGGTGGTAAGTTTACTAACGATAATTACCAGTTCTCTGGTGGTTTGCATGGTGTAGGTATTTCCGTAGTGAATGCCCTGTCTTCACGAGTCGAAGTACAAGTGCGCCGCGATAGCCAGCTATTTGAAATGGCTTTTGAAAACGGCGATAAGGTTCAAGAGCTAACCGTCACGGGTACGGTTGGCAAGCGCAATACCGGAACTCGCGTGCGCTTTTGGCCAACTGCCAGCTACTTTGATAGCCCTAAATTTTCAGTCTCTCGTTTACGTCATTTATTGCGGGCTAAAGCGGTACTTTGTCCTGGCCTAAACATTAAGTTTGTCGACAAAGTTAACAAACAAAACGACGAGTGGTTTTTTGAAGACGGCCTAAAAGATTACTTAAGCCAATCATTTAAAGATTACATAAGCTTGCCCGAAGATCCTTTTACTGGTGCATTTTCGAGTAAAGACGAAGCAGTGGATTGGGCAGTAAGTTGGTTGCCTGAAGGTGGCGAAAGCATTACCGAAAGCTATGTAAACCTTATTCCTACCGCGCAAGGCGGTACGCATGTAAATGGCTTACGCCAAGGTTTACTTGATGCCATGCGTGAGTTTTGTGAATTTCGCAATATCCTGCCGCGTGGCTTAAAACTAACCCCTGATGATATATGGGATCGCTGTTGTTATGTTTTATCGGTAAAAATGCAAGATCCACAATTTGCCGGACAAACTAAGGAACGCTTATCCTCGCGCCAATCAGCAGCCTTTGTCTCAGGGATTGTTAAAGATGCTTTTAGCTTGTGGCTCAACACCCATACCGACCAAGCTGAGTTGTTAGCCGAAGTATTTATTAGTAACGCCCAACGCCGACTTCGCTCAAGCAAAAAAATTGCCCGTAAAAAGGTCACTTCTGGCCCGGCATTACCCGGCAAGCTCACCGACTGTACTAGCCAAGATCCACTTACCGGTGAGTTATTTTTAGTGGAAGGAGACTCGGCGGGGGGGAGTGCTAAGCAGGCTCGAGAACGTGAGTTTCAGGCTGTGATGCCACTGCGCGGAAAAATTTTAAATACCTGGGAAGTGGATGCGACAGAAGTATTGGGTTCACAAGAAGTTCACGATATCTCAGTTGCTATTGGTATTGACCCAGACAGTAATGACTTAAGTGGATTACGCTACGGCAAAATCTGTATTTTGGCTGATGCGGATTCTGATGGCTTACACATTGCCACGCTGTTGTGCGCCTTATTTATGATGCACTTCCGTCCATTGGTCGAGCAGGGGCATATTTACGTCGCTATGCCGCCCTTATACCGAATTGATGTGGGTAAGGAAGTTTTTTATGCACTCGATGAAGATGAGAAGCAAGGTATTTTAGATCGCATAGAAGCCGAGAAAAAACGCGGAAAAGTTAATGTACAGCGCTTTAAAGGTTTGGGTGAAATGAACCCTCTGCAATTGCGTGAAACCACTATGGATCCAAATACACGCCGCCTAGTTCAACTTACCGTTGAAGAGGAAGAGGCCACTGTGCAGCTAATGGACATGTTATTGGCTAAGAAGCGCTCTGGCGACCGTAAACAGTGGCTGGAGACTAAGGGCGATATGGCCTCTGATTTGGTATAGGGAATAGATTGAGCATGCGCGATTTGCGATTAGGTTTAGCGAGTAAGGCACTGCTACTGTTATGCGGTGTTTTATTGGTGACCTTGGTTGGCTTAATTAGCTTTAACCACGACAATTTGAAGAGTTTTTTTGGACTTGGCCGAGCGCAAATTATTGATAACCAACAATACCAGTTACAAAAGTACTATCGTGATGTGTTTACTCGTTTGCAAGGCGTAACCTCTAGTCAATCTTACCGTTTTGACTCGTATCAAAAAGAAAACCTTGCTTCGATATTTGACTCCTTTTGGCAAGACTTGCGAGCCAATACTGAGCTACCAGTGCGCAGTATTGCGGTGGTCGACCCTTTAGAGGGCTTAAAGTATCAGTTTGGCTATATTGCCCATAGTGAAAAAGCCCTTGAATGGATGCTAAAAGACCCTGATGATGTCCAAGCCAAGTGGATACTAGACTGTCCACTAAGCTGTCGCATTATCATTGCTACTAATTTAGATAAAATGGAGGAGCAGGGCAGCTACAGAATTTTCTACAGTATCGACTCTTTACGCCTGCTAGAGCTTTTCCCTGCAAGCCAAGGTAGCCACCACTTTTTAGTAGAGCTTAACGACGATAGTACCCTCAATTTACTGTACGCAGAATCAGCTTTTCGCGACATGGTTCAAGACCTGTTAGTTGGCTTAAATGCCGAAGATATAGTCAATGGAATTGAACAGTTTAATACCGAGATGGGGCTGACTGAGCTACATGCCTTTAAAGTGAACAATACTAGCCAACAAAAGCCTGTTTACTACGCCATTGTTAACGACATAAATACTCAGCTAAATCAGCTTAAGCGCGCCGACTACAATAACTTGCTATTTGGCATTGGGGCGTTACTTTTTGCTGGTGCCATTGTGATTGTTGCACTAAGTCCTTCCTTGAGACGGATCCGCCGAACCATCGATAACTTGCCACTGCTGGCTCGTTCTTCTCACAATCTATTTCGTCGAAATTTAGAAAGTAATGGTAAACGTTTTTTACAAGATGAGTCAGATGAGTTAAACCACACCCTTATACGTCTTTCTTATCAGCTAGAAGCCTTGGAGCAACAGCTTAAAAGCCGCGCCGAAGAACTAGAGTGGGTAGCTAACTACGATAACTTAACCGATTTACCTAACCGTCGTAAGTTTGAGCGAGTCATTACTCAAATGGTGAAAGAGAAGCGCTACGGCTGTTTGCTGATGGTGGATCTTGATAATTTCAAATATGTAAACGATATCAGTGGTCACGGCGCGGGTGATGAAATGCTGCGGCAGGTATCTTCCAGGTTGGAGCGCTTACTGCCAAATGATACTTTATTGGCGCGTATTAGCGGTGATGAATTTGCTATTTATTTGGAGGGCACTAGCCTTGCCTATTCCGAAGTAGTGGCTCAACGAATCATTAGCATGTTGGCGCAGGTGAGTGTGCCAGGACATAAGATTATTCATACGGCGTCTGCCTGTGTGGGCATTGTTGCCTTCCCTGAGCACGGTAACGGCTTTGAAGATTTAATGGCCAAGGCAGATATTTGTAACAACCAAGCAAAAGAGTTAGGTAAAAACTGTGTGGTTACCTTTCAAGCGGAAAACAGTGATACAGAACTAGCTAAAAAACATTACTGGTTAGACTTAGCCCAAAACGCTATTGAGCGTGATCGCTTAGAGTTGCATTATCAGCCGATCATGAATAACAAACTCAACAAGGTTGAGCACTACGAAGTGCTATTACGAGTGCGTGATGAAAAGGAACAGCTGCATTCACCTTATCAATTAATCTTGGCCGCAGAGAAAAATGGCCAAATTGATAAAATTGATTTGTGGGTGGTGCAACAAGCTCTGCAACAAATGGAAACTAACCTGCGTAACGGCTTTACCGATAAACTTGCGATAAATTTGTCGGCACGCTCTTTCTGTAGTGAAAAAGTCATCGCACGCATTGCCCGCGAATTTGTTAGCCGCAATATCGCTGGTGATATGATTATCTTTGAAATTACCGAAACTGCTGCATTGCCAAACATGAAACAAGCAGAAGAGCATATTCGTCGTCTTAAAGCCTTAGGCTGCGCCATCGCGCTAGACGATTTTGGTGTAGGCTACTCATCTTTCCATTCGTTGAAACATTTGCCTTTTGACTACCTCAAAATTGATGGCTCATTTGTCCGCGAAATTCTTAATCAAAATGAAGATAAAGTCTTTATTCAGGCCTTGGTAGATATTGCCAATCAGCTTGGCCATAAAACCGTAGCTGAGTTTGTAGAGTCAGAAGCATTAAACAACGAACTTATCAACTTGGGAGTCGATTACTCGCAAGGCTATTACATCGGTAAACCAGCTAGCGCACGCTATTTCTGGCAATTTGACAAAGCATCAGCAGTGCTAGCTTTGCAAGGAACATAAAGGTTATTAAAGCATGAGTGATGCTAATGAACTCAGTTTAGAGGGCGTAGAACGCCTATCAATGAGCAGCTTTACTGAGCAGGCGTATTTAAATTATTCCATGTACGTGATCATGGACCGCGCCTTACCGCATATTGGTGACGGTTTAAAACCAGTACAACGACGTATTATTTACGCCATGTCCGAACTAGGTTTATCGGCCAATGCAAAATACAAAAAATCGGCACGTACAGTAGGTGATGTGTTAGGTAAGTATCACCCTCATGGTGATTCGGCTTGTTACGAAGCCATGGTGTTAATGGCTCAGCCCTTTTCTTACCGTCACCCTTTAGTTGATGGACAAGGTAACTGGGGCGCGCCCGATGACCCTAAGTCTTTTGCCGCTATGCGTTATACCGAAGCTAAGCTATCTAAGTTCTCGGAAGTATTGCTGAGTGAGTTAGGCCAAGGGACCTGTGATTGGATCCCTAACTTTGACGGCACCATGAATGAGCCGAAGGTACTGCCTGCGCGTTTACCACACATTCTATTAAATGGTGTTACTGGCATTGCGGTGGGCATGGCTACCGATATCCCGCCACATAATGTGAAAGAAGTCGCCAACGCATGTGTGCATTTGTTGGATAACCCAAAGGCTCAATTAGAAGATTTATTAGAGCACGTTCAAGCACCTGATTACCCTACCGAAGCTGAGATTATCACGCCAGCCAAAGACATACGTAAAATTTATGAAACTGGTCGAGGCTCGGTGAAAATGCGCGCGGTATTTCATACTGAAGATGGTGAAGTAGTGATTACGGCACTGCCACACCAAGTGTCGGGAGCCAAAGTCTTGGAGCAAGTCGCCGCGCAAATGCAGGCTAAAAAGCTACCAATGGTGGTGGACTTACGTGATGAGTCAGATCACGAAAACCCCACCCGCATCGTCGTTGTTCCTCGCTCAAACAGAGTAGACGTTGATCAGCTGATGAATCACCTGTTTGCTTCAACAGATCTGGAGCGCAATTACCGAGTTAACCTCAACATGTTGGGCTTAGATAATCGTCCACAAGTGAAAGGCTTAGTACAAATATTAAGTGAATGGCTACGCTACCGCCGTGATGTAGTGCGCCGCCGCCTCCAGTATCGTTTAGATAAAGTGCTGGCACGCTTACATATTTTGGATGGCTTGTTAATTGCCTTCCTTAATATTGATGAGGTGATTGAAATAATTCGTAGCGAAGATGAGCCTAAAGCCGCCTTAATGGAACGCTTTGGTTTATCTAATAAACAAGCTGAAGCGATTCTAGAAATCAAGTTACGCCAACTTGCCAAACTTGAAGAAATCAAAATTCGGGGCGAACAAGCCGAACTAGCCGAAGAGCGCGATAAGCTTGAAAAGCTATTAGGCAGTGAGCGCCGTATGAGCACCTTGCTTAAAAAAGAGCTGTTGGCTGATGCAGAAGCATACGGAGATGCGCGTCGCTCACCCTTAGTCGAGCGCTCAGAAGCAAAAGCGCTTAGTGAAAAAGAGCTAATGCCTAACGAAGCCATTACCGTTGTGTTATCTGATAAAGGCTGGGCGCGAGCTGCCAAAGGCCACGATGTAGATGCTCAAAGCTTAAGCTACAAAGCGGGAGACCACTTCTTAGGCAGTGCCTGTGGGCGGAGTAACCAACAAACGGTATTTTTTGATACTGCAGGACGGAGTTATGCGCTTGATTCACACACCTTACCTTCGGCGCGGAGTCAAGGCGAACCTTTAACAGGTCGCTTTAACCTAGCGCCTGGAGAATTGTTTAGCCATGTGGTTATGGCCGATGACGAACAACGCTATTTAATTGCCTCTGATGCTGGTTATGGCTTTATCGGTAAATATGCCGATATGCTTAGTAAGAATAAAAACGGGAAGGCTTACCTTAATCTTCCCGCTGGCAGCAAAGTATTAGCGCCAATAGAAGTGAGTAATTACGATACCGACAGTTGCTTGGCTATTTCTAATGAAGGGCGAATGCTGGTATTTCCGTTAACCAGCTTACCTGAGTTGGCAAAAGGTAAAGGGAATAAATTAATAAGCATTCCAACGGCGCGGGTTAAGAATAGAGAAGAGTATGTCACCATTCTTAATGTGGTTCCGGCAGAAGCTTCCGTCACCTTGTTTGCCGGTAAGCGTAAACTTACCCTGAAGCCTAGTGATTTAGATCATTACCGTGGAGAGCGAGGTCGCCGTGGTAATAAACTGCCGCGTGGTTTGCAACGTGTTGATGGCATTGAAATTGAGGCCACTGCTACAGAAAATGATGAGCTTACAACAGATGACGCTTAGATTAAGTTTTTCAGCTTACACTTGTTCACCTAAATGACTGCGCGTATACTGCGGGCTGTTTTAATGGGGGTGTCATGTTAGCCGTAATTCGAATTTTGTTTATAGCCTTGGTAATGCTGTCGGCATTTCCGTTTGTGATTTTGTATTGCTTAACCCGACCTCGTCATCCTGATTTAGTGCATCAAATTGGTGTACTTATCGCTAAATGTGGTCGCTTTGTGGGTATCGATGTTGAGCTTCGTCACTTAAGCCAAGATATCCCTGACAAAGCAGTGTGGATCGCTAATCATCAAAACAGCTACGATATGTTTACTTTACCCTTTGCTTTGCGCAAAGGAGTGGTGTCGATTGGTAAAAAAAGCCTGGCCAAAATACCATTTTTCGGTCAAATCTACTGGATTACCGGCAACATTCTTATTGACCGAGATCGCCGTAGCAAAGCTGCTGATACGATAAAACAAGCCGCTGAAGCGATTGATAAACGCCACCTTTCGGTATGGATGTTCCCAGAAGGAACCCGTAGCTATGGTCGTGGTTTGCAAGCCTTTAAAACTGGAGCCTTTCATTTGGCCATGCAAGCTAAAGTGCCGATGTTACCTATTTGCTGTTCATCTACCCATGGTCAAGTAAAGTTAAATCGTTGGAACAACGGAAAGGTGATTGTAGAAGTTGGTAAAGCGATCGATGTGAGTCAATGGAAGGGCAATTTACGAGCAGAAATTAGTCAGTTACATGACACGATGGAACAACGTATCTATGAGCTAACCATGGAAGCCCGTGGTGAAGCTGCCGATTATCAAAAGATTCATAATAAGCAGGTTGAAGCTAATAAAGACGCGGTGGGAGAATAAACATGAGCATGCAACAAGTAATTAATGACTGGCAAGAAGAGACCGATCTGATTATCCAAGAGTTGTTAGCCGATGGCAGTGATCCTGACGCTGAGTACACTATCGAGCATCACATCGCCAGCAAAGACTTTAAAGTGCTAGAGAAAGCCGCCGTAGACGTTTTTAAAGCAGGTTTTGAAGTAAGTGATGCCGAAGAGGCCGAACTTGAAGACGGCGGTAAAGTGTGGTGTTTTGACGTGATTGTTGAAGCCTCACTTGAGGCTGATGGGATTAAAGAAGATATTGAAACTCTAGCCAAAATTGCTGACAAACATAAAGTGATTTATGACGGTTGGGGTACCTACTTTGAATCTGGCGAAGAAGACGAGCAATAAGCTTTAGCTATTCATTATTAAAAGGCGCATTTAGCGCCTTTTTTTTTGACTACACTATTAACAACATAAGCCTAAAGGACTAACTGTGAATCTGTTGCGCATTTTTCTGTGTTTGCTGCTTAGCTACCCAGCTTGGGCACAACAAACCCTTACTACCGCAAATGCGCATTGGCCGCCATGGCGAACCATTGAATCCGACGGTAGCTTAACTGGGATAGAAATAGAGCTGCTTAAGGTTTTAAGTGCGCGCCTAGATTTACAATTACATACCAAAGGGTGTGGCTGGAGGCGTTGCCTAAAGCACATGCTGATGGGCGAAAGCGATGTAATGACGGGACTCTATAGAAACGCTGAGCGCGAACAGTATATGACGTTTGTGGAGCCTGCTTATCGAAGCTTGCAAAGTAATTGTTTTTACTTGAAACGCGATAGCTCACTTGACGTTGATAGCTATCAAGACTTGTACTCATTAACTATTGCTGTGCAAATTAAGGTGGCTTACTTTGAGCGTTTCGACCAAGACCAAGGGCTAAGCAAACATGAAGTCATTGATGACCTGTCGGCGTTTCGTTTACTCAAAGGTCAGCGAGTTGATGCCGTAGTAATGTCTTGTGTGGAAGGAGATTACTTCTTAAAAGAGCAGGGAATGGCTTCTTGGTTTAAACATGCTGATTATCGCCAGCAAACACAGCGTCCTGTTTATTTGGCTATCTCAAAGTTGTCACCGTTAGTTAAGCGTCAGCAAGAGATCTCTAACTTACTACAAGCGATGTTAGATAGCGGAGAGATAGACGCCTTGATAGCAGGAAAACAGCTAGCTGACAGCAACTAGCTGGATGTTATACCAATTGTAATAAGTACTAGTTCATTCTATTTGGTTAAAATACTCGATAACTGCGTTAGAATTTTTAATTGTAGAATAACTACTTATCGAAAAATCCTGGCTGGTTCTCGAGTATTTTTCTGGCGTTATTTCTGACCACTTACTTAGTGTGATTGGTATTACAACTTACACTAGGCCGTGTATTAGGCCAAATACTCCACCAAAAACACCGCCCCAAACGACCAGCCAGCCTAGGTGCTTACGAATCATCTCTTGGATGATTTGTTTAACTAATTGTGGGGTAAGCTCAGCAAGCCGCTGTTCGATAATTAAGGTGATTTTTTGTTGCACATCGCCTAAGTGTTCAGGTTGCTCTAATTCTTCTCTGAGTGCTTCGCTAAATTGCTCATCTTGGCTAATTTCAATCACTGCATCTTTGAGCTTTTCTACAAAAGGCTGCTCAAGCGGAGTGAGTGCTTCTTTGCCACCAACCATCGCTAGCATTCCGCCAAAAGATGAGTTTTCGATAGTATCTACTAAGGCATGATAAGCGGGGCTAAAGTCAGTTTTATCAATCACTGGGCGCAGATTTAATTGCACCGCTTTTCCACTCGCATCAGAAAGAAAACGGTCGATGTTTTCTGCAGTAAAAAATTGGGTCAACATTAACTGTTTAATGCCTGCTTTAAAGTCGTCAAAGCGCGCCGGAATAACCCCAGAGCCATATAAACCGGGCACTTTTTCAAACAACATATGCACCGCTATCCAGTTGGTAAATGCGCCGGATAGAGCAAACAAACCAATCGAGAAGATTAAGTCATTGGCAGTAAAATAGCCTACAGCTACCAGTAGCAAAGTGGCTAAGTTAGTGAGTAAACTCTTGTTCATTGTTTATCCTTTCACAAATAAAAAAGTCCTCCACTGGAGGACTTAGTCATAAGTTGCAAACTAAAGGGCGGCGATGGTCTCTTGCTGAGCAACCAACTTAGCCTTAGCACTTTCCATTTCGTCTAGTTTGGCACGTTCTTTAGCAATAACTTGCTCAGGTGCATTGGCGACAAACTTTTGATTTGATAGCTTGCCAGACACTTTTGCTAGCTCTTTTTCTAGTTTTTCAAGTTGCTTGCCGATACGTGCTAGCTCTGCATCTTTATCAATTAGGCCAGCCATAGGGATAAGTATCTCCATGTTGCCTAAAATAGCAGTTGCTGAGGCTGGAGCCGCTTCGCCTTCTGCCAATGGGGTGGTGCTTTCTAGTTTAGCTAGAGAAGCCAAGAACGGTGCGTTATCGTTTAAGCGGCGTAAGTCTTCGCTTGAGGCGTTTTTCAATAGGACGTTAAGCGGTTTGTTCGGGCTAATGTCCATCTCACCGCGAATATTTCGAATCGCCAAAATAAACTGCTTAAGCCATTCTAAATCGGCCACAGCGGCTTCATCTATACGTGAGGCATCAAACTCTGGAATGCTTTGCAGCATAATGCTATCACTGGCCTGCGCTTTACCGGCTAATGGCGCAACTTGACGCCAAATGGTTTCGGTAATGTAAGGCGTGATTGGGTGCATTAAACGCAGTAAGCTTTCTAAAATGTTTAGCAGGGTATAGCGAGTACCACGTTGCTGCACCTCGTTGCCTTTAAACAGAACTGGCTTAGTTAATTCTAAGTACCAACCACAGAACTGGTTCCAGGTGAATTCGTAGATTAGCTGGGCAGCAATGTCGAAGCGGTAAGTATCTAATGCTTCACGGTAAGCTTTGATGGTTTGCTGATATTGGCCTTCGATCCAGCGGTCTGCTAGAGAAAATTCCATTTCACCGCCCTGCTCTTGTGAAGAGAGGCCGCAGTCTTGCTCTTCGGTATTCATTAATACGTAGCGGCTGGCATTCCATAACTTGTTACAGAAGTTTCGGTAACCTTCAAGGCGGTTCATGTCCCAGTTAATATCACGACCAGTGGTCGCCATAGCGGCTAGGGTGAAACGTAAGGCGTCGGTACCGTGAGCTTCAATGCCGTTTTCGAAAGTTTTACGGGTATCTTTTTCGATTTTCTTAGCAAGTTGTGGCTGCATCATGTTGCCACAACGTTTAGTTACTAAGCTTTCTAAATCGATACCGTCGATCATGTCTAATGGGTCAAGTACGTTGCCCTTAGACTTCGACATTTTGTCGCCATTTTCATCACGAATAAGCCCCGTTACGTATACCGTTTTAAAAGGTACTTGAGGCTTGTTATTTTCGTCTTTGATGAAGTACATGGTCATCATGATCATTCTGGCTACCCAGAAGAAGATGATGTCAAAACCAGTTACCAATACATCGCTTGGGTGGAAGGTAGCAAGGTTTGGCGTTTTCTCTGGCCAGCCTTGAGTCGCAAATGTCCATAAACCTGAAGAGAACCATGTATCTAGTACGTCGTCGTCTTGGCGTAGGCTTACTTCGTCACCTAAGCCGTGTTTGCTACGTACTTCTGCTTCGTTACGACCAACATACACTTTGCCGCTTTCATCGTACCAAGCGGGAATGCGGTGGCCCCACCAAAGTTGGCGTGAAATACACCAATCTTGAATGTCGCGCATCCATGAGAAGTACATGTTCTCGTATTGCTGTGGTACAAATTTGATGTCGCCATTTTCTACCGCTTCGGTAGCAGTTTTGGCTAGCGGCGCGGCACGTACATACCATTGGTCGGTTAGCATTGGCTCAATTACTACGCCGCCTCGGTCACCGTAAGGTACAGTGTTGTTGTGGTCGGCTACTTCTTGTAACAGGCCTAACTCGTCAAACTTGGCCACAATGGCTTTACGTGCTGCAAAGCGCTCTAAACCTTGGAACTCTTCCGGAATATCCGTTGAATAAACCTCTGATGGCTCACCATTGCTAGTGAATACTTCGGCTGCATCACGAATGTCTGCATTCAAGGTAAGAATGTTGATCATCGGAAGTTTGTGGCGCTTGCCAACTTCACAGTCATTAAAGTCGTGAGCGGGAGTGATTTTTACACAACCAGTACCTTTCTCCATATCGGCGTGTTCGTCACCTACGATAGGAATGCGGCGACCAACTAATGGTAGCTCGATGAACTTGCCTATTAGGGCGTTGTAGCGAGGATCTTCTGGGTTAACCGCAACACCAGTATCACCTAGCATGGTTTCTGGACGGGTAGTGGCAACCACCAAATAATCTTTACCTTCACTGGTGGTTTCACCATCGGCTAGCGGGTAGCGCAGGTGCCACATGTGGCCTTTCTTTTCTTTGTTTTCAACTTCAAGATCAGAAATAGCAGTGTGCAGTTTTGGATCCCAGTTAACTAGGCGTTTACCGCGGTAGATAAGATCGTCTTCGTAAAGGCGTACAAAGGCTTCTTCTACGGCTTTAGACATGCCGTCGTCCATGGTGAAGCGCTCGCGCTCCCAGTCGACCGAGGCGCCTAAACGGCGTAGCTGCTTAGTAATTGTGCCGCCAGATTCTGCTTTCCAATCCCAAATTTTGTTGATAAAAGCCTCACGACCATAGTCGTGTTTGGTTTTGTCTTCTTCAGCGGCAATTTTACGCTCTACCACCATTTGGGTTGCAATGCCGGCGTGGTCAGTACCTACTTGCCACAAGGTGTTTTTACCTTGCATGCGTTGGTAGCGGATCAAGGTATCCATAATGGTGTCTTGAAACGCATGTCCCATATGCAAGCTGCCAGTGACGTTTGGCGGTGGGATCATAATGCTGTAGGCGTCTTTAGTGGTATCGCCATGCGGCTTAAAGTGGCCTTGTTGTTCCCATTCTTGATATAGCGCTTGTTCAATTGCGCTTGGGTTGTAGGTCTTTTCCATTGGATGTACTGACTCTATGTAATTTCTGGGTTTGTGTACGCTGCGGTGTCTAATTGTAGACCCTGTTGGCGATACACTCGATAACGTTCTCTAGCCGCAGCCTTGCCGGTTTCATCTGCTGGCACAAAATCGATAATATGTTGAAAATTTCTGGCAAAATCTGGTGCCGTATCTGTGAGATTCACTAAACACTGACGACGTTGCCTAGGTGCCTGCCATGATATTTCGACAGGCGCCCCTCCTTTGGGGCCTTCACCACTGAGGTTGTGCGGCACAAATTGCTCGGCTTCAAATTGCCAAAGCACTTCGTCAATCCGCTCTGCATGCTGCTTGGAAGAGGTATACACCTGTATGCGCTCCCCGTTTCGATAGTATTGTGCAAGCACATCACACACTATTTTATCGAACGCTTCGCTGTCAGTGATGACAGAATCGGGCATGATATAAAATTTCGCTTTCATACGCTAGAGACTACTTGTTTGAAATATGCACGGCAATGCTTAGTTTTAGGCCTTTGAGCAAGAAATTTTGCCCTGAAAAGAAAAGAGGGAGCAAATGCTCCCTTTTAGTGAATAAGCGTATTGGCTTATTCTTCTATTTCTTGATCAGTTTTGCTAATTAAGAATTGAGTCAGCAATGGCACTGGGCGACCGGTTGCGCCTTTTTCGCCGCCAGTCTTCCAAGCTGTACCGGCAATATCTAGGTGAGCCCAGTTGTACTTTTTAGTAAAGCGCGACAAGAAACAAGCTGCAGTGATAGAGCCTGCGGTTTTACCTCCAATATTGGCCATGTCGGCAAAGTTACTGTTTAGTTGCTCTTGATACTCTTCACCTAACGGTAGTCGCCAGGTTTTATCACCACTTTGCTCAGCACAGTTAAGTAAGTCGTGTGCAAGGGGGTTGTGCGGCGTCATTAAACCGGTGGTGTGGTGGCCTAGCGCAATGACACAGGCACCGGTTAGGGTGGCTACATCAATCACTAACTCAGGCTCGTAACGCTCTACATAGGTGAGCACGTCACACAATACCATGCGCCCTTCGGCGTCGGTATTTAGTACTTCTACAGTAATGCCCGACATCGTGGTGATAACATCACCAGGGCGATAGGCGTTGCCGCCAGGCATGTTTTCACAGCCTGCAAGAATGCCGGTCACTTTAAGCGGTAACTGTAATTCGGCCAGTGCTTTCATGGTGCCATAAACACCTGCAGCACCGCCCATGTCGTATTTCATTTCATCCATGCCTGCGCCGGGTTTTAGTGAAATACCGCCAGAGTCAAAAGTAAGCCCTTTACCTACTAATACAATTGGTTTTTGGTCTTCGCAGCCTGGTGCACAGTACTCGATCACACTCATAATTGATTCGTTATCTGAACCACGACCCACAGCCAAGTATGAGTCCATTTTAAGTGCCGCCATTTGCGCTTCACCTAAGGTGGTTACTTTTACGTTGTCGTAGTTGCTTTGTAACTCTTTAGCTTGTTCGGCTAAATAAGCAGGGTTACAAATGTTAGGTGGTAAGTTGGCTAGATCTTTAGCGTGTTTAACCCCTTGAGCGACTGCTAAACCGTGTTGAACCGCGCTTTCACCAACGGTGAGCTCGCGGCGAGTAGGCACGTTAAATACAATTTTGCGCAGTGGGCGACGGGTTTCTTCGCGATTGCTTTTTAGCATATCAAAGCTGTAGAGCGTTTCTTGAGTGGTTTCTACTGCTTGGCGAACTTTCCAGTAGGTATTGCGAGACTTAACATGCAACTCTGGTAAGAAACATACCGCCTCCATAGAACCCGTTTCGTTTAGGGTATTAATGGTTTTAGTAATGATTTGGCGGTACTGACGCTCGTTTAGTTCGCGCTCTTTACCACAACCAACTAATAATACGCGCTCGCTTAATACGTTAGGTACATGATGTAACAACAGTACTTGGCCAGCTTTACCTTCTAAATCACCGCGACGTAATAAGGCGCTAATATAGCCATCGCTAATTTTGTCGAGTTGTTCGGCAACGGGCGATAAACGACGTGGTTCGTACACACCTACAACTATACACGCACTACGTTGCTTCTCCGGGCTACCGCTTTTTACGCTAAACTCCATGAATACTCCTACAATCTCCAAAACTGGGTTAAGATAGCTTACCTGCTAGAACGGGTGGCCGATTCTATCTACTGTTTAAATAAATATGAGCTATACAGGCACATATTGCTATGTGAAACTGTAAAAAATAGAAAGTTTATCTGAATTTTTTGCTATTACCAGCAAAGTTCTATGTTTGAAGTGAATGACTGAGTGCTAATATTCCGTTACTTATTTAGAGAAACAGCAAAAACCCAACTGGCGGTGTTGGCTGTTTTATTATTGATTTTTACCTCGCAAAAGTTTGTTCGAGTCTTATCTCAAGCTGCCGAAGGCAACGTTGCAGGTGAAATTATCGCTAAGGTTATGTTATTGAACATGCCTGCCTTTTTGATTCTTATCCTACCAATAAGTATGTTTATCGGCGTTTTGGTGGCTCATGGCCGTTTATACGCAGACAGTGAAATGGTGGTGTTGCAAGCGTGTGGTTATAGCACCGCCCAATTGCTGCGCGATACGATGGTGCTGGGTTTACTGTCTACCGCGGCTGCAGGTTTTAACACCTTGTATTTAAGCCCGTATACCAATGAGTTAGAGCAACAGCTATTTGACCAAATGGATGCAGAAGCCGGCATATCGGTATTGGTGCAGGGGCGCTTTGAGTCCTTGGGCGGCGGGGTGGTGACCTTTGTGGAGCAAATTGAAAACAAAGGCCAACATCTTGAAAAAGTATTTGTAGCGCATACACCTGATGAAGGCAGCGATACTCGCCCTTCTGTTGTTATGGCGGAAAAAGGTGGTATTGAACGTCGCACCGATGGCTCGCAATGGATGGTGCTAAGTAATGGTAAGCGTTATGAGCAAGCGCCAGAGGAGCTTGATTACAGCATTCTACACTTTGAGCGATATCGGGTGTATTTGCGCGAGCAACAAGGCAACCAGTCGCAACGCCGTTTGTGGTCTTTACCCACAAAACAGTTAATTGGCTCTGAGGATCTAACCCAAATTGCCGAGTTGCAATGGCGTATTTCTTTGCCGCTTACTATTCCTATTTTAACTTTAATGGTGGTGCCCTTAGCGGCAGTTAATCCACGCCAAGGCCGTTACGCCAAATTGCTGCCGGCTATTTTGTTGTACCTAAGTTATTACTTGATGTTGAGTGCTGCAAGAAGTGCGTTAGAAGAAGGTAAAATACCACCAGAAGTGGGCTTGTGGTCAGTGCATGCCTTAATGCTGTTTATTTCGCTCAGCTATTTGTTTTTACGTAGCGAGTATTATCTGAAAATTCGCGGAAAAGTGAAAGGAAAGGCCTGTGTTTCGAATTCTTGATTGGTATATAGGCCGCACCATCATCATGTCGAGCTTGTTGGTACTGGTTACCTTGCAAAGCTTAAGCATGATCGTAAAATTTGTTGAGCAACTAGGCAGCGTAGGACAAGGCGATTATCAAATTATCGACGCCCTTTGGTATGTTTTGCTTAGTGTGCCTCGCGAACTTGAAATCTTTTTTCCTATGGCCGCGCTGCTTGGCTCACTGATTGGTTTAGGCTCTTTAGCTAGCACCAGTGAACTGGTAGTGATGCAAAGCTCTGGTTTATCACGGTTTAATATTTCAGTCGCAGTGTTAAAAACAGCGGTGCCAATGATGATCGTGATGATGTTGCTGGGTGAGTACGTCGCGCCTCGCGCAGATATGGCCGCTAAAGAATTGCGCTCAAGTAAAATGTCGGGCGGAGCCATGGTTGCAGTGCAGCGTGGTGTGTGGGCAAAGGACGGTGAAAGTTTTGTAAATATTGGCGAAGTACAAGAGAGTAAACAGCTATTCAATATCACTATTTATCGCTTTAATGATGACGCAGAATTGTACCAGCAAGTTGAGGGTGATCAGGCGGTTTATGATAGCAACCGTTGGTTGATTAAAGACGCCAAAGTTATCGACTTTAGTGATGATGGAGTTGTTGAGACTTACTACGAAGATTACCCTTGGAGCAGTACCTTAACTCCCGATAAATTGAGTGTAGTAACCGTTAAACCTCACGATCTGTCTATCTCTGGCATGTACTCTTACATTGGCTACTTAAAGCAAAACCGCCAAGACCCAGCCCGTTACGAGCTAGCATTGGCGCGTAAGTTAATGATGCCGATACTTACCGGTATTATGATGCTTTTGGCTTTGTCGTTTGTATTTGGCCCGCTGCGTAGCTCGAGTATGGGAGCAAAAATCATGTTGGGTGTGGTGGCTGGCTTTAGCTATTACATCTTAGATCAGGTGCTTGGTTCAATGAGTCTAGTTTACGGAGTACACCCTTACATTAGTGCTTCAATACCTAGTGTACTCGTACTAGGTATTGCGTTCTTTTTGATTAATCGTAGAACCTAGCGTTACTTTTTAGGCAAGGTCACCACTTGGCATCTGCCCCAAATATCTTGGAAAGCAGTGTTGTCTTTGGTGACGATTACCATCAAATTTCCTACCCCAAGTGCCGAAGTAAATAAACGAATAAGTGCTTGGGTGTAAGAAATGTTCGAGCCGTCTTTATTTTGCACCCGTAAACGCCAAGCTCGCATTCCAATGGTTTGGCCATGGTTATGCCAAAACCAAATATAAAACATGATTATGCTGCCCCAAATTAAGCCCTGAAACCAAATTTGACCAACTAGGTAAGTAGAGTGTTCAACCCCTTCGGGGAGCGTAATAAGCCCTATGCTGGTACCTATGGCTACTGCAGCTAAACCAAGCATGGTGGCTACCATGCCAATAGCAATGGCCATTAAAGCATCGTAAATATAAGCCCCTAAACGACGAAAGAAACCTGCGGTTGGCAGTGAAGTGGTAGCGCTAGCGTTAGCCATGGTTTTGTTGCCTCTAAGAAATTTCTTGTATGGTAGCAAATCTGCGCTGGCTGAGAATTAATCTGAGCAGCAAAATCTTCGACTTTCTTTAACTAACCCGCTGCTAGCACAATTCTTAAACACTTAGTGTGCTTTAAACTAAAAAGCACTTGCCAATCTAAAAACGCAGCTTATAATGCCAATCACTCGCCAAGGCGGGTAAACAAATGCCAGAGTGATGAAATTGGTAGACATAGGGGATTCAAAATCCCCCGCTAGTGATAGCGTGCCGGTTCAAGTCCGGCCTCTGGTACCAAATTAAGAATTGAGGATGTCCTAGGACATCCTTTTTTCGTTTTAAAATCAACGTTTACCTCCGCTTTTAGTCTTGAGACGTTTTTTGTCGTCTTGTTAAATCCAGATCTTTATGTAACCCTGAATGTAACCCCAGATAAATTCCAAGTAACCCCATGTCAATGGAGACTTGAACGAATGGCCAGAACAGCGGTACCGCTTACTAACACTCAAATTAAACAAGCTAAAGCTAAACAAGCTGAATATTCTCTAGCTGATGGAGATGGGTTGTCGCTGAGAATACGCCCCAATGGTAGTAAATCGTGGTTTTTTAATTACGTTGTACCAGTCAGTGGCAAACGCTTTAAAATCAGTTTTGGTCAGTATCCTGAAGTTTCACTTGCAGATGCCCGCCGAAAAAGAGTGGAAGCAAGAGCATTGGTGGCGGCAGGGGTAGATCCTAAAGTTCATAGTCAGCAAATGAGAAAAAAGGCAGAACAGGAATATAGCCAAACTCTTCAAGTGGTAGCTAAACACTGGTTTGAACGTTGGAAGCAGCAAATATGAACGATACCAATGGCAATCACAATCCCTACAACAGAGCCCAAAAAGAAACCAAGCATGGTCGAGTTTAAGGTGATTAAGCTATGGTGAACTAAGAAGTGCTTAGAGCTAATTGCAGTATCAAAAACCGACTTTTTTAACTCCAAGGCTACTTGATGCGGAGCTGGCAGTATTGGCCGTTTTACTTGATAGGCTTGGCTAATAACTTGGCTGTATGTCCACTGTTGTTTTTTCCGTTCTAGCTGGTTGATTAGCTGGTTACCATTCATCAGCAAGGCGGCGATATACCAAATGCCAATAATGGCTAATATCATGCTGGCGAGTGGTAGCTAATTGGCTAGGAAGTTGAGATTTTTCATATCACTACTCTCCCATGAATCTAATTAATGGCATGGTCGTTGGACGTAAGATCCGCTTAGCTCCTACGCAGAGATGCTTCTTGAAATCAACCCGTTCTAGTGTCTAACTCGCAGCCTCCATATTATTTTGGAGGCTTGTCAGTTTAAGCCCGAGCTAAATGTTATAGTCCATAATATGAGAAGAAAGGGGGGAAGGCAGCCCTTCAATTGATGAAACAAGGGTTTGATAAACAATGACCGACTATAACGCGCTAACGGTGTTTTTAGAGCTAATGCAATCGAGATCTACCAGCAAGGCGGCTAAAAAATTAGGGCGCTCGCAGTCTTATGTATCTAAGGTGTTAGCGCAGCTGAGAGAAGAACTTGATGACCCTTTATTTGTTCGGGAAGCTGAGGGACTAACCGCTACGGACTACGCTAATGCTATTGAGCCCAAACTTAAGCTTGCTTTTGAACAAGTAAGTTTGTCGTTAGAAGCTGAAAGCTTTGACCCTAAGTCATTAGAGCGAGTTTGCTTGCACATTGCTGAACCTTATTTGGTGGAAAAAGGTAAAGCCTTAATTCAAGCAATTCGGCAGCAAACTAATGCTGTCATCGAAATGCGGGTATGGAGTGAGCATAGCGAGTCGTTAATTTTACAGGGTGAGGTGGATATCGGCCTGCATGTAATTAGTGATAAGCCGCAATCTTTGTATCAAAAGCGTTTACACAGTGGCTCTGGGTATTTTGAGGGTAATCAGCAAGGCGAGTATGTAAAGTTTATCGTGTCTGGAGTCAATCAATATACCAACCACTTTGAAGTATTAGATCCCAAGATTAAAGCTTCTATTTGTGTTGATAATTACCAACTTATGTCTCAACTGTTGGACGAGTGCTTTACCTTGCGTTATGCGCCTTACAACGCTAAAGATGCCTTGCCAAAACTTAACTTCGATGTCGCTTTAATCATGAAGGCATCTAAGCGATATTCCAATAAAACTCTATGGTTGATGGAGCTGGTTGCGCCGATTATCAATAAAGGTGTGAAATAGTACTGGGAGACATGCTCCCAGCTAGAGGTATATTGCTTGGCTTTAAATAGCCGATAAGTAGGCTTTGTAAGCTTTTAATCTTACGGTTGCGCCACCAATAATGTCCATAAAGCCCAGTGCTGGGTGCGGTTTGGTGGCAGATATCCAACCAGAGCCTGTTGCACCTATCGGAATGCTATAACCCTCTGGCTCATCAAATTCGATAATAACGGTACGGCCATGGCTACCTGCATTATTGCCTACGTGTTGACGCACATGTTGCGAACCGTTGATTACAGGTACGCGTGCTTCGCCGGTTCCAGTGGAGATGCTATGCACTCGGCCTCTAAATATCTCCCCGGGGTAGGCATTGACATAAAATTCGGCAAATTGTCCTACTTTAATGTGCCCGTAGGTTTGGTCAGCAATGCGCATTTCAACAAACTTTTTATCATTGTTGTAAAGGTGCATGTTACCAATGCGAGTGCCATTTACGATGTTAGAAATTGATAATTGTCCGTCGAAGGGGGCGCGCACTTCACGGCGCTCATTTTGCCAAGCTGCGGTTTTTAATTGCGCTTCTATATTCAGTACTTGGGCGTTAGCCGCAGCGACTTTAGCATGGCTGGTTTGTAAGCGAGTTTTTACTTCATCACGCTCTGCCTCGTTGGAGAACTGATTCAGTGACTCCAGCCGATATAGGGTTTTGTTGTCATTATCAATTTGATGAGTTAAGGCTACAATTTCGGCTTGTGCCGCAAGTTTTTGGGCATGTAAACTTTGCATTTGCGCCTGCGAATCTACCGACTTTAAGGTGTAAATTAAATCGCCTTGCTTGACTTTTTGGTTGTGTTCAACGAACACTTGTTCAACTTCTTGGCCCAATAGTGGGCTAAGCACAGCGTGTGGTGCCTTAACCGTGGTGCTGTCGGTTAAGTCGGCTGGAGACCAAAAACGATGGGCGGTAAATAAGGCAAAGGCTAATAAAAAACCTAAGGCAACAATGATGGTGGCGTTTCGCAGCGTCCATTGCACCACTCCCATCTTAACCAATAACCAGCAGATCAAAATGTAAGGCAGCATTACCTCTTTCATGATTGCTCTCCTTTAGCTTGCAATGTTGAGCGGCCTTTTCTAATAATTTCTGACAAGGCATCAGACAATACGTCCCAGCGAGCAAAGGCAATAATTATAGCTATTACCCACCAGGTTTTATCGATGAATAAGCCACAAAGAGACAGGGCAAAAACAATTTGAGTGTGAGCACTCGACATTTGCGAGGCCTTATGAACAGCAATTTCGTGCAGTTGCCAAAGTAAATAAAGCATGTAGATGATAATGGCAATGGTGACAAAAAATACAAATCCCATAAATACTTCTGAGTCAAGCAGAGCAAGGATAGTCGGGTATCCGTCAGCAAAGTAGCTTTCGGGGAGTTCTTTGCCGTGTACCGTGCCAAGCTTAGATAAGCCTAGCGAAGCTAGTACAAGACAAGCTAAGCCGATTGTTAGTTTTAGGGTTTTGCTAAGTATGCGTTTAACTGTCCCTCGGGTGTTGCTGCTCAATCCTTTGGAAGTAATACGGCTTGGTTTGTTTATTGCCATTGTTAACTGCCTAGGTAAATAAAGTAGCATTAGTGTACTTAAGCCAAAGGCTTAAATTGGAATAATCGATATTCCATTTGTATCACTGCAGGATGGAAGCATTCGAACAGTTACTAGGGGAGGCGCTTGTTGGGGGAGGTAAAGCAGCCAAAGTCGTCATCAAGAATTATGAATCTAATGCCGCTAAACCTTGGTCGGTTTGTTCAAGCGGATTTAATCTCCAGTCAATTACTGCCTCTGCGGGCTTGATATAGTAGAGGTTTTGGCCACTAGCGTGGTTAAGTATTTTGGCCGCGCACCAAGTGGCTAAGCTTAGCTGTAGCTCGGCAATGCCATGGCTGTGAATGCCTGCGTTAAGCATGTAAATGTGTTTAACGCTTGCGTGATACCAACTCTCGGTATAATTTGAGTAAAGCGCCAGTTGGTTCTGTTTCTTTTCTCAAAAGCTTCGCTGACCATTCGCCTCTTTACCGGTCTAAATCATACTGATAGTGTTGTTATTTATTTGTTTCGCTTGAACTATGTATTAAGCTTGACTTAACTAAGCGTGTACACGAGAAAATGGCATTGCTTTGATGTGGTATTTTCTAGCAGGAGGGTTGGATGACCGAACAAGAATTACTATCCCGTGTAAATGAATTGCCTAAAGTTTCCAGTGTGGTTCAAGAGCTTGTTAGTATGCTTAATGATCCTGATTGTGATTTTGCCATGCTGGCCAAAAAAATATCCATGGATCAGGTTATTAGTGCGCGAGTGTTGCGTTTATCTAACTCTGCTCACTTTGGCCGCAGCCGCACCATTGCCTCGATTAATGAAGCAGTGATCCGTTTAGGCATTGCGCCACTTAAA
Source organism: Agarivorans litoreus (assembly GCF_019649015.1). Classification (NCBI taxonomy): domain Bacteria; kingdom Pseudomonadati; phylum Pseudomonadota; class Gammaproteobacteria; order Alteromonadales; family Alteromonadaceae; genus Agarivorans; species Agarivorans litoreus. Next base: position 1,279,998 of record NZ_BLPI01000001.1, on the reverse strand, counting down.
ACCATGGTAGTGGTGTCGTGGCTTACTAGTGCTTTTCCCCGAGTGCCTAAGCTAGATATGCAAAGCTACTGGAGCGATACCTTTGAAATTGCCAGTATCGCCAGCAAAATAGCTGAAAAAGTACGCATCGATGCCAACGAAATGTTCACTGCCGGTATTTTGCATAATATTGGTGATTTGATGATGTTTACTTTGGCCCCTGATATTGCCGAACAGGTGGTTGCTCGAGTGGCAGAAGGTGAAGACCGACAAACTGTACAGCAAGAGCTTCTCGGCACTACCACCGCAAAACTGGGTGCCGAGCTTGCGCGAGCTTGGAAGTTTGCCCCGCGCTTGGTCGATACCATCGAGTTTCATGTAAATCCCGATGCCGCAAAAATTGAACCGTTGCGTGCCTTGGTGCTTAACTTTGCTTGTCGCTTGCATCAAGATTGGGATCATTTGGAAAGCAAAGCTGCCAAAATTGATTACTTTGCCAGCCATGCAAATTCTGGCGCACTGGTATTGCCATCCTCTTTTTATGTGTCTATCGACAAAATCCGCGGCCAAGGCCGAGAAATGGCGCTGCAAATGGCGAGCTAGTTCTAAAAGCGCTTATTGAGCTAGCTATTCTATGGTTTAATAGGCGCGTTAATTAGCTAGTGGGTCCTTGTAGTGAGCGCATCAAACGAAAAACGTCTAAATAAATTTATCAGTGACTCGGGATTTTGTTCCCGACGTGAAGCCGATAAATTGATTGAACAGCAGCGAGTAACCATTAATGGTCAAAAGCCTGAGTTAGGGACTAAAGTTCAACCGGGCGATAAAGTTGCAGTAGACGGTAAACTGATAAAAGCTATCGCTAGCAATAAATCTGATCGTGTTTACATTGCCTACAACAAGCCCATTGGCATCACCAGTACCACAGAGCGTCATGTTAAAGGCAACATTATTGATGCCATTGGTCACAAGCAGCGCATTTTCCCTATCGGCCGTTTAGATAAGCCTTCCGAGGGGCTTATTTTTCTAACTAGTGACGGCGACATCGTGAATAAAATTTTGCGTGCCGAGAATGCCCACGATAAAGAATACGTAGTGACGGTAGATAAACCCCTAAGTGAGCGTTTTGTTGAGCGGATGCAGCGTGGCGTGCCTATTTTAGATACTGTGACTAAGCCCTGTAAGGTGAAGGTAAACAGCAAGTTTGTCTTTACCATTGTGCTGACTCAAGGGCTAAACCGCCAAATTCGCCGCATGTGTGAGTACTTGGGATATGAAGTTACCAAGCTTAAGCGCACCCGTATTATGAATGTGCACCTAGATAAACTTCGCCCTGGTCAATGGCGCAACTTAACTGATGCGGAAATGGCCGAGATTAATCAAGCGGTAGCCCATTCAAGTAAAACTGCACCAGAAACCTCACCAGCCACCGAGAAAAAGGTGTTTGTGAATAAAGCAGCAAGCAATAAGGCGCGTGATAAGTTTAAAAAAGCGCGTAGCCAAGGGGCGAATAAAGCTACCTTAAGCCTAAAGAAAAAGTAATCTTAAGCGGATGAATATTCAGCAACTTAGAAGCTTATTATGATAGATAAACAAGCGCGGCAATACCTGCAAGAGATGGATATCGATGTGTGGCTCAAGCGGGCCACTCCGGTAAGCAAAACTCTGCGAGCGTCGCCGTCGTGGCCGCTAGTGCTAATTATAGAGCCTGCAGTTTTAGAGCAGCATTTAGCGCTGTTTAAAGGCATTGTTGCGGCGATGAAGTTAGAGTGGGCCGATATTCATATTTGCAGCGCTGCACATTTTCCAGAAGCTATCGATACTTGGGTGTTATGGGCAGATCCTTCGAGCACCGCACCTAAGCATTCCAGTATCTTGTTTTGCGATCCACAGCAGTTAGCTAGCGATAAGCAAGCAAAGCGTATTTTATGGCAGCAGATATGTGCTCAGATCTTAAAACAAGCTTAAGCCCTCTATCGGTGATGGATGTGCCGATGATGCTAAACATAGAGCAACAAGCACATTCGCACCCATGGAGCCGCGCTTTACTCACCAGTAACTTTGGTGGTTTGTATCGTAACCTTGGCCTTTGGCAAGGAAACAGCTTATTGGCTTATATTATTTTGCGAGTGGTAGCTGGAGAAGCCGAGCTTATTAATATCGCGGTAGCTCCAGAGCAGCAAGGTAAGGGCTTAGGCACCCAGCTTATGCGGGCAATGTTAGAAATGGCAGACGAGCAGCAATGGCAACAGATTTTGCTGGAAGTTAGAGAAAGCAACGTGAGTGCTCAAAAGCTCTATCTGCGTTTTGAGTTTGAGCAAATAGATCGCCGCAAGGGCTATTACCCCTGCGATAAAAATGGGCGTGAAGACGCCCTTATTATGCAACGTTTTTGTTAGGCTTTATTTAGCCCTAACGGATGTTACGGCTCTCTTCATTACCAATGCCATTGAAAGTGAATACCCTGATAATTACTACCACCTTTAATTCTGCCAAACATTGATGAGTTCTCGAAAATACCCGAGCGGTGATGGATGTTATAGCCCAGCCACATTTTTTCCATTGCTGGTTTTTTGAATAAATCACCTAAGTTTACATCTAAAGAAAAGTCTAAATAATTAAGTAGTTTACTGGGTTTATAGCCTTTACCATCTTCAGCTAAATCAACGTATTCTATATAAGTAATATTGGAAACGTAAGACAGGCCTTCTGCTACGCCAAAGCGCCAACGAATTGGCCAAGTGAAGGTGTAATAAGCCTTAAAGGCAATTACATACTCTAGGATCGGATCCTGCACTTCTGAGCTGTGGTGATAAGCCAAGCCTGGCGTTAGGTAAACGTCTATCGGAAAGCCTAGCAAGGTTTCACTGAGTAAGTGACCATAAAACACCGAGCTTAACTGGTTGTTATACTGATCTTTTTTGGCTTTAAAGTGGATGATATCGCCTAAGTTAGAAGGGGTTGCCCAAGCATGGGATACCCTTAAGTAACCTTTTGGCCAATCACCGGAGGTGGTTTGATATTGCTGATTGAAAAAGCTAATACCCAAAAAGCTTTCGAATTGAAAATCTTTGTCGATGATATCTACGTTTTGTACTTCTTTACCGTAATAAGTACCCCCTAAGCGACCCACTAGATAGAAGTCTCGCCATACGTGGTAGCGCAGATCAATACCGGCTTTTAAATCCACATCGGCTTGGGTTTTAAAAAGCTCTAGGCCGTAGTAGCGGGTATTGTACTCGCTGCTTTTAAGGTGAGCGGTGGCATAGGGCGCTAGATACCAGCGATTGTAGTGCTTCTGCCAAGTAAGGCCTAAATTGCCGTGAAAATTGCCCGAATCATCACTTAATAACTCGGTGTTAAAAGAATAATTGGGTTTGAAGCGCCATTGGCTACGAATACCATAATCAATGCCGTCACCTCGAATTTGGTTTTGATAGTCTGAAGGGATGTCAAAGAAACGGTAGCGGCCCATAACCGCGATATCAAATTCGTCTTCTTTCCAAAACTTATAACCGGCTTCTAAGCCGTCTAAGTATGCGTGGTCACCTTTATAAAAAAGCAGTGGGACCACATCTGCTACGGTGCTGGTTTCTGAGCGAAAAGCAATCGAGGCATGTCTAAGGCCAAAGGCTATGCCCCAATCATTATCGATGAGGCTGTCAACCATATCGCTAGCATGGCTAGCTAAGCTGAAACAGCATGAAAACACAACGAGGTAATTTGAAAATAAGAGGTTAAGGTGGTGCTTCACTAGTTTGTTTATCTACATTGGCTGCTTGACGGGCCAATATTGTGGCACGGGTCACAGATAAACTAAAGCTAGCTTCAGATAGCGGCATAAAGTTCCCTTTTTGTAGGGTGTCTTGCGCCACCCAAATTTGATTCATTTCTAATACCAAATAGCTGGAAATAGGGTGCTCGGGATCAAACATAACGAACAGTGAGGGGTAGGTATTAAGGTTGAATTGATCGGCAAAGCGTTCGTGGGTACGGTCGGTATCAATGTTTACTTGAACCTTCACATAGTCTTCAAGTATACGCTTTATATGTGGATTGTTTAGATAGTCATACTCAAATGCGATACAGCGTTGGCAGGCCTCTCTGCGTAAATATAAAAATAACGGTTTTTCAGTGAGTTTTGATTCTCTAATGCCTTGGTGGTAGCCCTGAATATCAAACAGCCAGCCGTCTTTAGCGCTCACCCCGCGGCCATGAACATGGTAGATAAAAATGTAACTAAGAGCTGCACCACCTAAGGCTATCAATACCAAAGTAAAGAAGACTTTTTTGAATAGCTCAAAGCTCATTGCTTGCCCCTTGGTTAAATAACTAAGCATTTGTTTATAAAAGCACTTAGTTAGCTATCGGCTCAATAATAGTAAGCTTTAGTTTGTTGATAAATCAAGCTAGGGTTAGCTTGGAAGGTTTGCTTAAAAAAAAGCCTCGCGAGTGCGAGGCTATTTGTAGGAGAGCTTAGCTATTTAACAAATTCTAGAATAGTAAGTTGCTCACCTAAATAGGCTGTGTTGTTTCCCGGTACAGGGTACAACTGAGAACTGCGGCTACTGCCATCATCGTTATCTGCGAGGGCAATGTTCCAATCGATGGTTTTGCCTTTTAAGCTGTCTACAGGCAGTTCGATGGAAAATTGCATGATGGTGCCGTCTTCATTCCATTTAGCAACACGCTTACCGGGGAAAGTGTTTTTCTGGAAGTCTTGACCCACAATGCTACGGAGTTGCACAAACTCTTCGCCAACTCTGATGAAAATCTCAATGTTATCGGTTTGCCAATCATCACCGGTGGTTACAGTTTTGTTATCATGACGGTGAACCACACCATACAAAGTATTACCAGAGTAGGCTACACGCCAACTTCCACTAATAATGTCTTGGCTTGGTGGCGTTTGGTCTGCAGGGTTTAGTTGGTTAAATGCAAACGGGTAATGGTAAGCATTGGCCCACTGTGATGCATCAAATGCAGTATTGATATCTAAACCTTCTACAGGCTCAGCTTTAAAGCTCACTACCTGACCTTTCAGCTTGTCACTAATCTCGGTGTTTTGAGCAGTAAAGAATACTTCCCCGAAGTCGTGGCCTTGCCAGCCGTTGTTAGTACCTGGTACAGGGTACAATTGCGCGTGACGCCCCGCATCTGGGCCTGCGTCATTATCGGCTAAAGCAATGTTAAAGCCTAAAGTAGTACCTGATAAGGTATCGGTTTTCTTCGGTGTTATAGAGAATTCTAGAACAGTGCCGTCTTCGCTCCAGTAGTTTTCAATATCCGCTTGGAAGGCTGTTGGAGCAAACTTTTCGCCAACTAAGGCACGAATTTGCGCAAACTCTTCACCAAAGCCGAGGAATACTTCAACCGAGTCATTTTCCCAAACTTGTGCTTTGTTGCCGGTTACGGTTTTGTCGTCTCTGCGCTCAACGCGCCCATATAGCGTGTTGTCATCGTACAACAGTGCAAAGCGACCAGAGATATTGCTCTCAGCTGGCAGGGTTAAGTCTTTACCGCCTAACTGGTTGTAAGCAAATGGGTAGAACACTGCATTGATCCATTTTGCTGGGTCACCGTCTAGCGGCATAGGGCGTTTGGCTTCGTTACTAATAAAAGCTTCGAAACGACGTCCGGTATCAGCTAATGGTGCTGGTGGCTCCCAATCAAAATTACCTTGGGCTTTGTCGGTGAATACTTTGTTTACCGCTAGGTATGCTGGTTTAGGCTTGTATTGTTTATCAAACATTAAGCCGTGGTCGTAACCTTTAAACCAAGATGGGATCCAACTGTACTTGTCAGTAATCCCCCAAGTGGTCAAAAAATTCACGTTGTCATAGTAAGCGGTAAGTTTAGCTAGCTCTTCATACATGTTAGCTTGTTGCTGCAACGCGCGGTCTGTTGCTTCACCTTGAATGCGCATGTCTATTTCAGTGAAGTGGAATTCTAGGCCAAGCTCTTTTATCCGCTCAATATTAGCCGCAATGTCTGCTACTCGAGGTTGCACGCCTACCACTAAGTGAGCCTGCGTTCCTATGCCGTGAATAGGTACACCTTGCTCTTTTAGCTTTTTGGCTAAGCGGTAGGCAGCATTTGCTTTAGGGCTTTTACCTTCGGTAGAGTAATCGTTGTAAACCAAAATCGCATCAGGGTCAGCTTTGTGGGCAAACTCAAAGGCTTTTGCTATGTAGTCTTCACCTAAGGCTTCATACCAAATAGTTGGGCGCCAGCCACCATTATCATCTAAAGCTTCGTTTACCACATCCCAGTATTTCACCTTACCTTTGTAGTGGCTCACCACAGCGGTGATATGCTCTTCCATGATTTTTAGCATTTCTTCTTTTGAGAAGTCGCCATTTTCTAACCAATCCGGGTTTTGGATGTGCCATACCAGTGCGTGGCCACGCACGGTCATGTTGTTCTTTTGCGCAAACTCAACCAGTTGGTCTGCTTTGTCAAAGGTAAACTTACCTCGTTCAGGCTGTAGGTAGCTCCACTTCATTTGGTTTTCAGGGGTTAACTGATTAAATTCGCGAACTAGCGTTTCGGCAAACTGTTTATCTTGGAGGTGGCGAGTCTCTAGGGCCGCGCCAATAAATACATCTTGATCTTTTACAACATCACGCAGTGGGGCTGCGCTTAATTGCAAGGTACAAAAGGCCGCTGCTACCGCGGCTAGCTTAAAAATTCCTGTCTTTATAGCATGCTGACGCATGGTCGTTACTCCTTAAACCGTTCTTAGCTTAAGGCTACCTTAGCTTTCCTTTTATCTCGGGAGCACTGCGAAACTTGATAATTTCGTTGCGAAAAATCACTAATGTGAGCTCTCTCATGCTTGTATGATAATTAATGAATGTCTCAGTTGTAGATGAAACTTGCCAGTGTTTGTTCTGCGCAGTCATCACTATTTGCTTGTTTAGTAACGATATTTAGATTGAGCTAAGGCTTGGTGTTGTTTTCTTCCGTTGGGGGAGTTGTCGCCTGTTCACCATTTGCTTGCTCAGCTTCTAAAGCGGCGCGCTCAGCTTTTGAAATATAGCGCGGCTTGTTGCTATTTTGCTTTTTAGCGTTGGCTTTTTTGGCCTTTTTCTTCAGCGTTTCGTTGATTTTCTTTTTGCGGTTCACGAGCTTGTGCCTGTAGTAAATGAATGGCGCAAGTTTAACAAATTGTAGCAATAAGTTCTTTAGCTTATACCTGAGGAATAAGTTAGCACCAGCATCCATGCCGGTTTGCTAAACTCAATGCTTATGCTGCCTCATGTATGGCTTGATGGGCTTGTTTTTGTAGCTGTTCGGCTAAATCGAAGGGCAGGCGCAGTGCGTAGGCTAGGCCATCTAAATGCGCTTGCTCGGTAGCGTTGTCTAGGTTTATTGCAAAGCAAGAGGCCAAATAAAGCTCAGATTTTTGCTCGATGGTGTCTACTCCATTGGCTAGATCACCGATGGAAATAGGCTGGCGCATCAACTCATATAGGGTCGCTTTTGTAGACTCGCTTAATTGCATTTGTTCTAGCGCTTCAAAAATGCGTTGTTGTTCTTGCTGATCGATGTGGCCATCTGCTTTGGCCGAAGCAATCATTGCTTGGAGTAGCTTTAGTTGGAAGTTGTTGTTGTCGACAGCAGCAGTAAAGCTAGACTCATTGATTTGTTCCAATTTTTGGCTGTTATGGTGGGTGTTAGCGCCATTAGACTGTTTTTTCCAATTGCTAAAGGCGCTGTAAGCTAAGCCTCCTAGCACCGCCGCACCGCCATAGGTAGCGGCTTTGCCAGCAAATTTTCGTGCGGATTTGTTACTTACTAATAAGGCCATTATGCCACCCGCAGCAGCGCCTCCGGCTAAACCACTTGGCATTGCACCTAACACACCGGCTCCTCGAACAGCGGTTTTGGGAGCATCGCCAGAAGCACCTAAAAACTGGTTAAGTAAATTGTTAATCATGATAAAGCCTCCTCTTGCCTAGTTAGTCTTCTCCGTTAAGAAAACCAAGAATATGCAACAAGCTGGTGAATAGGTTGAAAATAGCAACAAACAATGAGGTTGTAGCCATAATGTAGTTGGTTTCTCCGCCATGAATGATGTTGCTGGTTTCATACAAAATTAGCCCCGACATTAGCAAAACAAACATGGCCGATACGCCTAAAGACAGTGCTGGGATAGCAAAGAAAATTGCGCCTAAACCGGCAAGGAAAGCCACAATAATGCCTACCATTAAAAAGCCGCCCATAAAGCTAAAGTCTTTTTTACTGGTAATGGCATAGGCAGATAGCGATAGGAAGATCACCGCGGTAGCTACCATGGCTTGGCTCACAATCATGCCGCCATTTGGCAGGCTTAAGTAAGCGGTAAGTATCGGCCCTAGGGTTAAGCCCATAAAGCCAGTTAAGGCAAAAATGCAAACTATGCCCCAAGCACTATTGCGCAGTTTCATAGTGGCAAACAGCAAGCCGAAGTAGCCCACCAAGGTGATAATGATACCGGGATGGGGGAGGTTCATTGCCATTGAAAATGCTGCGCTAGCGCCACTAAACATAAGCGTCATAGAGAGCAGGGCATAAGTATTGCGAATAACTTTATTAGTGGCTAATACGCTCTCGTTAACATGGCTAGGGGTATTGCTAATAGGGTGATTGTTCATCTTGTCACTCCTTCCTCAGCTGGTTTTGTTGGGTATTCAGTGAACTCTACAAATTCGCTATTGAGTGGATCGTTATCGTCTTCATCAGTTAAACCGTAATAGTCGGCAACACTAATGTCGGGAGCACGCAGCGCCTTGTTGCGTACGCGAGCTATGCGTCGGGTTACCGAGCGACTGGCGCGGCTAGCTGCGCGGTCTATGGCAACATATATTTGAGCTTGAATATCTTCTATCACCACATCGGCTTGGCCAGCTAACTTCACCAGAATTTGGCAACGTTTGCCGCTGGCACCGTTGCTCTCTTTGCTATCTGACAGCTTGACCGCAATGCGCATAATGTTGTTGTACTGCGACCCAAGTGCAAAGTTAATCCGTCTTGTTATGTATGCTTGCAACGGTTCACTCAGTGGAAAGTGTTGTGAATGCATATCAATTTTCATACTACCTGGCATGGTCTGCTCCTAAGCTGAATCAATACTTTGAATCACGAGTCTCTACCTTAATGGGCTTTTATACTTTGGTATACTCGAATATACTTTCCTTATAGTTCGAAAAATACGAAGTGTTTGCTGTGATAAATTATAAACATCTGCATTATTTTTGGGTGGCTGCCAAGCAAGGCGGTATTGCTCGAGCCAGTGAATTGCTGCATATCACCCCACAAACTATTAGCGGCCAGATAAGCTTGTTAGAGCAGCATTTTGGCAGCGCCTTATTTAGCAAAGTGGGTCGAAACTTAGAATTAACCGAAACCGGCCGTTTGGCTCTTAGTTACGCCGACGAAATATTCACTTTAGGTGATGAACTGGAAGATAGCCTAAGGCAAGGGTCAGCAGAACGTCCGCAGTTGCTAAAAGTGGGCATCGCCGAAGTGGTTCCCAAAACCATTGCATACCGTCTGTTAGAGCCGGCCTACAACATGGGTGAGCCTTTACGTATGTTGTGCAAAGAAAACACCCTAGAGAATTTGTTGGCAGAGCTGGCTCTAAACCGTTTGGATTTAGTGTTGGCCGATGGCCCTGTGCCTCCTGGTTTAGGCGTGCGTGGCTTTAATCATGCGTTAGGGGAAAGTGGCGTGAGTTTTGTAGCCAGCCCAAACATTGCTAAGTCACTACACGCTAACTTTCCGGCTTGCTTAGATGGTGCGCCATTGTTGATTCCAAGTGAAATAAATCTTATGCATGTGCGACTATTGCAATGGTTTGATAAGCAGAATATTCACCCGCAAATTATGGGTGAGTTTGATGACAGTGCATTGATGAAAACCTTTGGCCAAGCTGGCGTGGGAGCGTTTATTGTGCCGACCGCCATTGCCGATGAAGTGGTGAATCAATATGGGGTTGAATTAATTGGCAGCATCCAAGATGTGCGAGAACAGTTTTTTGCGATTACTGCCGAGCGCAGAATCGCCAATCCAGCGGTAGTGGCCATTACCGAGTCGGCGCGCGAATGGTTAGCGTAGTATTTTTAGCTAAGCCAGCTTAGAACACTTTTGTGCTATGTGCTCCAAATTGATTAATTTGAGTTTGTTTGCTGCTTTACTAAACCGCTAAATGTTATCGAGTGATTTACACTTAGCGTATCTTTGTATGCATTAGGTTTATTGTATGTCACGCCAAGTGTTTCCCTTCTCTATTCTTCAAGATGGCAAACCAAGTAACGGGCTTGCCGAACTGAGCTTGCTTAACTCAAATACGCTTAGAGTGAAGATTGCCCCTGATACCGAGAGTTTAAGCAAACAGCAAATGCTAAGTGAGTTGGTGGTATTGCCGCAATCAACGGTTGACCCGCTGTATAGCTCTGCCGAGCAAATGCGCAGCGAGCACTTGAATATAGCGTTTAGCGAAAACGGCTTGAGCATTAGCACTGCCGAAGGTGAGCTACTACGCGTAGCGCAAACTACTTTTAAGCAACAAGGTGATGATAGTGCGCTTAGTCAGCACTTTGTTAGCGCTGGTGAACAAGCTTTTTATGGCTTAGGCCAATATCCCGATGGGATCTTTAATTACCAAGAGCAAAGCCGCGAGATTTGCCAATCTAACAAAGGTATAGCAGCCCCTTTGCTGCTATCCACCAAAGGTTATGCAGTGTTATGGAACCAACTTGCGTTTACCCAGTTTACTAGCCAAGGTGAGGGCTTTAGTTTTAGCTCAGTGGCTGGAGAGTGCATAGAGTTTTACGTTATTTATGGCCCCGAGTTTGACCAAATTATTCAACATTATCGAAAGCTTACTGGCGCTGCGCCGCTATTTGGCCGGTGGGCTTATGGCTACTGGCAAAGCAAAGAGCGTTACGTAAATGCTGCCGAGTTGCTAGCCACAGCCAAAACCTATCGCGATAAAAAAATTCCCATCGATAACATCGTGCAAGATTGGAAATACTGGGGAGATTTGGGCTGGAGCGCAATGCAGTTCGACCAGCAAGTGTTTGGTGATGCTGCCACTACTATTGCGCAACTTCATGATATGCACTTCAAACTTATGGTGTCGATTTGGCCAATTGTTGGCAAGGGCAGCCCAGTGTTTAAGGCCTTGTTAGAAAATGGCTATTTATTTGAAACCGAACATTGGGCCGATGGCCATATTTACGATGCTTATAGCCAAGGCGCACGTGATATTTATTGGCAACACGTTAAAGCCGGATTAATGGATCTGGGAGTCGATGCGTTGTGGATGGATGGCACCGAGCCAGAGTTTATCTCAACTCAAAATCCAAAAGATGGTGTGGAGTTTTGCCATCAGCAACGTGATACCGAGTTAGGCTCTTGGAAGCTGGTGCTAAATGGTTATTCCTTAATGACTACGCGTGGGGTTTATGAAGCGCAGCGCCAGCAAATTTTGCAAGGTGCAGAAGACAAGCGTGTTTTCACTCTTAGCCGCTCCAGCTATTTAGGTCAGCAACGTTACGCTGCAGCTTGTTGGTCGGGAGACATTAGCGCCACTTGGCAAGTATTGCGTCAGCAAATTCCAGCAGGCTTAAACTTGTGTGCCGCGGGTTTACCTTATTGGACTACCGACATTGGTGGTTTTTTTACCAGTGGTTTTGGTGCGAATTTCCCAGAAGGTGTAGACGATGATGCCTATAAAGAGCTGTATGTTCGCTGGTTCCAATATGGGGCTTTTTGTCCGCTATTTCGCTCTCACGGCGCCAATACACCGCGCGAAATCTATCAGTTTGGAGAGCCCGGTGATTGGGCCTTTGATGCCCTACTTAAATTTGACCACTTACGTTATCGCCTATTGCCTTATATTTATTCACAAGCTTGGAATATTACTGAGCATGGCGGCACCATGATGCGTTTGTTGGCCTTTGATTTTAGACAGCAAGCACAGCTGCATAACATTAGCGATCAATTTATGTTTGGCGACAGCTTGATGGTGTGCCCAGTTACCCAAGCTATGTTCCATCAACAAAGTTTGCAGCAACAGTTGATTGCTCCAGAGCATTTGCACACAGCGGAAGGCTTGCAAGGCATGAGCGAGCAACACTTTTCTGATGATCAATTCAAACAGCTGGTTGCTACGCAAGTGGTTGAAAGCATCGATGGCAACTGGGCAGGTGGCCCGCCAGCGGGTTTGCCATTAAGTGGTTATAGCGTACGTTGGCAAGGGCTGCTCACCGCGCCGGTCGATGGCGAGTACAACTGGCTGATTCATGCTAACGATGGGGTGCGTTTCTATTTAGACGGTAAGCTGTTGATTGATAGTTGGCAAACCCAAGCGCAGCTTAACCATAAAGCCAGTTGTCATTTAAAGGCAAATCAACAATATCAACTGGTGGTTGAATATGCGCATTGGCAAGGTTCGTCTAAATGTAGCTTAAGTTGGGCGCATGCTGGCATCGCTCATCAGCAAACGCAGTTATACCCAGCTGAGCGAGAGGTGGTGTTGCCTGCTGGCCTTGCTTGGTATAACTATTGGAACAAACATTGTTATCAAGGTGGGCAAACTATTGCGATGGGCACGCCTATCGACATTATGCCCTTATTGGTGAAAGCCGGAGCCATTATTCCACATGGCCCTGAGGTGCAGTATCACGATGAATTACCCAGTGACCCGCTTACCATTGAAGTATACGCGGGTGAGGATGGCCGCTTTTGCTTGTATGAAGATGAGGGGGACAGTTATCGCTATGAGCAAGGGGCCTATAGCGAAATTGTGTTTGAATGGGATAACAGTAAACGCTGTTTACATATTGCCAAACGCAGCGGCAGTTTTGCGGGTATGTTGCAGCAGCGCACTTTTATTATTCATTTAATTAGCGCTAATGATATTCAGCGACAAACCCTAGTTTATGTGGGAGAGGAGCAAAGCTTGCTGTTTTAAATAAAGGACATGCTGGATTAGTTGTAATCCAGGAGGGGCTAAATTCGCAAAACTATCTATAACTTGGTTTTAATAAACTAAACAATTACTTGGCTTATTCTATATACTATTAAGCACAATTAAAGTGACAGGCTGGCAAATTCAGCTCATCTTAACAGCGTAGAGAACATGGATATGTTTAATCAAAAAAACTTTGAGCGCGGTGCAATGGAAGCCGCCATAAAAATAGGTTTGCTCTTCTTGTTAGTTGCATGGTGTATTGAGATTATTCGGCCTTTTATCACCTTGATTATTTGGGCAATGATCTTGGCTGTGGCACTAAACCCACTGTATTTAAAGCTCAAAAATGTGGTGGGTAAAGGTGCTGTTGCTGCCAGTTTAATCGTGCTGGTGTTTTTAGCCATTATATTGGTGCCTGGGGTGAAAGTAACTTCTGCCGCTATTGATAGCTTGGCTGTTGTGGGTAAGCAAGTTCAGCAGGGTACTCTTGAGATCCCCTCTCCGTCTATTGCAATAAAGTCATGGCCTTTAATTGGCGAAAAAGTGCATGCGCAGTGGTCGTTAGCTGCCAGCGATATCCAGCGTTTTTTGGGCAATTATGCAGGCCAAGTTGGTGATGTTGCTAGTAAGGTTATTGGATTTGCTGTTGGCCTGATAGGCGGGTTATTGATGTTTTGCTTCTCGGTCATTATTGCTGGTGTGTTTATGGCTAACGGTGAAAAAGCGGTTTTAGCAGCTCAATCTTTAGCTAATGCGTTGGTTGGTAAACACGGTAGTTATTTAATCCATCTATCCAGTAGTACTATTCAGAGCGTAGCAAAGGGAGTGTTGGGGGTTGCAGTTATTCAAGCCTCTTTACTGTCAATCGGATTTTTTGCGGTAGGTGTTCCTGGGGCGGCTGTTTGGTCGGTATTGGTACTGGTTTTAGCCATTGCGCAACTGCCACCATTTTTGGTGGTATTACCTGTAGTCATTTATGTATTCAACCACGAGTCTACTATGGTAGCTGGACTTTTTGCTGTATGGAGCGTTTTGGCTGGTTTTAGTGAAAATGTACTTAAACCCTTATTGCTTGGGCGTGGTGTGGATGTGCCGATGCTGGTGATTTTGTTAGGTTCTTTAGGCGGGATGTTACTCTCTGGTTTTGTGGGTTTGTTCTTGGGGGCGGTGGTGCTAGCTGTAGGATATCGTTTGTTGGTGGCATGGTTAGAACTAACCGCCAGTGAACAAGAAGTTGCAAACGAGTAAGTCGCAAAACGAAATTAACTTTTAATAAACACGGAAGTAAGAGAAACAAAATGTCTGAACAAATTGAAGCCTCAGAAGCTATGCCAAGCAACCCCTTACGTAAAAGTTCGTTGTTGGTATTTGCCCTGTGTATTTTGGTTTTTATTATCTATGTAGTCGGCGATAGGATTACCCCAAATACCGACAATGCTCGGGTATTTGGCTTTGTGGTGCCTATTGCCGCCTCGGTATCTGGCAAGTTAGTAGCGATAAATGTCACCAACAATCAGCTGGTTGAAAAAGGTCAGCCCTTGGCCAAAATTGCTGAAGAAGAATATCAGCTAGCGGTCACTCAAGCAGAAGCTGCACTGGAGTTAGCGGGGCAAGAAATTGGCGCTGGAACTGCTGGTGTGTCGGCAGCGCAAGCTCGTTTACTTGAAGCTTCGACTTCTTATCAAGCTATTCTTACCGATGCCAATCGTTTATTTGCAGTAGAAGATCAAAACGTAGTGCCGCAGCAAAACATCGATAGAGCACGCAGCGACGTAGCTAAAGCTAAAGCTTTGGTGGCAAAAGCCACCGCAGAGTTAGAGCAAGCTAAACACAGCCTTGGAGTGAGCGGTGAAGATAACCCTAAACTGCAATCGGCTCTAGCCAAGTTGGGTAAAGCTCGTTTAGATTTATCTAGAACAGTGATTGTTGCCCCCACCGACGGTGGGGTGACGAACTTGCAGCTAGAAGCGGGTTATTACGCCAATAAAGGCCAGCCCCTGATGACTTTTGTTACCACTAAAGAAGTGTGGGTTGAAGCCTACATGCGAGAAAATAACATCGCTAATATTAAAGCGGGCGACCCAGTGGAAATTGCCTTAGATATTGCACCGGGCAAAATTTTTAAAGGGGAAGTTATTTCTATTGGTTTTGCGGTTAACTATGGTCAATCTAACAACTTAGGTGTGCTACCTACTATCCCGCAAACCACTGGTTGGTTGCGGGATCCGCAGCGCTTTCCGGTAATCATCAAATTCTCTGATGATACTGCCCAAGGTTTACGGCGAATTGGTGCACAAGCAGATGTAACGGTATATACCGAAGGCACCTTCATTATGAAAGCGTTGGCTAAGCTGGCCTTAAGGGTTAAAAGTTGGTTATCTTATGTCTACTAAGGCATTAAGTTTGCGGCATGCTAATCCTTTAAAAACGCACATGTTGCGCTTTAGTTTAGTGAGTGCCTTGGTATTAGTTTTGGCAGTGACTTTAGAGTGGAGCATGTCTTTTGTTACCGCCATTTTTACCGCTCAGCTGTTATTGCCAGGCAAGCCACCATTAAATTTGGCCTTAGTTAAAACCGTAGCACTGGCGGTATTAAGTTGCTTTTTAGTGGGACTTGGGGTTGTGCTTATTGCCCAGCCCTATCCCTTACTGCTGTTTGTTATTCTTGCTTGGTGTTTGTTTTTTGTATTTTACCGAGCCAGTACCGGTTTAAATGAGTTAGTGGTGCTATTTTTGTTGGTGGCGCTGATCGCCTTGCCGATGTTGGCCAGTGCTAGCAGAGCCGCAGCGTCTGTTTTTGTTGTCGACTTTATGCTGGCCTTTGTCATGTCCTTGTTGATAGTGGCCTTTGTGCATTGGCTGATACCAGTGAAAGACGACTTCCATCAAGCTGCAGAAAAAACGCAGGCGCCAAAATTAAACCATCAAGATGCTAGTCGACAGGCAATGGTTAGCACCATAGTTATACTGCCACTTATTATCTACTTCTTTGCTTTTGATAAACTTAGTGATTTGCTGGTGGTTATTTTTGTGGCGATTTTGGCGCAAAACCC
Source organism: Agarivorans litoreus (assembly GCF_019649015.1). Lineage (NCBI taxonomy): Bacteria > Pseudomonadati > Pseudomonadota > Gammaproteobacteria > Alteromonadales > Alteromonadaceae > Agarivorans > Agarivorans litoreus. Next base: position 1,264,002 of record NZ_BLPI01000001.1, on the reverse strand, counting down.
CGAGTTATCTAAAGGCGCAAAAGCCAGTATAGGAATTATTTTCACCAACATTGTAGGTGGGTTAATTGCTGTGCTGGTATTTAATCTATTGGTTGCAGCGCCGCAGTTTAGTTTTATGGCGCTGCTAATTACCCTAAGTTTTATGCTGATCGCCCAAGCTATTTACCTGCACCCTAAAGGCGCGATAGTAGCAGCTGGTCTATCTGCTTATATCATCATACTGGGCAGTACTATTGGCAGTGATGGCGGCTTAGCTACCACTAAGTTTTATGCACGTATCTTCCAGTTAAGCATGGTGGGTTTGTATGTGGTGGGCAGCTTTTACTTAGTGCATAAGTTGGCTTGGCTACAGGGGCCTTCAAGGCAAAATTCTGGCTATAACTAAGCAGGGCAAACTATCCAAAGCTACAAACAGAGCATAATCACAATGCGCTGCTCTACAAGCTTTACGAGACCGTTCATGATGGATGGGAGCTATTTGAAGGCGCAAATAAACATAAGGTTAAGATGCTTGGCAATCGAGCTGTTAATGATGGAGACATTGTGCGGCGTTGGTGTATTGATGGGGTGGGAATTGCAAAAAAATCAGCGATTGATGTTGCTGAGGATCTTTTAGCAAAACGTCTGCAGCGAATAATGCCGAATTATTCAATACCCTTGACTGAAATGTGGCTAGCACTTCCTAGCCGCCAACTTATATCTCCTGCAATTCGGCTGATTCGAGACGAGCTCAAACTCAAGGTTAAGCAGCTACGAAGTTGTTTAATTGAGACTGGGATCGTTGAAGCCGATGAGTGGCCAGATACTGACTAAAAACAAAACGCCGCTTAGAGTAAGCGGCGTTTTTGATTTTATTTAAAGCGTCTTGCCACCAAGCCAAAACAGGCTAGTGCAAATAGGGCAATGCTGCCAGGCTCGGGAACCGAGAAGCGAATGTTATCGATAGCGCCAGAGCCGTTTAAGTGAATACGCATTGAGGCTACCTCGGCTACTGCAAAATCCAAGCGATCCCAAGTATTGTCGCCGCCGGTATGCGGAGTGTAGAAATTAGTTGGGAAAATTTCATTGTTTTGCGCATCAAACAAGTGAATGGCATTTTGTGCTGTGTAGCCATTCTCTGCCAGCTCAATGTCAAAAAAGTCGATACTTTCTAGGTATACCGAAGTTGAGAAGTTAATGGTGAAGTAACCTGCAGGACGACGCCCTTCGTCATCTGGGTTGTTACAAATAAGGCCATTACACGAGTTAGGGTTCTCATGAATAATCAGTACATTGCCAGGGTTAGCAATACCTAAATTGGGTTGGTTAATATTGCTAAAAGGCGACTCTAAATCTGGGTCTTGAGTATTGATAAGGCTGGTATCAAAAGCGACGGCTAAGTTGTTTTGACCTAAACGTACATTGGTACCATCTATGCTAACGCCATGACTTAACTGGTATTGACCATTAACAATTTCACCATTGGCCAGTTCATCAAAAGTAATCACACTAGCTTGGCTAACAAAAGTGGTGAGTAAGCCTACAACGGCGATTAATACATGCTTGCGGTTCAAAACAATCTTCCTTGATATAAATGGTTCGACCAGTCACAGGCAATTACTGTACCAAACTCGCAACTCTATAGCTAGCCTGACCTTTTTTATTGATTTAATTGATATTAAATGCTGTTTGTAAAGAAAGCTGACGAGAAAAACACCGCCGAATGAACCGCTCGCTTATTGAAAATACTGTTTTAACTTCTCCCTTAACCACTGATTGGCTGGACTGTTTTTCTCTCGGATATGTACCATTATGCGATAGCTGATTGGAATGGTTGTAAAAGGGGAAGAAAGGACTTGTAGGCCTAAGCTCTTGGCAAACTGTTCGGCCAGCGCTTTGGAGACTACAGCAAGGCAATCGGAGTTGGCTACCATAGACATTTGTACCATCATTGAGTCACATTCTGCGGCGACTTTTCGCTCTGCAAGAAGTTCTTCGGTGAAGTAGTCTGCAAGGTAGGCATCTTCCCGTCTTAGTTTTAGGGTGATGTGCTTCTCTTGGTAATAGTTGTCAACACTTAACGAGCCCTTAATGCGGGGGTGCATTTTACGCGCAATAACGCAGATTTGGTCACTGAATAGTGTTTCCGAAAAGAAGGATGCAGCAGAATGGTGGGTGAATTCAATCACCAGATCAGCTTGTTGTTGGTTTAAAAGGTTAAGCTGCTGTTCGATGTTATAAAGGGTTGGATGCAGCTCCACCTCGATGTTACCAAGAGTGTCGTCTTGTTCTAATTTAGGCAGCAGAGTTAGCATTAAAGGCTCTGGTGTATGCACCACGAACTTGCGGTAAGTTTGCGTATTAAATGCTTCTAGGCTTTCTATTGCATTGTGGATCTGATTGAGCGCGGGTTCAATTTTTCTGGCTAGCTCGCGCGCGTGGTGGGTGGGCGCTATCCCTCTGCCATCTCGAGTAAACAGCTTCACACCAAGTTGCTCTTGAAGCCTTTTAAGAATGCCACTCACGCCGGGTTGGGTTAGCTGCATGGCCTCGGCTGCAAGTGTAATTGAGCGGTGGCGATATACCGCCATAAATACTTTTAGCAGGTTTAGGTCGATCTCTTTGTCCATAGTGTTGTGTTCTCGACTAAACATAATGAAATGTTATGTATTAAATAAATACTCATCTATGTATTGGTATGTGTCAATCATTTAAATTTAGGGCATATAAAGACAATAGATAGAGAAATAGCTCATGAATATTCGTTTTGTAGCTTCGACCTTAAGTCTGGCTTTAATGATTTCCTTTGGTGTATCTGCAGATTATGCCAGCTTAGAAAACTACCAAGGTAAACCTGCCTCAGAACATACAAAACGCGCTAATGCTGAGCTTGCTAAGCAATTACCGTGGATAGACAACAGCGCATTTTTACGCACCCAACGGGGTCTTATTGCAGAATTTGGCAACCATCAGGCCGGTGAACTGAAGCAACGTTTTAGTTATATGCAGAGCATGAGCCCTGAGCAAATACCAGAAACGGTCAATCCCTCTATTTGGCGCCAAGGCATGCTTAACTATGCCGCTGGTGGTTTGTATCAGGTGACTGATGGTGTATATCAGATCCGTGGTGCCGATCTCTCTAATATGACCATTTATCGTAGTGATAACGGCTATGTTATTCACGACCCATTGTTGTCGCGTGAAGCAGCGGCTGCATCCTGGGAATTTGCCAAACTACATCTACCCAAAATAAATGGTACTCATACCATTACAGGGATGATTTACTCACATATGCATGCTGATCATTTTGGCGGCTCACGTGGTATTTTGGATTCAGGGGATATGCTTGAAAATGCCCCCATTTACGCACCTAAAGACTTCATCAAAGAACTTGCCGACGAAAATGTAATTGCTGGAACAGCAATGGGGCGTCGAGCCAATTATCAATACGGTACTACCTTAGATAACAATACCAAGGGCATTGTAGATAACGCCCTTGGCCTAGGGGTTTCTCGTGGCGAGGTGACCTTAGTGGCACCTACTCATGAAATTCAATCTCGTGAAAAAGAGTTAGTAATTGATGGCCTTTCTTTCCTTGCCATTAATATGCCTGGAGCAGAAGCGCCTGCAGAAATGGTGCTTTATGTTCCTAAGTACCGCTCATTGAACACCGCTGAATTAACCTATGACGGCATGCATAATATCTACACCTTCCGCGGTGCAAAAGTACGCGACTCGCTGATTTGGACTAAGTATCTGACCGAATTGAAGCTACGTTTTGTTGATAGTGGTTTAGTGGATAACATTCATGCGGCCCACTCTGCACCTGTGTGGAATGAGGCTAATACCGAGCAAAACGAAATCTCTGAGTACATGACTTTACAAAGAGATAACTATGGCTTTATTCACAACCAGTCAATGCGTTTAGCTAATCACGGTGTCACCATTCATGATGTTGGCCGTGAAATTGAGAAAATTGTACCGCAAGCACAAAAAGATACTTGGCATACTAATGGCTACCATGGTTCTTATAGTCATAATGCTCGAGCGGTGGTAAACCTATATTTGGGTTACCATGACCTGAATCCAGTAAATACTAATCCACTGAAAACTAAAGATAAGTCTTGTGTATATGTGGAAGCAGCAGGAGCAGATGTGTTATTCCAAGCTGGTAAGGGACACTTTGAGAAGGGGGACTACCAGCACGCGGCTCAGTTGTTCAACGATTTGGTACAGTGTGACCCAGACAATAGAGATTACCGTTTTGCCCTCGCAGACAGTTTTGAGCAGCAAGGTTATCAATCAGAAACCATGGCTTGGCGTAACTCTTACTTACAGGGGGCTGTTGAGCTGCGTACTGGAGCAATCCAGCCTTCAATCAAGCCTGCATCTGCCGACGTAATTGCCAATACGCCAACCGGAATGTTCCTCGATTTTGTCGCGGTGAAGCTGAATGCCGAAAAAGTGGAGCAAGCTAACCTAAACTTTAGCTTTAGCGTGTCCCACCCAGAATTGGATGAACACTATTACGGTGAGGTGTCTAATGCCAACATGGCTAACATTCAGGTCGACAGTTTGCCTAAAACCGATGTGGCTTTATCCATGAGCAAAAACGACCTCACGCAAATAGTACTGGGTAACGCAAGCTTAGATAAGCTGCTAAAAGATGGCGCAGCCACCTTACAAGGTGATGCTAAACAGATAGAAACTTTAGTTAGCTGCTTGGATGAGTTTGACGGATTGTTTGAAATCCTCCCTATGCCAAGCGTTAAGTAAGCTGTAGCAACAAGCCCTCACTATATTGAGGGCTCATCTTCTTTAAATGGTATTGGCTTATCTGAATGAACTTGATCGTAAGTTGGAGCAATCAAAGTGGAGACATACTCTGTAGATATGTACCTGATAATTTGATGCAACACCCGTTATCAGTTTAGAAAGCATTAAGCCACCGAACACTATCAGAACAACTCATCTAAGTTACAATGGAGTAAGGTTTTATTGCTCCTAACTCGAAGCTTGCAGCCATTGACTTTGTAAACTAAGTTTAAATGGATAACAATCTTACTTCATTAAAGTAATTGATTTTGCTTTATTAAAGCATTAAATATAGCTGCTTCGCTAATCACCTCTGAGACCCTGTATGGACGTATCCTCCGTTTTGTTTGTGATAATTTTTATCCTTGGTGTGAGCGCCGTTAGTGTGCTCTTTTTTCAACGAATTGGATTTGGTTCAGTATTAGGGTTTATTGTTGCAGGCGTTGTATTAGGTCCTTACACCCCAGGCCCAGTTGCCATAGAAAAAGTTGAAAATTTACAGGCTATAGCTGAAGTTGGTGTACTGCTTTTTCTCTTTATCGTTGGCCTGGAGATGCGCCCAAAGAAAATATGGTCAATGCGCAAACTTATGTTTGGTTTGGGCTCAGCTCAAATTTTGGGAACTGCCGCCGTTTTTGTGCCGTACTTCATTTATTTCCATAACTTAAGCCTACAAAGTGCGATCGTTTTAGGCTTGGGGTTTGCGCTATCATCGACAGCTATTGTTATGTCCACATTGGAGGAGAAGGGGGCGCTACCCGCAGAGCATGGACAAGCATCGTTTGCAATTCTAATGTCTCAGGATCTTTGGATTATCCCTATTATGGCGCTAATCCCGTTACTTACGCCCCTCTCGGGCGAAGCCGTATCAACACCATGGTGGTACCACGGGTTACTGATCTTATCGGTGTTATCTGGTATCGCTATTATTGGCCATGTGCTGTTGCCTTTGTTGCTTGGATATTGTGCAAAACATCGACGCATGGAAGCATTTAGCATTATTTTGTTTTTTACTGTTATTACTGCTGGCTGGGCAGTTGATCAAGTTGGCGTTTCTATGACGCTTGGCGCATTCTTTTTGGGCGTTTTGCTATCAGCATCAGATTACCGTTATCAAGTTGAGGCCACTGTAGCACCTTTTAAATCTGCGCTTATGGGGCTGTTTTTTATTTCTGTTGGTATGACTATCAATGTTGGCGCCTTTATCGATGATTGGTCTATGTTGCTCATCCAGGTGCCTGTAGTTTTGTTGATCAACACCACTGTTCTTATAGTATTGGCAAGTCTGTTTGGTGTTAAAAAGGGGGCTGCAGTAAGGACCGGTTTTTATCTGTCGCAGGTTGGCGAGTTCACTTTTGTATTACTGGGTGTCGCAATTGTGAGTGGGCTTCTCAATGACTATCAGCATACCCTCGCAATGCTAGTTGTTTCGATTAGCATGATTTGCACTCCCTTCATGATGAAAATAGGAGATTGGATAGCTACTCAAATAAAGCCAGATGCAGGGCTCTCCTTATTGCCTGCAAAATCATCTACTCTCGAAAGGCACGTTGTTATCGTTGGTTATAATGAGATGAGTGCGCTTATTTGCATGATGTTGGAACAAGCAAATGTACCATTTGTAGCACTTGACCGTGACGTTAATTTAGTCTGGAAAGGTAAAAAAGCAGGATTGGATATTCATTATGGCGATATGCGTAGTGCCACTACGCAAAAGGATTCAGGCATAAGCAAGGCGGTCGCAGCCTATATTACGCCAACAGATACCGACGCTGGTAAACAACTGGCTATCTCATTACGCACCCTTTACCCACACTTGAAGATATACGTTCGAGTTCGCACTCTGGCAGAACAAAGAGAACTAGTTGCTAAGGGGATAACCCATGCTGGAACGAGTTATATTGAAAGTACTTTACTACGCGGTAGTCAACTGCTTAAAGACATTGGTATGTCAGAAGACTCGGTAGTAGAGCTGGTTGATGGGTTTAAACGTGATAACTACGCGCTTGTCTCGAAAGCTTTTTCCGAATTAGAGGCATCAAAAAAATGAAGCAACTCAGCGGATTTAGTTTCTTCAAATAATCAAGACCTTGAGTTAGTGGTGAATGCTAATGATAAAGCAGATTTCCCACCTCTCAACCTTATCGTCGGCGAGGTGTTTTTGTGTCGTGTTAAACACTTGGGTCCTGCCTCCTGTTACAATCACAATTGTAACAAGATTGAGCTTACAGTTTGAGCCTTAGAGCATGGGGTTTATAAAGATCTTATTTGAACGACGATGCCTCGCGTTGCCGTTTATTGGGGTCACTTAGTTAAACTTGGCTGGGCGCTTTGGTTTTATGTAGAAGTTTATTATTCATAGGGTCGAGGGGGCGCTTCGCCTCCGAGATGACAGTATGGAAAATCCAAACCTTAATCATCAGTATTTTAGTGAGTGCTGGCTGCTGTTGCTCGTCTTTATGCCATAAAGCAGTAACTTTTAAATACCGATGGTGAATAGAAGTATTAATATCCCCAAATAACTGCAGTTCGGTGAGCTATCGATGACTTTTGTTAGCGCCAGCATGTGTGGTTTAGCCATCGTTGTTGATGAGCTGAATAAGCAACAATTCCAAATAGCTACAATTAAGCATTGGCCTGCGCTTGAAGTGAATGATAAGCAATGAGATAACCATTGATTGTTTATCAAAGCTAGATCGGCGAAAATACCCGCCAATTACGATTAACTAAACGCTGGGTGATTGTGCTGTTTCGGCCAAATTGCCGCTTTGCTGCATCCTCGCGTTACCAAATTAGAAGAATTGATTCGATGTCTAACGCTTCACTCTTGCAAGATATTGCTAGCCGAAGAACCTTTGCAATTATCTCTCACCCGGATGCGGGTAAAACCACCATTACTGAAAAAGTATTGTTATTCGGAAACGCGATTCAAAAAGCCGGTACAGTGAAAGGCCGCGGTAACGCTACCCACGCTAAATCTGACTGGATGGAAATGGAGAAAGAGCGTGGTATCTCGGTTACCACCTCGGTGATGCAGTTCCCGTTCAACGATTGTATTGTTAACCTGCTAGATACTCCCGGACACGAAGACTTCTCGGAAGATACTTACCGTACCCTAACTGCAGTTGACTCCTGTTTGATGGTGATTGACGCGGCCAAAGGTGTAGAAGATCGTACCCGTAAATTAATGGAAGTCACTCGCCTGCGTGATACGCCTATTGTTACCTTTATGAACAAATTGGACCGCGATATTCGCGACCCAATGGAAGTAATGGATGAGGTAGAAAGCGAACTTAACATGATGTGCGCACCTATTACTTGGCCAATTGGCTGCGGTAAATTGTTTAAAGGTGTTTATCACATTCTTAAAGATGAAGTGATTCTTTATCAAACGGGTAAAGGCCACACCATTCAAGACCAACAAATTATTAAAGGTTTAGATAACCCGGAAGTAGATGCCGCTGTGGGCGATGAGCTTGCCGAAACCTTGCGTGATGAGCTTGAGTTAGTACTAGGTGCGTCTAACGAGTTTGACCTTGACCTGTTTTTAAGCGGTGAGCTAACGCCAGTGTATTTTGGTACCGCGTTGGGTAACTTTGGTGTAGACCACATGTTAGAAGGTTTAACCAACTGGGCACCAGCTCCTAAACCGCGTGAAACTGATGTGGGTGAAGTAAGTGCCAACGCTACCAGCTTCGCTGGCTTTGTGTTTAAGATCCAAGCGAATATGGATCCTAAACACCGAGACCGTATTGCCTTTATGCGCATTGTGTCGGGTGAATACAATAAAGGCATGAAAATGCGTCATGTACGCTTAGGTAAAGATGTAAGTATTTCTGATGCAGTAACCTTTATGGCAGGCGACCGCGCCGCTGCTGAAAAAGCGATTGCTGGCGACATTATTGGTTTGCATAACCACGGCACCATTCAAATTGGCGATACTTTTACCCAAGGTGAAGTGATGAAGTTTACCGGTATTCCTAACTTTGCACCGGAAATGTTCCGCCGTATTCGCTTAAAAGATCCTTTGAAGCAAAAGCAATTGCTAAAAGGCTTGATTCAACTTTCGGAAGAAGGCGCGGTACAGTTATTCCGCCCTATGCGTAACAATGACCTAATTGTTGGCGCGGTAGGTGTGCTGCAGTTTGACGTAGTAGTACATCGCTTACGCACCGAATATAAAGTTGAAGCTGTTTACGAAGGTATTAGTGTCGCTACGGCGCGCTGGTGTAGCAGTGACGATACTAAGAAATTTGAAGAATTTAAGAAAAAAGCGCACGATAACTTAGCCTTAGATGGTGGTGATAACCTAACCTACTTAGCGCCTACTATGGTTAACTTAAACCTCGCCACAGAGCGTTACCCAGAGGTTAAGTTTATGCAAACTCGCGAGCACTAAGCCGCTTTTAAGCTAGTTTAATCGCAATAAAAAAGGTCGCATAAAGCGACCTTTTTTGTGGTTAAGAGCGCTACTCACGTTCTTTGGTATAAGGAACACCAATCGCTTTTGGTGCGATAGCTTTACCGATAAAGCCTGCCAGTAAGAACACGGTGAGTACGTAAGGTACGGCTTCAATGGCTTGTACTGGAATAGCGAAGTCGCCAATTGAGACGCCTTGTAAACGTATCGCCATGGCATCCAAGAACCCAAACAGTAAACAGGCTGCCAATGCGGTAAATGGTCGCCACTTACCAAAAATCAACGCGGCTAACGCCATATAACCTTTACCGGCACTCATGTTTGGAATGAACTGGGCAGTTTGCGCCACCGATAAGTACACGCCACCAATACCGACCAGTAAGCCACAGATAATCACCGCGCTGTAACGCATTCTCACTACTGATATACCCGCGGTATCAACCGCTGCTGGTGATTCACCCACCGCACGTAAACGTAGACCAAAGCGGGTTTTAAACATTACATACCATGCTAAAGGCACGGTTATGATTAGCAAATAAACCAAGGCCGAGTGGCCGCTAATTAGCTCTGAATACAACAAACCAATCACAGGCACATCGGTCATTGCCTCTGCACCCGGCAATTGAATAGGTGCAAAGCGGGCACCGCCACTTAAGGCGGGGGTTTGACCGCCTTGGTGGAACCAGTGACGCCCTAAGGTCACCGTTAAACCAGCCGCTAAAATGTTAATCGCCATACCACTTACAACATGATCGCCACGGTGAGTAATGGTGGCAAAGCCGTGTAACAGAGCTAATAGTACCGAGATGCCAATACCTGCCAGTAAACCTAGCCAAGCCGAGCCCGTTATATGCGCTGTTGCCGCACCAACAAATGCCGCAGCGAGTAACTTACCTTCTAAGGCAATGTTCACAATGCCCGAGCGCTCACAGAACATACCGGCCAGTGAAGCGAAGATAAGCGGCGTTGCAACCCGTATGGTGGCGTCTAACATTAAGATAATTGTTTCAAACATCTTAAGCGACTCCTTCTGATGGGCTTGTTTTTTTAGCAAAAAGCTTGAGGTAAGTACGTTCAAGCGATGGCTTAAACATGTGCTCTAAGGCGCCTGAGAATAGAATCACCAAACCCTGAAGAACAACAACGATGTTACGGTCTACACCGTACTCAAAACTTAACTCAGCTCCACCTTGGTATAGGAAACCAAATAGTAAGCTGGCGAGTAATACACCGAGAGGGTGGTTGCGGCCCATTAGTGCTACAGCAATACCGGTAAAACCAAAACCTTCTACAAAGTTTAATTTGATTTGGTGTAGTTCACCTTGCAAAACGTTAAGACCAAAGAAGCCAGCCAGCATGCCCGATATTAACATCGCAATAATCACGATTTTAACGTAGCTAATACCTGCATAAGTGGCGGCACTAGGGTTAGAACCTACCGAGCGTATTTCGTAGCCCCAGCGAGTATGCCAAATAAATAACCACAGCAACAAACAGCATAGCAAGGCGAAAATAAAGCTTAAATTGAGCGGGCTGGCAGACATGCTCACACCCACCCAGCTAAGCATTTCATGCATTTTGGGTAGCCATGAAGACGCCGCAAAAACTCGGCTTTCGGTGGCCATTGTGGTCTCAGGTTTAAGAATATCAACCAGTAAATAGGCCATTAATGAGGCTGCAATAAAGTTGAACATGATGGTGGTGATTACGATGTGTGAACCACGCTTGGCTTGCAAGTAAGCAGGAATAAACGCCCAAGCTGCACCAAATAAACCACCCACAACAATGGCGACAGGGAACACCACATACCAAGGCGCAAACTCGCCTAAGGTTAAGCAAACTAAACCAACCCCTAAACCACCAATATAGGCTTGGCCTTCGCCACCAATATTAAATAATCCAGCGTGAAAGGCGATGGCCACCGCTAAACCGGTAAAGATAAATCCTGTGGTGTAATACAAGGTATAACCAATGCCTTCGGCATAGCCAAACGCGCCAGTCCACATCACTTTAATTGCGTCGATAGGTGATATGTCGATATACATAAACAGCAAGGCCGACACTAAAAAAGCGGCACATACGTTGATCGCAGGTAATAGGGCAACGCTGACCCATGCAGGTACTTGAGCTTGGCTCATAGTTCACCTCCCTGCGCGGTATTTTTTATATGCTCTGGCACAATGTTGGCCATCATTAATCCTAAGGTTTGTTCATCCGCTTGTGCTGCGCTTACTTCACCTACAATCGCGCCATCAAAGACCACGATGATTCGATCGGCTAAGTTGACAATTTCATCTAACTCAACCGAGACCAGCAATACTGCTTTACCTGCGTCACGCGAGTGGATGATTTGTTGGTGAATGTATTCAATAGCACCAATGTCTACGCCACGGGTAGGCTGGCCAACCAGAAGAATGTCTGGGTCTTGTTCCATCTCACGAGCAATCACCAATTTTTGTTGGTTGCCTCCCGAGAAGTTGGCAGTTTTTAAGCTGGTATCTGCGGGGCGAACGTCCCACTTTTCCATGCTTTGTTGGCAGCCCTGTTCAATCGCTTGCTTGTCTTGCAATACCCCTTTGTTGTATTGCGCAAGGTGGTGATAACCGAGTATATAGGCTTCTTTGGCGGCAAATTTATTGATAAGCCCTTGCTTGTGTCGGTCTTCGGGAATGTGGCCTACGCCAATGGACCTAATGCTGCGCGGATTGTAATGGCTTTCGGCCTTAATGGTATGTCCGTTTAACGTAATACTGCCGCTGCTTGGGGGAATAATGCCGCTTAATAGGCTAAGAATTTCTGACTGACCATTGCCTGATACGCCGGCAATACCCACGATTTCTCCAGCGCGAACATTAAACGAGATATCTTTTACGCGTTTTACTCCAGCACTATCTATGTAGCTAAGCTTGTTTACTTCAATTAACGGCGCTTGTGGTTTCGCTTCACCGCGCTCTACTTGCAGTAATACCTTGCGGCCTACCATTAGCTCGGCAAGTTGTTCTTGATTGGTTTTAGCTGTTACTACATGTTCTACCATTGCTCCCTGTCGCATCACCGATACATTGTCGGTAATGGCTAATACTTCACGAAGCTTATGAGTAATAATCATGATGGTGGTGCCTTGCTCACGTAATTTCCCTAAAATGGTAAATAAGTGATCGGCTTCTTGCGGCGTGAGTACCCCTGTGGGTTCATCCAAAATGAGAATTCTGGCGCCACGATATAAGGCTTTTAAGATCTCAACTCGTTGTTGCAAACCCACCGCTAGCTCACCAACAACGGCATCTAGGGGCACATCTAAACCGTAGTCTTTGGCTAGTTGCTTAAGCTTCTTACGCGCTGCGCTTAAACTATCTTCAAGCTTCCAGCCGTCTTCTGCACCAAGAACGATGTTTTCCAGCACCGTAAAGGTATCCACTAACATGAAGTGCTGGTGCACCATGCCAATACCCGCCTTGATGGCTTCTTGAGAGTTATGTGGTTGGTAATGTTGGCCGTTTACCTGCATAGAGCCTGAGTCGGCATGATAGAAGCCGTAAATAATACTCATTAGGGTGGATTTACCGGCACCATTCTCACCAATAATTCCATGAATTGTGCCTTTAGGAATGGCAAGGTCGATACTGCGATTGGCATGAACGCTGCCAAAGCGCTTATCGATTTTTTCCAGTTTAATGGCAAAATCAGCTGCGTGAATCAATTTAGATTTCCATTTCTAGCCAGTAAAAATACGCCAACTCGAGGTTGGCGTGGATTTTTAGCATTGAGCATTTAGTAGTTACAGGTGTTGTCCGACATGTAGTCATGAACAGTAATTTTGCCAGAAATAATATCGGCTTTAATTCCCTCAACGTATGCTTTTAATTCTGGAGTGATTAATGAGGCGTTGTACTCATCTTGGGCCCAATCAACAGAATCTTCCTTAAGACCTAAGGCTTTAATACCTGGCTGCCAAGTACCGTCCATGCCTTCTTCCCAAGTGCTGTAAGCAACGGCGCCCACTTTCTTAACCATTGAGGTCAACATAGTGCCTGGCTGTAAGTGGTTTTGGTTTGAATCAACACCAATGGCATACTTACCTGCATCTTTAGCGGCTTGGTAAACACCTAAACCGGTTCCGCCTGCTGCTGCATAGATAACGTCTGCACCTTGAGAAAACTGAGATTTAGCTAGCTCTGAGCCTTTAGCTGGATCGGCAAAAGCAGCTGGCGTAGAGCCAGTCATGTTTTGCAGTACTTTGGTGTCGGCATTAGCATAAACCGCACCTTGCTCATAGCCACAAGCAAATTTACGAATAAGCGGGATATCCATGCCACCAACAAAACCAACGGTATTGGTTTTAGATACCTTGGCTGCCAAGGCGCCAACTAAGAAAGAACCTTCGTGTTCTTTAAATACCACCGATTGAACGTTTGGTTTATCAATCACCATGTCGATAATGGTGAACTGAGTATCAGGGTATTCGGTTGCCACTTTCTCAACGGCGGAGGCCATGTTAAAGCCTACCGCTACAATTGGGCTGAATCCGCGGCCCGCTAAACGGCGTAAACCTTGTTCGCGTTGCGCTTCATTTTGTGGTTCAAATTCGCGTACATCAACGCCTTTTTCTTTCTTAAATACTTCTACGCCATTGCGAAAAACAGCTTCATTGAATGATTTATCAAATTTGCCGGCAGTATCATAAACAACGGCTGGTTTAGCGGCTAACGCGCTAAAAGAGGCAACTGCTAAAGCTGCAGCTGTTAGGTTGGTTGTGAATGTTTTCACGTCAAACTCCCTGTTTTTAATTGCATTATTTTATCTAGTTAGGTCAGCGTTACTGGAACAAGCCCAAGCAGTACACTTGCGTAAATGGCGAAGCTCAAAGCCGATGTATTCATTGTTGATGAAGTGCATGTATCCAAGGATAGTAAACACCTATTTAAACTTACTAAGTGTAATCTACTATTGGCAATGTGTTGCACCATCAAGCATGACTTACTAGATATTGTCGGTGTCGCGTTTCGAATATTAACTATTTTCCCTGTAACCACTCTTTATATACAGTGATCCATTGGTAGAGTAGGATTAAGAATTACTGAATTCAATAAGCTATTCTCAGTATTTATCTTAATTTGTTGGTTATTTAAGAGATATTACCTATATATGTGGGTAAAATTACTATAAGTGACATGAAGCTCAGCAGAAGAGGTTGTCTATGGTAGCTCGAATAATCAGGCTTTTTCGCCACTATATTGCTTGTTACGATAGCTGGCTCCATAAAAATGGTTTGGACAAACCCTGTCGAAGTTGCATTCCTCAAGAGCACCCTAAACAGGACAAAGGCGAGTAATGGCCTGGTTTGACACCCATTGTCACTTGGACTTCGCGCCATTTAAGCAGGATTTACCCAGTTACTTAGCACAGTTCAAACGCTGCAATATACAAGGCTGCTTAGTACCTGCTGTGGGCCCAGAAAACTGGCAAACCGTAGTCGACCTATCTTCCCTAAAAATGTTGAAAATTGCCCTGGGTTACCATCCATGCTTTTTAGATAAAAATGCCTTGCTCGGAGAGCCTGAGTTATTGCTCGGCGAACTAGAGGCTTTAGGCCAAATAGTGCAACAACATCGAGAGCGGCTAAGTGCATGGGGAGAGTGTGGTTTAGACGGTCGTTTCCCTGAAACCAACGCTCATCAAGAGTTTGCCTTTAATTGGCAAATAAAGGCGGCACAACAACAAGCTTTGCCCTTACTTATCCATTCGGTGCGACTGCATGATCGTGTTGCTCATTTACTAAAACGAGCCCACTTTGACCAAGGCGGGATTATTCACGGTTTTAGTGGCAGCTATGTACAAGCTAGCCGCTTTGTTGATTTGGGTTTTAAAATTGGCGTAGGCGGCACCATTACTTGGCCGCGTTCAGAAAAAACGCGCAAGGCCTTAAAACGCCTACCGCTAGATGCTTTGGTGCTAGAAACCGACGCGCCAGATATGCCTTTGTTTGAGATGCAACAACAGCACAATACGCCACTTAATCTCTCAGTTATTTTTGAGCAATTAGCAGCGCTGCGCGGCGAATCACCTCAAGAGCTTGAGCAGCGCCTATGGGACAACAGCCTACAAGTTTTAAGAATAGAATCTTAAAGCTCTATGGCTTTGCTGGCGAATAGACACTTAAGCTAGTTAGCAAGCCTACTCAGGTTTATGCCTTAAATTTGTCGATATGGTCGGCATTAACGGCGGCTACGGCTGCACTTACTAACGTGGTTCCACTTAGTGGCTGTTCACTGGCGCCTAGTCGCATGGCAGGTGTCTCACCGTTTTGGTCGGTGATGACGTAGTTAAATAGGGCACGATTAATTTCAAATAAGGCGTCAACCGAGCTGGCGCTTTTCAGCTGCTTCGACATGTTTTGCTCAAGGTGTTCAAAGAAGTTCTGGCAAGCTTGTGGACGAGGTAAGTCGATGGGATCGGGGACTTGCTGGCCTGAACTAATGCCACAAAACGCTCCAAAAGGAGCTGGATACCAGCGGTCATTCCACCAACCTACTTTGTTACCCGCAGCGCCCATATCTGATTGAGTGCGAGGGTGCTGATAGATGTAATACACATCGGCAGATTTTTCACGTATTTGTTCAACACAGCTCATGAGAGCAGCACCGCGGATACTACTTTCGTGTTCGATATAGTGGTGAAAATGCTTAACTTGGTGGGTAAAACTAGACAATAGTTGAAAGTGTGCGTAAGCACAAATTGCCGGTTGAATAATTTGAGTACCGCGCAGATGCGAGGTGGGACCGTAGTGTAAATCTTCAAAATGATAGCGGTTCAAAGTAAGCTGATAACGGCGCTTTAAGGCCTCTACAATGGGGCTATCTTGCAGCGCTGGTAGCCTAGTAGACGCTTGTTGCTGGTAGTAAACCGAATCATTAAGCTGCAATTGTGTTTGGTTATGAGTATGCAGCAATACGTAACCTGATTGCGCCTCGCTAGAGCACAGAGCCCAAACACGCTTTTGCTCGGAAAACTCATGCACATTACTTTCGGTATGAATTGCTAAAAACCTGCGTTTGAGAGCCATTACCTCTTGCTGGCGCGAATAAAACCGTAAACAGTGAAATAGGCGCTGTAGCAGTTGGTAATAGATTTTTGGCGCAATGCTCAGTTGCTGCATTATTTTCTGTGGGCTGTGGCCTAAGCTTAAGGAATTGAATAAGCGGCACAGTTGCTCACTGCCTTTCACGTGTACTTGGGTAAATACGCTTTGGCATTGTCGGCATTGGTAACGCTGGCTATTAGCGCCGGTTTTTCCGTAGCGTTTAACGCCGGTAGTTGGGCCTAGGAAGAAGCCTGGTTCACAATTGCTGCAACCACAGGGTGCCTTGCTTAAGTGCAGCTTGGTACGTTCTTCAACAATCAAATTTACGCTGTGGCTGTCAACGAGAGGTGGGTAACTACCACAGGCTTTGCAATGCAAAGCGGGATAACCCAATTGATGACTTTCGGCTAAATAGTCTGAGCTTTCGGTTAATCCAAAATTGGGGCAGCGGCAGTTCTTACAGCAGTTAAACCGTTGTCTATAGGCGAATTTTTGTTCTTTTTCAGGTTCAAGTGCTGCGGCCACTCCGTATTCCTTTTCAACATATTTAGTAACTAACTCTAGTTTGACTAATCTTTGACTATTATCCCGTGATCGGTCTCACGATTTTTAACAACTTAGAAACTTAAACTGCCAGCCATGAACTGAGGAGCAAAACAGCAATAGCGCTGTGCCTTTAGCAAGTTCCCACGTATTTAAAGGACGAAAGAAAATGTACGAAGTGATTATTGCCTTAATTACTGGCGCGGTGGTTGGCGTGGTTTTTAGTGCTATTAAACTGCCACTACCTGCTCCGCCGGTGCTATCGGGCATTGTTGGTATCTTGGGTATTTATTTGGGCGGCATGGCCTACCAAAATGTCTTGGAACGTTTTTTTTCGTAACAAATTCGTTAAGCAACTTGGCTAATCGCTTAGGTATAAGATTTGATATTTCCTATAGTTTGCTTAGTAAGGTTGTGAATCGATAATCGCCTTAGGAAGAAGTATGGCATAAACACATTTGGTAAGTAAGGTCTCTGAAACGGCTAATAAGTCGATTAGATTTGATCTAGTTATCATTTAGGCCAAAAACCCTAGGTATGATCGCCGGCAGTAGTATCCATTGCAGCTCAGTCGGCATTAAGGTAGTTACCTGATCAGATAGTTGAATGTAATGGAATACTAAACAGACACGTTGTAGAAGACTTCTTGTGCTGGTGGCAGGAAGATAGAAACGATGTAAGTTTCACAAAATATAATTAAACAATAGGGACTCGTATGAACAGTACTGTCATGAGCTTGGTCGGCGTGCTTGCGCTACTAGGGGTAGCATTTTTGCTCTCCGATAACAAAAAACGAATTAACAAACGTACCGTGCTGGGAGCTTTTGCTATCCAAGCTGGCTTTGGTGCCTTTGTTTTATATCTTCCATTTGGTCAAGACGTACTGGCTGCGGTATCTGGTGGTGTTCAATCAATTATTGACAGTGCCCAAGCGGGTATTAACTTTTTGTTTGGTGGCTTAGGTACTGATGCAATGTTTGCCAATGGTGTTGGCTTTGTATTTGCCATTCGTGTATTGCCTATTATTGTATTCTTCTCTTCACTCATCGCGGTACTTTATTACCTTGGCATCATGCAGAAGATCATTTTGGTAATTGGTGGTGCTCTACAAAAAGCATTAGGCACTAGCCGCCCAGAGTCTATGTCTGCCACTGCCAATATCTTTGTTGGCCAAACCGAAGCGCCAATTGTGGTTAAACCTTTTATTCCTAAAATGAGCGAGTCTGAGTTATTTGCCATTATGGTTGGTGGTTTGGCTTCGGTTGCAGGTTCTGTATTAGCCGGTTACGCGGGTTTAGGTGTAGAGCTTAAGTACCTGATTGCTGCTTCATTTATGGCAGCACCAGGTGGCCTATTAATGGCTAAAATCATCAAGCCTGAAACTAATGCTTCTGAGCAAGATATGGACGCTACTTTAGCCGAAGAAGATCGCCCAGCTAACGTTATCGACGCTGCAGCAAGTGGTGCTTCTACCGGTTTGCACTTAGCGCTTAATGTAGGTGCAATGCTACTTGCCTTTATTGGCTTGATTGCCTTGCTAAACGGCATGGTTGGTGGCATCGGTGGTTGGTTTGGTGTTGAAGGCTTAACCATTGAGCTTATTTTAGGTTACATCTTCGCACCGGTTGCTTGGATTATTGGTGTGCCTTGGGCTGAAGCCATTCAAGCAGGTAGCTTTATTGGTCAAAAGCTTATCGTTAACGAATTTGTTGCTTACATTAACTTTGTTGATATTCGCGAAACACTGTCAGAGCACACTCAAGTAATTGTTACTTTTGCACTATGTGGTTTTGCTAACCTATCATCAATTGCAATTTTATTAGGTGGCTTAGGTAGCATGGCGCCATCACGCCGTGGTGACATTGCTCGTCTAGGTCTTAAAGCTGTAGCGGCTGCATCATTAGCTAACTTAATGAGTGCTGCACTTGCTGGTTTCTTCTTCAGCCTGCTATAAGCTAGTAAGGCTTCTTGGCAATATGCCAAGAAGCCTTTATTTCAGTTCAATCTATTGCTGCTCTGGCATTAGGTTTAATCTTAAACTTTGAGGAATAGTTATGTCTCAGTCTCTTACTGCTGTGGCGCGTCAAGCCCTTTCTTTAATGGACCTCACTACTCTTAATGATGACGATACTCGCGAGAGTGTGGCGGCTTTATGTGCTCAAGCTAAATCGGCTCAAGGCCAAGTTGCGGCTATTTGTATTTATCCACGCTTCATTCCATTTGCTCGTAAGGTATTGGCCGAACACGATGCGAGTGATGTGAAAATTGCTACTGTGACTAACTTCCCTTTAGGTGAAGATGATGTGGCGTTGGCTGTAGCTGAAACTAAGGCCGCTGTAGCCTATGGCGCAGACGAAGTAGACGTTGTATTTCCATGGCGCGCCTTAATGGCGGGTGATGAGCAAGTGGGCTTTGATCTAGTTAAAGCCTGTAAAGCTGCCTGTGGCGAGATAAAGCTAAAAGTGATTATTGAAAGTGGCGAATTAAGCAGCCCGGAACTGATTGCTAAAGCCAGTGAGTTGTCGATTAAAGCGGGCGCAGATTTTATTAAAACTTCTACCGGTAAAGTGCCAGTAAATGCCACGCCAGAAGCGGCAGAAATTATGCTAAAAGCAATCGCTGAGTTTAACCCAGGTTGTGGCTTTAAAGCCGCGGGTGGAGTTAAAAGCGCCGAACAAGCGAAAATCTACCTAGATCTTGCAACTAAAACACTTGGCGATGATTGGTTGAACCAAGCGCATTTCCGTTTTGGTGCATCAAGTTTATTGGCTGCATTGCAAGCCACTATATCAGGTGATGAGAACGCTCAAGCTGGCGCTGGTTATTAGTTAATTCTTCGATAAGAGTTAAGGAATGCTCATGTTGTTACCCCAAGAAATAATTCGACGTAAACGCGATGGCCAAGCGCTGTCGCTGGAAGAAATCCAGTTTATGGTTGACGGTATTACCAACGGCCAACTAAGTGATAGCCAAATTGGCGCTTTTGCCATGGCGGTTTACTTCAACAGTATGAATGGTACCGAGGCTACCGCGCTTACCTGTGCAATGCGTGATTCAGGGCAAGTGCTCAACTGGGATCATCTTAATTTGCCTGGGCCTGTAGTGGATAAACATTCTACCGGTGGCGTGGGTGATTTAACGTCGTTACTCTTGGGGCCAATGGTCGCTGCATGTGGTGGTCATGTTCCGATGATTTCGGGGCGTGGATTAGGCCACACTGGCGGTACCTTAGATAAATTAGAAGCTATTCCTAATTACTCTATCAGCCCCACATCGCAGCAGTTTGAACGCATTGTGAAGGATGTGGGTATTGCGATTATTGGCCAAACCGGTGAGTTGGCTCCGGCCGATAAACGTTTATATGGCATCCGTGATGTGACCGCCACGGTAGAGTCTATTCCCTTGATTACTGCTTCTATCTTGAGCAAAAAACTTGCCTCGGGCCTAGAAGCGTTAGTGATGGATGTAAAAGCTGGTAGTGGCGCATTTATGCCTAACTTTGCCCAGTCGAAAGCCTTGGCCGAAAGTATTGTAGAAGTGGCTAATGCTGCGGGAGTTAAATGCTGTGCCTTGCTAACCGATATGAACCAACCGTTAGCGCCCAGCGCAGGTAACGCGGTAGAAATTGCTGAAACCTTACGTTATTTAAAAGGCGATACTTCAGCGCATCGCTTACATCAGGTAACAAAGGCTTTAGCTAGTGAAATGCTGCTATCTAGCGGTTTAGCCAGCTCTCAGCAAGAAGCCGAGGATAAACTTGCCGCTAGCATTAGCTCTGGTGCAGCTTTAGAGCGTTTTGCCAAAATGGTGAGTGCTTTAGGTGGGCCAAGTGATTTTGTTGAGCGTAGCGAACATTACTTGCCTCAAGCTAAGGTGGTGAAGCCAGTAGCCGCAAAACAAAGTGGTATGGTTAAGCAACTCGATTGCCGAGAGTTGGGCATGGCGGTAGTAGGCTTAGGTGGCGGCAGAAGTGTGCCGGGAGCCGCCATTGATCACAGCGTGGGCATTAGTGAACTAGTAGAGTTAGGCGATGTGGTAGACAAGGGACAAAACTTGTTGATGCTGCATGCCAAGGACGAAGACGCTTGGCAAACGGCTGCAAAACAAATTCAACATGCGATTAAACTCGACGAACCTAGCTCAGCGCAGGCCGATGTAAACCCTGTTTATCAGCGTATTGGTCCTTGTTAAGGAGACCCTTATGAAACGTGCAATTATATTAATGCTAGATTCCTTTGGCATTGGTGCTAGTGATGATGCCGACAAGTTTGGCGATCAAGGTGCTAATACCATGCTGCACATTGCCGAGCAGTGTGCCCAAGGAAATGCCGATAAAGGCCGTAGTGGCCCGCTAACCATTCCTAACTTAAATCGATTAGGTTTGGGCCAAGCCTGCGGCGAAAGTTGTGGAGTATTTCCGCCAGGATTAGACGCTCAGGTTCAGCCTATTGGCAACTATGGTTATGCCGCCGAAATGTCTAGCGGTAAAGACACGCCAAGTGGCCACTGGGAAATTGCTGGCGTACCAGTATTGTTTGATTGGGGCTACTTTAGCGAGCCTGAAAATAGCTTCCCGCAAAGCTTACTTGACGAGTTAGTTAAGCGTGCAGATTTACCGGGTTATCTTGGTAATTGCCATGCTTCGGGCACCGAAGTGCTGGAGCGTTTAGGTGAAGAGCATATGGCTAGCGGTAAGCCGATTTTTTACACCTCTGCCGACAGCGTATTTCAAATCGCCGCTCATGAAGAAACATTTGGTTTAGAGCGTTTGCTTAAGCTGTGTGAAATTGCTCGTGAGCTAGTGGATCCTTACAACATTGGCCGAGTGATTGCGCGTCCATTTGTGGGCAACAGCGCCAAAGAATTTGCCCGCACTGGTAACCGCAGAGATTTGTCGGTATTGCCGCCTGCGCCTACCTTGTTAGACCGCATGGCAGAAGCTGGCGGTGAGGTAGTGAGCATTGGTAAAATTGCCGATATTTATGCTCAGCAAGGTATCACTCGCAAGGTAAAAGCAACCGGCCTAGAAGGCTTGTTTGATTTAACCTTGAGTGAAATGGATCGCCAAGTGGACAACAGCATCATCTTCACTAACTTTGTCGATTTTGACTCGGCGTATGGCCATCGTCGTGATGTATCAGGTTATGCTGCTGCACTGGAATACTTCGATAAGCGTTTACCTGAATTGCTGGATAAACTTAGCGAGGACGATATCGTAATTCTTACCGCAGACCACGGTTGTGACCCAACCTGGCCGGGCACTGATCATACTCGTGAACATATTCCGGTCATTTTTTATGGCAAAAATTTACCCGCTAAAAATGTTGGTAAACGCAATACCTTTGCCGACATTGGCCAAACCATCGCCGATTACATGAAACTGCCTGCTTTAGAGTACGGCACTAGCTTTTTACAAGAATAACAATGACGAGCAGCAGCAAGTTGCTAGCTGCTTGGAACAAACTTAATTAGGAGACTATATGGCAACCCCACACATCAATGCAGCACCCGGTGATTTTGCAGAAACCGTATTAATGCCGGGCGATCCTTTACGTGCAAAACACATTGCAGAGACATTTTTAGAAGACGTAGTTGAAGTCACTGGCGTGCGTAATATGCTAGGTTACACCGGTACTTATAAAGGTAAGCGTGTATCGGTAATGGGTTCAGGCATGGGGATTCCAAGCTGTTCTATTTACGCCCATGAGCTGTACACCCAATACGGTGTTGAGAACATTATCCGTGTAGGTAGTGCCGGTGCTGTAAGCAACGACATCAAACTACGTGATGTGGTAATTGCAATGGGCGCCTGTACCGACTCAAAAGTAAACCGTAGCCGCTTTAAAGGCCACGACTTTGCCGCTATTGCTAACTATGACTTGTTACGAGCAGCGGTAGATAGCGCTAAAGCACAAGGCATTGACGCTAAAGTAGGTAACATCTTCTCTGCCGATCTTTTCTACTCGCCAGAGCCTGATATGTTCGACGTAATGGAAAAACACAATGTTTATGCGGTAGAAATGGAAGCCGCGGGTTTATACGGCGTAGCTGCTGAGTGTGGTAAAGCTGCTTTGTGTGTTGTAACCATTTCTGACCATATCCGCAGTGGTGAGCAAACTACCGCAGAAGAGCGTCAAACTACCTTTAACGAGATGATCACTCTAACGCTGGAGTCGCTACTTTAAGCTGGGCTTTTATCTTTAGTGTTATCACTTCTAGCAGCAATGTCTGCTAGAAGTTTCTTAGCCTTTTTCGCTTCTTTTCGCTGTGCCCGCTTATTAATATTAAACAGTGTGGCAAGATGGCGTTTCCTCGATAATACCCGTGTTAACAAAAATCCAATGCTTATCGACATCAAAAACATCATCATGATTTTTGATTGGCCATTGGTGATGTAAGTGTTCGCTTCGGCCAGCAGGGTCGTATGCTCTAGGGTGATACGCAAGTAGCCTAGGCTTTCACCTTGTTCACCTCTAATTTCTGCAATGTATGGTCGACGACCTAGGCCCTCTAATGGAGTATGGCTTTGACCCGCTAAGGGTAAAAGCTGCGAAAGCGGTAAGGCTTGCTGTGATTCGGCTAAACGCAAACCTTGATGGTCATAGATAGTGGCATCTTTTACAAAATGCTCTTTGACTAAGGCATTAACCAATTTGTTCAGCTCGGCTTGGCTATTTTCACCAATATAGCCTGCGGCATTTAAGGCCGCTAACGAGGTAAGAGAGCGAGCCAGTTTCTCGGTTTGATTTTCAATTAACAGCTCACCATTGTGCTTTAGGGTCACATAGTAATAAAGTACCCAAACACAACACGCAATGGCGAGAAGCAATTGCGTGAATTGAATAATTCGATAGCGTCTTACTGCAGATTTGGCCACACGAACCTCTTTTTTATGCTTAAAGCCATTGTAGGTGCTTGCCAAACCAAAAAGCAATACGCTATCTTGATGCGCCGCAATTTTTAGAAACAAGGATCTCGTTTTGCAATCTCCACATAGTCTTGAAAGCTTACCGCAATCTTTAAGCCAATGGTCTGTGGCTTTAAAGCAGTTTCCCTACCGGGTTTGTCCTGAACAAGGGCTGGTTGAAACTCGAGAAGCTTTAACCGGTGCCTATATTTTAGTTTGGGCTAAAGAACTACTGATACCAGACTTTGCTGTATTGCGTCCCTTGGTTGATGATTCAACTGCCTTGAACTTTTGCGGGCTAATGCCAGAAGCGGGCAATATTTGCGTATTGTTGCAAAGCCAAGCAGATAGCCAATGGTGCAAGGATAAGCTGGCGGGGCTTGAGTTTAATTTTGATTTGGTGGTACTAGATAAGCTACCAGATTTAAGCCAACCAGGCGTAGTGTTGATGGATATGGATTCCACCACTATTCAAATTGAATGTATCGATGAGATTGCAGTATTGGCTGATATTGGCGAACAAGTGAGCGCTGTTACGGCAGCGGCAATGCGCGGGGAGCTAGACTTTGAACAAAGCCTACGTAGCCGAGTGGCGCTGTTAAAAGATGCACCACAAAGCATCTTAAAGCAGGTAGCCGATAACATGCCGCTGATGCCTGGTTTGCAGTGTTTAATTGACACCATCCACTCTGCTGGCTGGAAAGTGGCGATTGCTTCAGGCGGCTTTACTTATTTCGCTGAGCGTTTACAACAAGATTTAGGTTTTGACCATGTACAAGCCAATGTTCTAGAAATTGAAAACGACAACTTAACTGGCCAAGTATTAGGACCAGTAGTTGATGCTCAGGCAAAAGCTGATATTTTGCTGCAGCTTAAACAGCAGTATTCCGCTAGCCAAACCATGGCAATTGGTGATGGTGCAAACGATCTTAAAATGCTGGCAGCGGCTGATTTTGGGGTGGCTATTCATGCTAAGCCTCTGGTGCAGCAGCAAGCGCAGATGTCGATTAAACACAGTGATTTAGACGGCGCGGTGTGTATTCTTCGCGCCGCTAAAATGCTAGCTGCTTAGTTTTAAAGGCTGGGGTGCAGTGCTTAAGTTAAAGCGCTGCATCAACTCTTCGGTTACATCCGTCACTTCTATTACCCCTGCAACGCTCCACAGTTCGTCTTCTAACTGCTTAGCGCGGTGGATTGCATAATGGCTAATGTAATCGAGTTCGCGTTGAATATATTCGGTATCGGGTCGGCCAACCCGTGATAGCTGCAGGTTAAAGGCATGCACTTTGCCTCGACCCAAGCTTAAGCGAACAAACTCTAGTAGTTGCTGCACCGAGGAAAAATTATCGCTACAACGCACCGAAAGCAGTTTGTCATCTTTTTTGGCGGTTACGGTAATCACTTCAATCTGTTCTGGGTTATCGCTAGGCGCATGACTACGCAATTGAGTGGCGAGAAATGACGCGAGGTTTTCGCTGGCTAAAAACTTACTCAAATCAGCGGTGTGAGCACTGCTATCAATGTTTAGCCAGTTATCGCTAGCTTGCTCGAAGGTGCCATAGTTCACGCACTTAACCTCTAAGGCGCCAGGCACTTTATGGATAAACATTGCTCGGCAAAATAGCGGCGCACAGAAAATTTGTCGTAGTGCATCCGACAAGCCTGCGATAGCTTTACCTTCGGGAAGCGTTGGTAATTTGTCTAAGTTATTGTCGATAAGTTGTTTGAAAAAGGCACTGCCTTGGTGTTGCTGGCCTTTTACTTCGATGACTTTTAAGTTGTATATGGTGTGGCTGTTATTGCAGTTAGTTACCTCATAGGCTAAGTGAGAAAGCTCGAAACTCTTAACCAGTTTTTGAAACTGAGGTAGTGCCAAGTAAACGGTGTCTCCAACACTATATTCTAGCGGCGTTTCTACTTCTATCTTCATTCCGCTAATTGAAAAGTCGCTGATCCAGCCAGTCTCGTTACTGTTTTGATGTTCCACTTCTATTAGGGAACGGTATTGGTAGCGATTTTCTTTACGTAGTTGCAAATACTTGTAATTGACCTGCTCAAACTTATTATTTGGCTGCTTGCTTTGATTGAACAGTGATAGTTTGTTGGGGTTGCCATCTAAGGGATATGCTTGTTGGTAGCTTTGGTCTATGTGTTGGTTGGTCACATCACTTAACAAGCCAACCATGCTTAGTCCATCTAGGGCCTTAGCCACTCGTTCTCGCTCTATTGGTGAGTCTTTTTTAGGTAAAGGGGAGCTTACGTTTGCATCGCTGGCTTGGGCGGGTTGATACTGAAACTTGAATACCTTCCAGCTGGGTTTGCGACAGCCAAAAGCGAGATAGAGATCGCGTAAGTCAGGATGTTCAGCAAGCTCTTCACTGCTGGCAGAATAGAAAAATAAGCGATTATTTGCAGTATGAGTAAAGCAGAATATTAAACTCTCGCCGTGGCCTAACTCTTGATAACGCATCATTCGTGGTGGATGAAACAGCTGAGACAAATGGCTGTGATTGGTTTCATCTCGCCAATAAGAGAGTAAGTTGAGATTATTTTGAGTGGCTAGGGCATAACGCAGGCTTGCCGGCGTTTGGCCGCTAAAATACAAAGGCACACTGCTTAAGCGCGGCATTAAGTATTGTTCATAACCTTTGGTGATAACAGCTGCAGTAATGTTGTCGACATCTACTTTGTAACGCCCACGATAAGAGCGTAAAAAGTTTTTGAAGAAGTTATTAAACTCTTCGCTTGGGTCAACCACGATCATTCTGACCCATTGCTGCTGACCCTTGCGGTCGATTCCGACCACTTTGTATTCGGTGCCAGCGCTTAATACGCGGTTTACAAACTCTTTTTCTAAACCTGTGAAATACACAAAGTAATGCTCGTCCACCGAGAACTCTCGTTGGCTATCGACCTTAGCACGCAGGCCTGATACCGACATATTGGAGGTTTTAGCATCAAATAGAGCACCGTCTACACCCGCCATTCGCAGTGGTGCAGTAAGGTGCATACGCTCTTCACTTCTACCGATATAGTGGCCTAAGCGTACTGCTCTAGCGATGATATTTTTGGGTCGCCGCGCAGCGGCTTCTTGCGGGCTAATATTTTTCTTCTGCATC
The DNA here is from genome assembly GCF_019649015.1 of Agarivorans litoreus. Classification (NCBI taxonomy): domain Bacteria; kingdom Pseudomonadati; phylum Pseudomonadota; class Gammaproteobacteria; order Alteromonadales; family Alteromonadaceae; genus Agarivorans; species Agarivorans litoreus. The sequence continues at coordinate 1,237,138 of NZ_BLPI01000001.1, read as the reverse complement.
ACCTTGAAGTTGTTCTCGGTGGTTTGCAGTTTCTCGTATATGCCTAAGGTGTATTGCTGGTTATAGAGTTTAAGTTGCTGTTTAAATACTTTAATGGCGGTGTCATCGAGGTAGTGGGTTTTTCCTTGGTAGTGAAACTCTTGGCATTCGCCGTCTACTTTTCCTCGAAGATCGACCAATCGTTGGCAAGGCGTGGATAGACGATTTATTTCCATTTTGAGCAAGAAGCTTTCATTATTAGGAAGGTCTTGAGTTGCGCGCTTAAATACTTGGTTAAAGTCGCTGCTTCCCAATATTGGTAGTAATCGTTCTATTAAGGCGTAGTGCTTGCTTTCCGACATGTTGTTGGGTATCAATCCTTAATCATTGGTTTTACTGTCAAAACTCTGTCTCAATCTTTACAATCTTCAAGATCAAAGCAAAGATTGTGCCTTGAGAGAGATTCAAGGCAAGTACTTTTAACACTATTTTAGCATTATGTGACCGCTTGGAGGGTTAATGGCAAAAGCGAAAACGGCCTATGTGTGTAACGACTGTGGGGCCGATTTCCCTCGTTGGCAGGGACAGTGTGGTGAATGTAAAGCGTGGAATACCATAAGCGAAGTACGTTTGAGTGCTGCACCTTCACGCAATGATCGTTTCACCGGTTATGCCGGCAGTACCGCAGGCAAAGTCCAAACCTTAGAGAGCATTGACCTAGCCGAGCTCCCGCGGTTTTCCACCGGCTTTAAAGAGTTTGACCGGGTATTGGGTGGCGGTGTAGTGCCTGGTAGCGCCATTTTGATCGGCGGTAGCCCCGGCGCAGGTAAGAGTACTTTGTTGTTGCAAACCATGTGTGGTTTGGCGCAAACCATGGACACCTTATACGTAACGGGTGAGGAATCACTGCAACAAATCGCTTTGCGCGCACAGCGCTTAGGCTTGCCTAAAGACAAGCTAAAGTTACTAGCCGAAACCAGCGTTGAGCAAATTGGCCAGGTGGCTTTAGACGTTAAACCAAAGATGATGGTGATTGACTCTATTCAGGTTATGCACATGGCTGATATTCAATCAGCACCGGGTGGTGTGAGCCAAGTGCGAGAAAGTGCCGCTTGGCTAACCCGTTTTGCTAAGCAGCATAATATAGCCATGTTTATGGTGGGCCATGTAACCAAGGACGGCTCGTTAGCTGGGCCTAAAGTTCTGGAGCACTGTATTGATTGTTCGATCATGTTAGAAGGTGATGCCGATGGCCGCTTTCGTACCTTGCGTGGTAACAAAAACCGTTTTGGTGCGATTAACGAGTTGGGTGTATTTGCTATGACCGAACAGGGCATGCGAGAAGTGTCTAATCCTTCTGCCATTTTCCTTTCGCGAGGGCAAGAAGCAGCGCCTGGCTCGGTCGTGATGGTAGTGTGGGAAGGTACCCGTCCACTATTGGTCGAGATCCAAGCATTGGTTGATTATAGCCAAATGGCGAATCCTAGGCGAGTTGCAGTTGGTCTAGAGCAAAACCGTTTAGCGATGTTGCTTGCTGTTATGCATCGCCATGCTGGTGTACAAATGTCTGATCAAGACGTATTTACTAACGTGGTGGGTGGTGTACGAGTCGCAGAAACTGGCGCCGATTTAGCTTTATTGGTGGCCATGGTCTCTAGCTTTAGAAATCAAATATTGCCGCAAGAGTTGGTGGTATTTGGTGAAGTAGGCTTGTCGGGAGAGATACGCCCAGTAAGCAATGGCCAAGAACGTTTGAACGAAGCCGCTAAACACGGCTTTAAGCGCGCTATTGTGCCTTTGGGCAATCGACCCAAGCAAGCGATTGCTGGGCTTGAGGTGATTGCCGTAAGTAAGTTGGCAGAAGCTTTAGAAGCGGTTTAATCCGCTTCTTGCTGTTGGTCAACTAAGTGCTCTAACTCGCGATGCAATAAGTCGTCATCACCTAGGTTTAACTCAATGAGTCGTTTTAGGTGGCTGGCGCTTTCGATATCAATGTGCAAACAACGTAAACCGATTTGCTGATTGCGGGTATGCTTTACTTCTACATCCATGGTGATGCTAAGTTCTTCTACTGCAACATCACTCAGGCTAAAAGTTAAGGTTAGCTGAGTGAGCTCTTCGTCCCAGTCATTTGGCAAGGTCACTAAGGCACCTTGTAACGATAAATCCAACAGTTGGCATGACCAAGATTGCTCCCCATGGTTTAGGTAGGCGGGGCGGTCAAAAAGAACTCGCAAAAATTGGCGACGCTCGTGCATGTTAGGGTTCCTAATTGTTCGATTCACTTTAGCTTAAGCCTAGCGTAATTAAGCTAAATTTGCAGCTAACTAGAAGGCGTTTGCGCTAAGGCCTTAGCAATTATTTGCTGAGTATGTGACGCTAAAGCTTGTTCATCCATTTGTGCCACTTGCTGAGCAGATATAGCGGGTAGCACCTGAATGTAAATAGGGTGATGGCCTGTGAGTTGTAAACTTTTTTTAGGTAAGGCTTCGCCAGTACCGTGAATAGCAATGGGCAATATCGCTACTTCTGCGTGTTTTGCTAAAGAAAACGCACCTAGTTTAAAAGGTTTTAGCTTACCGTCGGCAGAGCGGCTTCCTTCAGGAAACAAATATGCCGAGCTACCTTGTTTAAGGTGTGTCTCGGCTCGCTGGAGCATGTTTTTGATGCTGTGTTTATCGCCCCGTTTAAGTCCAATGTATTGATTAAGCCACATGTTCCAACCAACAAATGGCACTTTAAACATCTCGATTTTTGAGACCCATTTAAAGGGAATGAAAAGGGCAAAGGACAACAAAATATCTAATCCAGATTGATGGTTGGATACTATGACATAAGCTTGTTTTTTATCGATATGCTGCAAACCTAGGCGCCGCACTTGCCAATGAGGCACTATGATTAAATACAGGCTTGCCCAAGCGCAGGTGAAGTAGTGCAAGCATACTAGGCGTTTATCAAAGGGGGCAGTGAAGATGAAAATAAGGCAGGCAATTATAAAAAATAGCGCAGAGCTGAGGGCAATGAAACTGAGAATGATCAACGATAAAAGCTTGAGTAACACCTAGGCTCCTTGAATTGCTGGGGCAAAGATTTAGTTTTTATGGTCTATTAATCAATATACTAAGTGGTAACTATGAAACTGTCACGTGAGCAACTATCTATTCTGTTAATTCAGATCCGCGATGATAGTGATACCCGCATTGAGGAATTAGCCAGTTTTTGTCACTTTTGTGGCGTAGCGGTAGAGCAGTTTAGAATTCTTAATGTATTTGATACGCCTGATTGTAGCGATTACGCTTTGCAGGACATAGATGCGGTGTTGGTAGGAGGCTCCAGTGAAGCCAGTGTGCTGGACCCGAAGCGCTATCCTTTTGTAACAGCCATACAGCAGCTACTGTTGCGCTGTATTGAGCGACAACTACCCACATTTGCTTCATGTTTTGGTTTTCAGCTTGCGGTGCTGGCTTTGGGGGGCAAGATTATTCATCAAGAACGTGATTTTGAAATGGGCACCTTAGCTATCTCTCTCACAGAGCACGCTGAAGAAGATCTGTTGTTTAGCAGTTTGCCTAATCCTTTTATGGCGGTATCTGTTCATCGAGATAGTGCCTTAAGCCTACCTCAAGGCTGTGTATCCTTGGCGTATACAAAACACTGTGTGCACGCGTTAAAAGTATCCTCAGCGCCATTTTGGGCAAGCCAGTTTCACCCCGAGGTCAATCGCAGGATCTTAGTTCAACGTTTAAGTCAGTTTCGTGAGCATTACACTCAAGGGGATAATCATTTGCAGCAAGTGTTAACAGCCGCGCAAGAGACGCCTCATAGCAATGGTTTGTTAAAGGCATTCATAGATAAGGTAGTACTAGCTTGAAGAAGCTCTTTTTAGCGCTGTTGTTGTGGCCTGCGTTTATTGACTTGGTATTAGCTAAACCAAACTTGGGAGGTTTTAAGCCTGAGCAAGTTTGCCAAGCAGCGATCGCCAGTTTGCAAGGCGTGGACGTAAAAAAGGTCGATAATTACCGCAGAGCTCAGTCGCTCATGCAAATGCGCGTGAGGCACAATGGCCAAAGCCACAGCTATTATTGCCAACTGGAAGGTGACCAAGTGTTATGGCGCAGGGCGAAAGATAGTCGTTGGCAAACCAGCACCACAGTACGCTTTCACTACAATCGCAGTGCTAAGCAGTTATTTATTAAGCACTATTTGGCTGCTGCACAGTTAGCGGAGTACCGTTACCGTGGCGAAGATTTTTAAAAGTAAGCTAATAAGCTCCTCGTGGTTTAAGAATTTATTACTGACTGGCTAGTTGTAAGTTTTGATAATAATCAAGATAACTAGTTAATGATGTTTTGTTTGTGCCTTTTAGTAGCTTAAAAATCTTGATTAGCTGGTTTTTTGCTTGTATTCTTGCGCGAAAATCTATTCATGCTTAGTGAATATAACTACAGAATATACCAAATAGAGTGATTTTATATGCGAGACGCCAAGCCAGCATCTATGCCTAATGCCCCAACCAACCATCCTGCAGTAGGTTCTGCTTGGAAGTTTGTATTACCTTCATTATTGGGCATTTTCCTGTTTATGTTGCCGTTGCCTTACGATGGCTCGTTTACCATTCCGGTGGCGATTATGGCAAAAAGCTTAGTGGCGGCTTTAGGTGATAGCGCCTTGTGGCTAGTGGTTGGTTTAATCACCCTTAGTGCCCTAATGTCTACCTATACACTCATTGCTAAGCCTAATTGGCTTGGCAAAAATGCCTTGCTAACGTCATTGTTTCAGGTTTCTCTACCTTGGTATGTGGTAAGAATGGTGGGTTGGGTTCTGGTGCTGGTATGCGCTTTTGAATTAGGGCCTCAAGCTATTTGGTCGGGTGATACTGGTGGCCTCATTTTAGGTGACTTACTGCCTACCTTACTTAGTGTGTTCATTTTTGCTGGTTTGTTATTACCCCTATTGCTTAATTTTGGCTTGTTAGAATTTGTAGGCACTTTGCTGAGTAAAATCATGCGTCCTCTGTTCGGTTTACCTGGTCGCAGTGCAGTAGATTCAATGGCGTCTTGGTTAGGTGATGGTAGCGTAGGGATTTTGCTAACCAACAAACAGTATGAAGACAAGCATTACACCCAACGCGAAGGCGTAGTAATTGCCACCACCTTTTCTGCGGTGTCTATTACCTTTAGTTTGGTGGTATTAGCGCAAGTTAACCTTGAGCATATGTTTGCACCTTTCTATCTTACTGTGTGTATTGCAGGTCTTGCTGCAGCGATTATTGTGCCGCGCTTGCCGCCTCTTTCTGGTTTTAAAGATCAATTTATCGATGGCAGTGAGCGCAAGCAAGACGACGAAGTTATTCCTGCTGGTTACAACACCATCACATGGGCTTGGCAGCTAGCGCTTGTTCAAGCTGGTCGAGCGAGTCACCCTAAACAGTTAGCCAAGCAAGGTGTGCATAATGTACTGGACATGGTGCTGGGTGTATTGCCGGTAATTATGGCGGTGGGCTCGGTAGCCTTAGTGGTGGCAGAATACACTCCGATTTTTAGTTTTTTAGGTAAGCCATTCATTCCTTTGTTAGAGCTATTGCAGCTTCCAGAGGCCGCCAGAGCATCGGAAACCTTAGTGGTAGGTTTCGCCGACATGTTTATTCCGTCAATTCTTGCAGCATCTATTGAAGCTGATATAACCCGTTTTGTTATCGCAGCGGTATCGGTAACTCAGCTGATTTACTTGTCGGAAGTAGGCGCAATTATTATGGGCAGCCAGTTGCCAGTTAAGCTGTGGCAGTTGTTTGCTATCTTCTTGATTCGTACTTTAGTCACTTTGCCGATCATTGCGGTAATGGCCCATTTATTCTTTTAACATTTAAGCCGCTTGGCATGAGTTAAGTGGCTTAGCTTTAACTGGAGAGTTGTATGCATTTTAGCGCTGCTGTGTTTGATATGGACGGCTTGCTGCTCGACAGTGAGCAAGTGTCTTACGATACCTTTTCTCAGGCTTGTAGTGAGCTAGGTTTAGCCTTTAAAGAACAGGTTTACCTTAGCTGTATTGGCACCAATGCCGAGCAAATAAAAAAGACCATTTGTGAGGGATACGGCGAGAGCTTGGATTATCCAAGGCTGCGTGACTGTTGGTTGGATAAGTATCACGCCTTGGCTGTTGATCAAGCATTACCGATTAAGCAAGGTGTGGTAGATTTGTTGCAGTGGTTAACAAGCCAAGGCGTTCCATTAGCGGTTGCCACTTCTTCGGGTAAACCCACCGCTGAAGCTAAGTTGGGCAATGCAGGGTTACTGCATTTTTTTGAAAGTGTTTCTACCGGGTGTCAGGTGAGTAATAGTAAACCGCACCCAGAAATTTTCTTAAAAGCCGCCAAGTCGCTAAATATTGACGCCAGTAAGTGTTTAGCCTTTGAAGACTCAGAAAACGGCGTTAGAGCTGCAGTAGCAGCCGGCATGCAGGTCTACCAGATCCCGGATCTTATTCAACCTAGTGACGAGCTTAAGCGCTTGGGGCACAAGGTTCGCGCCTCATTAAGTGAGGTATTGCTAGAGTTAAAATAGTCGAATTAGACTAGCCAGCAAATATTTGACGCTATTTGCTGGCATCGATTTTGCTCTTTGTAGATTATTAGAATCAGCGATGAGCAAATTATGATAGAAATTCAGATTAGTAACGATGTGCAAGCTTGGCTTCCTCGCGAGTTACCTTCCCTTGAGAACGCCTCTATTCGCCATAGTTGGAGTGCCCACGCATTTGCCGTAGATTCACACGAGTGTTTAGCGGTCATTGAGCGTAACAGTGGTTATGCAATGTTATTTTTTGATTTAAACAAACGTGATTACCAAAACTTTTCTCGAGTGTGGCAGCTACGTTTATTGACCGAGGCTATTGCTGTGGCCGATTTACAAGATGAAGAAATTGATGCTTTGAAAAAGAATATGTTGGCTGATTTTCAGAATGTATTGGTTACCGATGGGGTAAACCACCCCGTCGCGCCGCAGCTAGATAAGCTTAAAAACTTAGTTCAAGTAATGGCTAAACGCGAAGGTAAAGTACCTAGTCAGCAAATGGATGAGTTTCGTTGGGGAGTAATTCTTAACGATTACGCTCAGCGTCAAAATGGCTTAAGCCCATATCAAAAAATGCAAAGCCAATGGCAAGCTATGGCGGCCACAGCACAATTCCATCAAGTATCAGCTCAATCAACTAGTCGTAAGCTTTTACACTAGTTAAAAATTGCGCAAATAACTTGCAGCCATAGCATAATTGCTGCTTAATCAGGGTTTAACTCATTGATTAAGTGGTTGCTGTGGCGCTAGTTTCCTCGCATTCTTCCCGTCTCTATTTTGGTCTAGCTTGCTCGGCAATGGCTTCGTGCATGTTTGCCTTTCTTCCTTGGTATATCCATCAGTTTCCTTTAAATGAAAACAGCGGCAATTGGCTAGCTGCTCAGCGTATTGTGTGGAGCTGTTTGCTAATGTTTGTGGGTTTAGCTTGCTTCAAGCAATTGCCTTTGCTCATTCAGTACATGGCTAATTGGCGAGCTTGGCCACGCTTGATGCTGGCTGCTGTATTAGTTGGCTTGCAGTTTTGGTTGTTTATTTGGGCGCCAGCCAACGGCCAGACGCTGCCGGTTGCGCTGGGTTACTTTTCCTTGCCCTTGGTATTGGTATTAGTGGGACGGTTTGTCTATAAAGAGCGTTTAACTAGCCTGCAGTGGCTATCGGTTGTTGTTGCTGCTGTTGGGGTTGCTTACGCCTACTTAATGGCTGACGGCTTGTCGTGGATAGTGTTGTTGGTGGCCTTGGGTTATCCCTTATATTTTATGTTGCGGCGTAAGTATCCTTTACCTAGCCATATTGCTTTTACTATTGATAACTTAATGCTATTGCCGCTTGCCTGCGCTTATTTGCTAATGGGGGAGGGCGTGAGCGAAGCGCAAAGCCAGCTCTCGAATCTGTATAACTATGCCCCTTGGGCGTATTACTTCGGGCTGGGGGTAGCGGGTACCATTCCTATGTTACTGTTTTTACTTGCTTCTAACTATTTGCCTCTGAGTTTATTTGGCTTAATGGGTTATTTAGAACCTGTATTGGTATTTAGCGTGGGCTGGTTACTGGGTGAGCGTTTAAGCCCTGAGCAGTGGCCAACTTATATGTTAATCATTTTTGCCTTAGTGTTATTGGCAATAGATGGTCTGCGGCGCGGTGTTCGCCAAACGGCAAGCCGCAAAAAGCTGCCTAAAGCTGGTTAAGGTAACGCTAAACTTGCAGTGATTGGGCGGTGATCGCCACCGACTGAATCAAGTACCCTAGCGCTAGCAAAACTGAGATCTTCAGAGGCTAGTACGTGGTCTATCCTTGCGCCGTGCCATGACGTGTATTTGGTGTAGTTAACTCCGCTGCCTACTAAGTCAATGCCATTATTTAGACCGGCTAAATGCCGTTGATAAAGGTTTTCTTGGACCGTCATATTAAAGTCGCCAGCAGCAATATAGCTGGCTTGCTGCTTAGCCCAAGAAGCCACTAAAGAGGCTTGCATGTTGCGCGCAAAGTGCAAGTTGTTAAATGCTTCAGGCTCAAAGCTACGATGGATTAAGGCGTTAATGGTTGGCCTTGGGGTGTCCATGTGGATATTGGCGATACTTAGTTCTTTTCCTTCAATCGTGGTGTGATAAAACACCGCAAATTTACCAAAGCCACCAAAGGTTTCACGCGATAAGCTGCCTTGATGTTCAATTGGCGTTCGGCTTACGGTGCAAAGGTGGTCGCAGTGACTATACCAACTATCGTCAAAGACTTGCTGCACCCGCTCTGGCTTTGATTCCTGCATAAATACAATGTCGGGTTTTAACTCTGCTACCAACTGGCGAATTTGCGGTGAGCTCGCACCATTGCCGTTGTTTAAAGACAAAATGGTGATGGTGCTAGCTTGCTGTTGAGGTAACTTAAGCTGAAGATCTTGAAATTGCACAAACACCACCGCGCAGAGTGCCCAGCTTAGGTGCTGCCATTTGCCTAGCTGGCGGATAAACAAAATCGGCGTAAGGGCCAGTAACATCGCCCACCAGCGCGGCGAGAATAGACTTAAATAGCTTACGGATATGCCCAGGGGAGTATCTGGTAAATAAGGCAAGCTCAGTATTACTCCCGCTGCTAGCAAGCCGCAAATAGAAAGAGTAATAGAGAAGAATTTTACTAGCTTATTCATTGGCTTATTGTTACCTTCTGCGCCCTTTAACATCTGGGTATAAGTATATACGCAGCAAGTGGCAAATTATCATGTCACGTCGTTTTAGCGTAACAAAGTTCTTGTAGTATGCGCAGTTATGGAAACGTAAACAATATGTAACAGCTGTGCCGGCAGCATTTTGCTGTTAATGGCGGTTTTGTTAACAAGTAGGTTGATTTCAAATGTTTTCTAAGCAAGGATCTGTTGCAGAAATTGGGTTCGGTATTAAGAACTTAAGCTTAAAAAAAACCAAGGCAGGTGGTGTGTTTCAGCTGTTACTAATATTACTGGGTGCAGTAGTGCTGTTTTTTAATCGCCGCGATAGTTGTCAAAGGGTGTGGGCTCGTTTACCCACGCTAAACGACTATCAGACTCGTTACCCTGAAAAAACCGACGATGCCAACTCTATTCGTTGCATTCACTGCGATAGCGACCAAACGTGGGAGTATGGCTTGGAAAGCCTGATGGATCACCGCCGTGAGTGTGTTTGTCTATCTTGTGGTCATCGTTTGTGGCGTAAGGAACAAGAGAGCTTGGCTATTCAATAGCCTCTTCAGAACTCCTTAATCACTTCTTAAGATATTTAAAAATACTGGTGAATTAATTAGTGCTTGTCGTTCTATCCTGCAGGTTACGTACTGATAGCGCTTACCGCGATGTTTGATACCCACATTGCGGTTGTCACTTGGTGGGCCTATCTCTTCAATGGTGTGTGGTACGTTTTCTAGCATCACAAAAGCGATGTCACGGCGAACTCTAATGCCTATATAGCTTAGCGAAGAATTCATGATGAAGGTTTTAAATAAGTTTTCGTAAACTTGTGAGATGGCGTTTACTCGCCCAGTGTATATGGAATAAATATATAAGCTGGCGGGCTCATTGCTACCAGCTAGCATTTTTTCGCTTACGTCAGCTTCATCTAAGCTCTTATCCAATAGTTTTTCAAAATAGGGCTGTTTTATCTTGAGTGCGAAACAGTGCCCGGCTAGTTGACCAAGGTAGAAGTAATAGCTAACTTCCGCAGCGGGATGGTTTTGCAGTGACTCGAGCCAAGCGCTGTTCCACTGCTCATGGCCATAGGTAAGGTTGTCTGTAATTACTTAAGTGTTGTGCACTGTATTGAGTAAGGGGGTGGGGCGGAGTAATTCGTTCAAAACTCTCTTCACTTTGCGGCAGATAAGGGTGAGCCCCCATGTAATGCTTAAACTTAGCGCGAGCTTCTAATACCTTGTTCATCGCTTGGTTGCTGGGAAGGTTTTTCGAGCTAAAGCTACTGGAAGTGAAAATTTTATAAGCTTCATCACCAAAGTAGCGAATAATTTCCAATTGCCGATTTAAGCTCGGCGCTACTTTTCCCCGCTCCCAACGGCTCACCGCCAAGGCATCCAGCTCACTAAATTCTGGGCTAAAGGCCGCTAATACTTGGCAAAGTTGCTCTTGGGTTAGTCCTGCCTGAGTGCGCTTTTGCTGTAAATAGTCGGCAATGTCTTGGTAGTCAGCCATTTAGAGTCATCAAGTAATTGTTATTATGTAGTTTATTCTAGCAAGTTGTTGCCACTTCGCCCAATGGGTTCCGCTAGGCATTAGCTAACAAAAAAAACTTTTTACATGCCCTGATGTTAGTTTGCGCCTTGCTTTATCTTAGTCGCATATTATTTAGCAATAGCGAGAACCATGAATGAACAAAATCGGAACCTCTATTAGTGTCGTTTTACTTGCAAGCACCATGCTTGCCGGCTGTGCCTCAACGGATGGTGAGCCTGATCCTAATCAAGGAATGAAAACCGGTGCAGTAGGCGGAGCCGTATTAGGTTTAGTTATGGGAGCAGTTACTGGAGATGCTGAGTTGGCAGTAAAAGGTGCTGCTGTTGGTGCTGCAGCGGGTGGTGCTAGTGGTGCAATGCGCGATTACGAGAATAGCCACGAGAATCGCCGCACCGGTACAACTGCAGAAGCGATAGCCCAGCCAAATACCGTGATCATGAATGGTGACAATGCAACGGCCAATCAAGGTGAGCATTTGAATAAATTGCTGGGTCAATGGCAGGTAAACGTTTGGGCGATTCAGCCTGATGGTAGCACCATCGAAGCGCAGGGCCTTGCACGCGGTAAAATGTTGGAGAGTGATGCTGCTACGGTTGAGCTAGAGCAGTTAGAGGTGGCTGGCGAAAAGCTTGAGTTACAAGCCAGCACAACCATTAGCTATAACCAACAGCAAGGTCATCAATTAAGCGTGAGTGCCTCTAACCTTGAAAATGATGTGGTGTATGCGGGCGAGTTTCAAGCGGCTATGAACCGCTTTAGTTACTACCCTTTAAGCCAGGTTAATACTGCTAACATGCGCATGGAATTACGCGTGGTGAGCCCCCAGCTTTGGATTGTAGAAACCTACTCACAGCAAGGTAGTGAAGAGAAAATGATCCAGTCTTATCGCTTCAGCAAGGCCAGTTAATAAAATTATACTTATAAAGTAACGCTAATAGTAATTAGCCTATTTAAACAACGTGTTTAAATAGGCTGTTTTGGTGTGCTGGCTTCTACACACTCAAATTGACTGGGCCAAGTTTGCTTTCTCCCCGCTTGTTTGGCTTGATATAAACCTTGGTCTGCTCGCTCTATCCAATCATCAATACTCTCATTTTCTTTGATGCTAGCTATGCCTGCACTAAAGCTAATCGACAGTTGGTTGGGTGCTAATAAACTAGAAATTTTAGCTACTAGCTTCTCGCTAGTTTGGTAGGCAGTATCAAAGTCAGCATCGTGTAACATGATAAGAAATTCTTCGCCTCCGTAGCGAAAAACGCGGTCGTTAACGCGGGTGTTTTGTTGCAAAAAGTGGGCAAACCACACCAGTATTTGATCGCCTACATTATGGCCATGTTGATCATTAATGGCTTTAAAATGGTCTAAGTCTAAAAGGATAATGCTAGCTTTGATGCCACTGCGTTTATGTTGTTGGGTAGCTTTTAGCAGCTCATCAAACAAGGCTCTGCGGTTGTAGCAACGAGTGAGGGAGTCTTTAAACGCGAGTTCTTTGAGTTCGTTATTTTGCTTTACCAGTACCCGCGCCAAGCCCCATGCAAAGATGTGTGAGGCCACTACGCCAATGCTAAATCGTATACCTTGATGAACACCTAAGTGATGAACACCAAAGATAATCGCCAAAATGCTCACTGCAAAAACCAAACGCTCTGCGACTTGCAGTGGTAAGTGGATAAAGCAAGCCAAAATTAATGCGGGAACAAAAAATTCGCCGTGCATATTAGGTTGAGTCAGTGCTAATAAAACTGGGGGAATGGCTAACAATAAGAACCAAACGTCGGCAGTTTTGTAATGGTTGGATTCGGGTTTGGTGAATAAGAAGAATAGCGAAACTAAAATGGCCAAGGCGCAGGGTAGTACCACTAAGCCGTACCAAAATACCCCATTAACTAAATGAGTAATTGAAAAATAAGCACTAGGAATGAAACCTGCCAAATGCATGACAAGGCTCATTTTTCTTTCTGTAAACTCTGCTGGAGACCAGTCAGAAACCATCGCAAAAACCTATGCCAAAAAGTTAAAATACGAGCTGGGGAGCTTTCCTTATGTTATTAAAAGTAAACTCTTTTTGGCAGATCCGTCAAATCAAATTGACGCTTATTTATGCTTAAAGCTTAGTGCTCTGCCGCCTTTTAGTTGGCTGAGTGCTTGTTGCAAAATATGTTCAACAAAATCTTTTAGCACTGTACTTGATTGAGCGTTTTTACTAAAGGCTGCGTACATGGGGCGCCATAAAGCCTGTTCAAACGACAATAAGTGCACAAATTGTTGCTGCGCATAATGCTCTACAGCCCAATAAGGCATCGCTGCCACTCCCATTCCTGCTGCGACCATTTGCAGTAACATGGCTGGGTTATCGGCGTGTTTCCATTGTTTTACAGCTACTTGGCTGGGTTGAAGAATGTAACGATATAAGTCTAAGCGTTGTGGCGTTACCGGGTAACTAATGATGGTTTCTTGGCTTAACTGGGAGGCTGTTACGGTCGCTTGGCTGCTTAAGCGGTGTTGAGGTGGGCAAATAAGCACCATTTCATATTCAAATAAAGGCTCAAAATGGATTTGCGCCTCTGGGCTTACTTCAGACGTTAGCAGAATGTCAGCTTCACCACGTTGTAACAAGGGCAGGCCGTTATAGTTTTTGTCTTGGCAAAAATGGCTATTTACCTCTGGCCAAGTTTGCTGAAACCGCTGCAAAGCCGGTAATAACCATTGAAAACAAGCATGACAATCAACACTAATGTTTAAACGTGTTTGCTGTTGTTGGGCGGCGCTAAATTGTTGCTCGGTTTGTTCAATTAAAGGCAGCACTTGCTGGGCTAAATTAAGCAGTTGCTGGCCGTGTTGGGTGAGTTGCAAGGGCTGTTGCTTTCTTAACACTAGCTGACTATTGATGCGCTGCTCTAAGTCTTTTAGCTGGTGAGATAGCGCCGAATCGGTAATAAACAACTTAGCAGCAGCTGACTTTAAAGAAGAGCTAGCAGCAATAGCTTGAATGCAACGTAAATGCTTTATTTCTAACATTTATCTGGCTAGCCTCCTGTAGGTGTGTTGGCGAATTTGCAGCTTAGGCAGTTCAGGTTTGTTTGTACATATAAGTGCCAAGGTAGATGACTTAACATGAATAATTTTCAATATAGATAGGGAGAACGCTTTAATTTTGTATGCTCAATTTTTACTGGATTAAGCAGAGTTGAGAAAAATTCAATTTAACTTGATGGCTTTTCAATTGTGTTGAGGCCTCGCTCTGGTCAATATGAATTTATACATCTAGACGGCTAAAAGGATATTGATATGAGCACTACTCACGTATTGGGTTACCCAAGAATTGGGAAGCAACGAGAACTAAAATTTGCTTTAGAAAGCTACTGGCGTGGTGAATCTTCGCAGCAAGAGTTATTACAAGTTGGCAAAAACATTCGCCAACAAAACTGGCAAGCCCAAAAAAACAGCGGTCAAGCTTGGGTGACCGTCGGCGATTTTGCTTGGTACGACCAAGTACTAAATACTTCATTATTGTTAGGCAACCTGCCTAAGCGTCATCAGTCTGAGCAAATTAACCTAGATAGCATGTTTGCAATTGCTCGTGGCCAACAGGGCTGTGGCTGTAATCATGCGGCATCAGACATGAGCAAATGGTTTAACACTAATTACCACTACATTGTGCCGGAGTTTTCTGAAGACAGTGTATTTAGCCTACAGTGGCAGCAACTGTTTGATGAAATTTGCGAAGCATTTGAGCAAGGCCATGCAGTTAAGCCAGTTATTTTGGGGCCTGTTTCTTACCTGTACCTCGGTAAAAATGACGAGCAAGCAGCCAGTGATTTTGACCGTTTGTCGTTATTGCCACAGTTGTTAACGGTTTACCGCGAGATCTTCCGAGCTGTTGCAGATTTAGGTGTGGAGTGGGTTCAAGTGGACGAACCTATCTTGGGTCTAGAGCTCGATTCGCAATGGCAAGGCGCATTGTTAGCTGCTTATCAAACAAAGCTCAGCCCCACTAAGTTGCTTCTGACCAGCTATTTTGCAGATGTGTTAGACAATGCTGAGGTGATTAAGCAATTGGCGGTAGACGGGCTGCATTTAGATTTATCTGCCGCTCCACAACAGCTTGAGCAAGTACTAACTTGGTTACCTGACGCGTGGGTATTGTCGGCTGGGGTGATTAATGGTCGCAATGTATGGCGAGCAAATTTGCCAGAGATTATCGAGAACTACAGCTCACTTAAAGCTCGCTTAGGCGAGCGCTTGTGGCTTGCCTCGTCTTGTTCTTTGTTGCACAGCCCGCTTGATCTAGAGAGTGAAACAGACTTGGGTGATGCTAAATATCGTTTGGCTTTTGCGGAGCAAAAACTATCTGAACTGCAAATACTTGATGAAGCGCTAAACGGTGAAGCTGACGCCCTGCGGCTATCTCGCCAATACAGTGCTGCTTTGCAAAACCTTAGCAAGAAAAACAACTCCAGCTTGCAGCAGCGAATTAGCGCCTTAACCCCGGCTGAGCGTGAGCGTACTTTAAGCTTTGCACAGCGCCAAGAAATTCAGCAGCAAAGTTTGCAATTGCCACCCTTGCCAACCACTACTATTGGTTCGTTTCCGCAAACCAATGAAATTCGTCGTCAGCGTCGCGAATATAAAGCGGGGCAACTAAGCCAAGCTGATTATGATGCTGCGCTTGCGCAACACATTAAGGATGCCATTGAGCGTCAAGAGCGCTTAGATTTGGATGTGTTAGTGCATGGTGAAGCCGAACGTAACGACATGGTTGAGTATTTTGCCGAGCTATTAGATGGCTTTATTGCTAGCCGCTTTGGTTGGGTACAAAGTTATGGCTCGCGTTGTGTAAAACCAGCAATTATTGTAGATGACATCGAGCGCGCTAAACCTCTTACCATTGAGTGGAGCAGCTATGCGCAATCCTTAACTAACAAGCCGGTAAAAGGCATGCTAACTGGCCCGGTGACTATTTTGACGTGGAGCTTCGCCCGAGAGGATATTAGCCGCGCCCAAATCGCTGAGCAAATCGCTATCGCGCTTAATGATGAAGTGGCCGAGCTACAACAAGCCGGTATTCAAGTTATTCAAATTGATGAACCGGCAATTCGCGAAGGTATGCCGCTTAAACGCAGCCAATGGGATGACTATTTAAACTGGGCGGTATCTGCTTTTAAGCTATCTGCAGCTAGCGCTAAACCTGAAACGCAGATCCATACTCACATGTGTTACAGCGAGTTTAATGACATTATGCCAGCGGTAGCCGCATTGGATGCCGACGTATTAACCATTGAGACTTCTCGTTCGGCGATGAGTTTGTTGCAGGCCTTTGAGCACTTTGAGTATCCAAATGAAATTGGCCCAGGTGTTTACGACATTCACTCGCCTAACATTCCTAGCATCGATGATATTAAAGCGTTGATTGATAAAGCAGCACAATGGATCCCATTGCAACGCTTGTGGGTAAACCCAGATTGTGGCTTAAAAACCCGTAATTGGCAGGAAACTGAGGCAGCCTTAAACAACATGGTATTAGCAACCAAAGAGCTACGTGCTAGCTTTAGCTAAATTTAACCAGCAATAGCCCCTTTAATTAAGGGGCTATTTCGCCAATGACTTCGTTTTGATTAGCGCCTACACTAGAAATTACCCAGTTGTTTTGAGAGTTTCTATGCCAAAGGCAAAGTTCGTGTCTGGTGATATTTTTCGCCACATCGTTGTTATGTCCTCCACCAATGCCATTGGCTTAACTGCGTTGTTTTTGGTTGATTTAACCGATTTGTTTTTTATTAGCTTATTGGGTGAGGCTGAGCTAGCAGCAGCGGTGGGCTACGCCGGAACCATCGCATTTTTTACTACCTCCATTTCTATTGGCTTGTCGATTGCGATGACCGCCTTGGTGTCAAAAGCGATTGGCCAGCAAGATAAAGCCCGGGCTAAGCAGTTAGTCACCAATATCTTATTTACTGGTTTTTTGATTAGCGCCGCTTTTGCCGCTTTGGCTTGGTATTTTGCGCCAGAGCTATTGAGCTTGATTGGCGCTAAGGCCAGAACCCATGAACTTGCAGTACAATATTTAAGAATCTTACTGCCTTCGCTACCGATTCTTGGTTTGGCCATGAGTGGTGGCGCTGCACTGCGCTCGGTAGGTGATGCAAAACGGGCGATGTGGTCTACCTTGGCTGGCGGCGGGGTAAATGCGGTACTCGATCCGATATTTATATTTGCGCTTGGACTTGGATTACCTGGTGCCGCTATTGCCTCGGTTATCGCGCGCTTTGTTGTTGCAGGTGTTGCCTTGTCTGGAGTGATTTACAAGCACCAGTTGTTTGCTGGCTTTAATTTGCGAAAGTGGCTTCAAGATCTGCGCGCTATTTTAAAGGTGGCTGCTCCCGCTATGATGACCAATGTAGCAACCCCTTTGGGCAATGCTTATGTTACTGCTTCTATTGCTATTTTTGGCGATGCCTACGTAGCGGGTTGGGCAGTGGTAGGACGTATAATACCGGTGGCATTTGGCATGATATTCTCATTATCTGGCGCCATTGGCCCTATTGTTGGCCAAAACTTTGGGGCAAATAATTTCGCTAGAGTACATGAGGCTTTAAGCAAAGCGCTATGGTTTAACGGTGGATTTGTTGTTGCGGTGTCGTTAATTCTATTGTTAGGGCAAAACGTAATTGTGGATGTGTTTGGTGTAGGTGGTGAAGCGGCCACTGTTATTGCTTTCTTCTGTACCTGGATAAGCTTTAGCTTTGTATTTAATGGGGCGATGTTTGTGGCTAACGCTGCCTTTAATAATCTTGGCTACCCAAGCACCTCTACCATGCTTAATTTTGGCAAAGCAACTTTAGGCACGGTCCCTTTTGTTTATCTAGGTGGGCATTGGTTTGGCCCGTTGGGCGTGTTGGGCGGTCAAGCAGTAGGTACAATAGTGTTTGGGATATTGGCACTACGTATGGCTTTCTATATTGTGGCTAGAGTCACCAATAAGCATCAACGTCAACTGGCAGAGCAAGAGCAACCATTGTCCCCTAGTGTGCCGCTTACGCCATTTTGTTCTAGTCGCGCTTACATGTGTGCTGAAGCTGAGTTAGAAGGAAGCGTGTCTTCTACAGATAGCGCAGATGCTAAACCTTAAGCCACTGACAAGGGGCTTACATCAAATCGGTCGCCGAGTAAGTTCAGTAACTCGGCTTGACCTGCTATTACGGCAACAATAATTTTTCCCTGCTTGTGTTTACGGGGGATCACTACTCTGCCTTGGCTATTCACAACTTGATCTGTTAACAGCATAGATTGCAGCTGATAAGGGTTATCGCTTGGGTAAAAAAGCACGGTAACATCACTTAGGCCAACGGATTGAGTTTTCATGATGAGTCCTTACTATTATGTTAGACCTCTCTTTAACGTTAGCACTGGCCGATTAGATCACTAGCTTTTCTCGATTAGGCAGAAGGACTTGCTGTAAACAACCGTTGACTTCTTATTTCCTATCGCTAATCTGACTGAAAATACAAGGAATACCGATGATTAAACCCATCCAAGCCAAGATGCTAATGTTTGACTTAGACGACACCTTAGTGGATGACGGAGTTGCTACCGAAACTGCTGCGAAAGCTTTGTTTGGTAAATACAAACCCTCGCAAACTCACGATGCTTTAAGTCATTGGAAGCGGGCGCTAAAACTTCATTATCCAGCTTTTTTACATGGTAAACTGAGCGCCGCTGAAATGCGCCAAGCCCGAGCGCGAGAAGCATTGCAAGATAAGAGCTTAAGTGCTGATGCTGCTGAGCAGGCTTTCGAATATTTCATGCAGCAATATATCGATGCAACCGTGCTGTACGGCGATACCTTGGCTTGTTTAAGTCAGCTTAAACAACAAGGCTGGCGGCTAGCGTTAGTATCAAATGGGCCTGAAGATATGCAACAGCGAAAAGTACGTGCAGCGGGCTTGTTCGATTATTTCGAGTTTGTTCTAACCGCAGAAGCGGCTGGGGTTGCTAAGCCTAAAGCAGCGATTTTTCAGCAAGCTGCACAGCTGGCCAAGCTTGAGCTTAGCCAATGTTGTTATGTGGGAGACAATTTAGTGAATGACGCACAGGGCTCTAATTCAGCAGGTATGAGCAGTGTGTGGTTGCAAAGAGACAAAAACAGCGAGCCTGAACATCAGCCATTGGAAAATGTGAACTGGACAATAGCCTCGCTTAATCAGTTACATCAATGTATCTGTTTAGCATAAACTTATTGACTGGCGGTTTTAAAGGAGTGGTGAAAGCAGTATGGCAATAGTTGGTTTATGGGACTGGTTGGCCGATAGCTTACGTTTTTACCGTCAGCATTTTGCTCAATTGGCGTTAATGGTTTTGCCCTTTGCTGTACCTTTTGCTGCATTGCAAAGCCAATATGTTCAAAACCCTAGCGAGCCTTCTACCGCAAATTACTGGATGTTTGTGATAATAGGTTTGTTAATGCAGCCTATTTATCAAGGTGCAATCATTTTGTACATGCGCGCCCAGTTTAAACAGCAGCCGTGGTCAATTGCTCGCTGTTTTCAAGCGTCGTTAAGTATTTGGCCTTTGTTGTTTATGGTAGTGGCAATGTGTTTTGCTTTGGTAATGCTTGGCCTGAGCTTTTTTGTGTTGCCTGGTATTGTTATCGCCAGTCGATTGTTGGTGGCAGATTTACATTGTGTACTAAACAAAAGCAGTCCCGTGGAAGCAATTAGCGCAAGTTGGCGGCAAACCGAAGCCTATAAGTGGCCTTTGCTAGCGGGCGTGATAGTGGTTGCTGGGGTTACCATGATACCCGTTTGGGCTGTGCATCATTGGCTATTAGACAATAATGCCAATGGCGTATGGGTGTTTGCCAATCGAGTTTTTGGGCAAGTTCTGGAAGCTTTCTTTTTAGTATTTGCCTACCGTGCTTATAGCGCGATGAATGCCAGTGCAGAGTAGTTTAGCTATTTACCAAGTTGCTTATTCTGTTTAAGCGCGTATGTTAATTGGCCATCCGCTTTGTAGAGCAGAGCAGAGTGGAGTAAGTGATTAGGCCGCGGTAAACTGTTGTTGCTTAGCTTGTAATTGGTAGCCTGCTGATTCTAAGCGTTGGCTCAATTGGCTCTGATTTAGTTGGTAAAACCTGCATAGTTCAGTAAAGCTAGCAAACTCATTTCTAATTTGCATGTTTACAATGCTTACCAAAATATTGATATCCATTTGTTGAACGCGTTGTTGGTCTAACATGCATACTCCTTGGCTGGCTGAGGGCGGTTGAAGCCCCATTTGGTCCAGGCTTTTTCGTGAAAGAAGTAAGCCACACTGTTTACTGCTGGCTCTATTATGGCAACCAAACCGCCAATCATTATGTCACCAGTTAACAACCAAGTGACCAAAAAAGCGATAGTGAAATGCATGCTGGCAAAAGTTAATGTTTTAATCATAATGTTGTCCTCACTAATCTCTATATCTAAATGATAATCATTATCATTTTGTTTGCAAGTTATTTTGTGCTTTTTTTATTTGACAGTTGATTGGAAGGGCAAAAATTTAAAGTTAGCTGGAGGAGTTACCACTTATGTCTGTAAAGTCAAAATAAGGCGGCTTAAATATATTGGTGTTTAACAAAATAGAATATGCATAGTTTCTAAGGGCGTTTTGCACAGAAAATTATCACCATAAATACTAGGGTCTGTTGATCTTTGCTGATGGTTATTGCAGCAATTTATTAGCCATTTAGGCAAGGCAGTGAGTGTGCAGTTAAGTGGGCTTAATAATCACTCGCTAACGCTGAATAAATGGCTAAGAAATACTGCCCGAAGGGTTCGGATAAGCGAACTTTACTCTTTGTTAAGCACTTCTTGCTTAGCCCACTAGGCTTCTAAGTGCTCGCCGCGATTAAAGCCCGCTTATCTCAAACAAAATTTCAACACCAAAGATCTACAGACCCTAATTAATGACCTTGGCTGACATGTTATTTAGCATGCTATCTGCCTTAGTTGTTATATACTTAGCATAGTATTTAGTGCCTACTAGTGAAAATAAGGCTGTATCAGGGAAGAGTTATGTTTAAACGTTTTGGTGTATTTTGGGGGCTGCTGTTTGTAGTCGGTTGTTCGAGCATAATTGTTAATCAGTTTGATCAACGTTTTGGTGAAGCGTCGGTACAAACGCGAATTTTTCCTGAGACCCATCCTCCAGCAGCAGAGTTTATTACAGAGGTGAAGCCTATTTTGGATCAGCGCTGTGTGATGTGCCACGCTTGCTACGATGCACCGTGTCAATTGAAATTGACCTCTGCAGCAGGCATTGATCGCGGAGTTACTACCGACCGTGTATATCATGCAAGCAGAGTAACCGCTGCTCCAACCACCCGTCTATATACTGATGCAAAGTCCACTCAAATGTGGCGTCAAAAAGGCTTTAATCCGGTACTCAATGAGCGTGTTCAAACCGAGCAAGCTAATTTAGAAGCCGGAGTAATGTACCAAGCACTAAAGCAAAAGCGTGATTATGTAGATCCAGGTAACGAAATCCTCGATCCTGATGCATTTGATTTTTCCTTAGATCGTGCTCAGCAGTGTGTGGGTATCGAAGGTTACGCCAAGGTGCAAGCCTCGCACCCGGAATGGGGGATGCCTTATGGTTTGCCAGCAATTAGTGATCAAGAGTTTGATACCTTAACCGCTTGGCTAGCTAGTGGCGCACCAATGGCTGATGATTTAACTGAACATCGAAAACTCAGTGAACAAGTCTCTCATTGGGAACAGTTTTTAAACGGAGATTCCTTAAAAGAGCAATTAATGTCGCGTTATATATACGAGCATTTGTTTATCACTCATCTGTACTTTGACGACGACCCAAATTCTCGCCCAGCCTTTTTTAAATTAGTGCGTTCTCGAACCGCTCCTGGTACTCCGATAGATGAAATTGCAACCCGTCGACCTTACGACGACCCTGATGTAAGCCGAGTCTATTACCGCTTAGCACCAGAGCGGGAAACCATTGTAGTTAAAACGCATATACCTTATCGCTTAGACAAAGCTCGTCAACAGCGCTGGACCAAGTGGTTCTTGGGAGAAGATACTCAAGTAAGTAGTTTACCTAGTTACAAACCTAAAGTGGCGGGTAACCCTTTTGTGGCATTTAAAGATTTAACCATAGATGGCCGTTATCGCTTTATGTTAGATGATGCCGAAACCTTTATTATGGGCTTTATGAAAGGACCTGTTTGTCGAGGACAAGTAGCTTTAAATGTTATCCAAGACCATTTTTGGGTGTATTTTGCTAATCCTGACAACCGTTTCGAGCAATCGCAGGGAGAGTTTTTAGCTGAACAAAGTGACCACTTAAGAATGCCCTCTGTAGCGCAAAGTAATGTTTTACCCGTTAGTACTTGGTTGCGTTACTCAAAACGTCATAAAAAGTACATGAATGCGCGTATAGAGAAATTAAATGAGTGGTTAAGCAAAGATAGCACTCTAATTAATTTGGACTTGTTATGGGATGGTGATGGTGAAAATCCCAATGCCGCACTCACTATATTCCGCCATTTTGACAGCGCCAGCGTAGTAAAAGGTACCGTGGGTAAACAGCCTAAAACGGCCTGGGTGGTTGATTACTCCTTGTTTGAGCGGATTCATTATTTGTTGGTGGCAGGTTATGATCCTTATGGAAATTTAGGTCACCAGTTGGTTACTCGTTTATATATGGACTTTTTACGTATGGAAGGCGAAGCTAGTTTTGCTTCGTTTTTGCCTGCTGAAGCAAGATATGATGAGCTGCGTAGTTGGTATGTTGGTGCAGATAAAAACATTATTCATTTTGTAGAATCTCGCCCACAAGAAGCTTTTTTCAAAAGCGCAGTTGAGTACAGCGGTAATGCGCCTTACAAACAGCAATTGTTTGATATGATTGGTGAAAAGCTTACGCCAATCTTAAGTCACAAACATGATATTACTTGGCCAAAATACTCCCGAGAAGTGGTTGATTTTGCTACAGACCTTAGTGCTTGGAAAGGTGGTGCCATCAAACTATTGCCACAAGTGGTATTTATTCAAGTAGACGATGTAGAGAAAGCAGAGCCAGAGTACTACACCTTGTTAAGGCATAATGCGCATACCAACATTTCTAGTTTGTTCTCAGAAAGTAATAACCTTGAGCCTGATAAAGACACATTAAGCGTTTTACCTGGGTTAGTGGGGGCCTATCCAAGTGCCTTTTGGCGAGTAGAGAAGTCTGAGTTAAAACAGTTGCAGCAAAGCCTAGTTCAAGTATTTAACGAACAAGATTATCAAGCATTTATGAAGCGTTACGGTATTCGCAGAACTAATAATGAGTTTTGGCCATTTAGTGATCGTCTCCATCAAGCTTATCTTCAGGCAGAGCCTCTGGCGTCTGGCGTACTGGATTACAGTCGCCTCGAAAACCGCTAGATACTTAACAAAAAGCCCAAGCAAAATGCTTGGGCTTTTTAATTCTCCGTATTGTTAGGGTCTGTTGATCTTTGCTGATGGTTTTTACAGCAATTTATTAGCCATTTAGGCAAGGCAGTGAGTGTGCAGTTAAGTGGGCTTAATAATCACTCGCTAACGCTGAATAAATGGCTAAGAAATGCTGCCCGAAGGGTTCGGATAAGCGAACTTTACTCTTTGTTAAGCACTTCTTTCTTAGCCCACTAGGCTTCTAAGTGCTCGCCACGATTAAAGCCCGCTTATCTCGAACAAAATTTCAACACCAAAGATCAACAGACCCTAGTTTGTTTTAAATCGCGATACCATTTCTTGTAAGCTTCCCGCGAGAGAGTTAAGAGCGGTTGCGCTTTGTTCTAGTTGTTGAGATACCTCGTTTGCTTGACTTGAGCCGTCATGAATATCGGTGATGTTACGATTGATCTCTTCTGCTACCAAGTGCTGCTCTTCTGCTGAAGCTGCAATTTGCGTGGCCATGTCTCGAATGGTAAGTACCGATTGTAGTATAGCCTCAAACACTGTGCTGGTTTGGTTGGTGGCAGTTACCGTGGTGCTTGAGTGTTCAATACTGCTAGAAAGCTTAGTGGCTACATTGGAAGTTTGTTGGCGCAAGTTGCTCAATAGTTTGTCGATTTCTTCTGTAGATTCGGCAGTGCGGCCAGCGAGGGTTCTCACTTCGTCTGCAACTACTGCAAATCCTCTGCCTTGCTCACCCGCTCGGGCGGCTTCAATGGCGGCATTTAAGGCCAACAAGTTAGTTTGTTCAGCAATGCCGCGAATGGTATCTAAGATTACAGTGATATTAGCGGATTCTTGCGACAGTTCATCCATGGCTTGATTGGACTCATTCAAGGTGGTTTCTAGTTGGCTAACCGCGCGCACCGTATCTTGAATAAGTTGATGACCTTCCTCTACCTGTTGCTGGCTGTCGTCGGCGCTAGAAGCTGCTTGGCTACAGTTTGACGCTACTTCATTAGAGGTGGCTACCATTTCATGGAATGCGGTTGAAACTTGTTCTACAGCGGCTAGTTGCCCCTCTGCTATTTGTTTCATGGTGCTGGAGAGCTCACTGGCTTGCGCCGCGGAGTTATCTACTTGTGCACTATTGCCTTTAATGCTGGCAACCAATGAGTTAATCGATTCTACAAAGCGGTTGAAGGCATTGGCCATTTGCCCCGATTCATCATTAGATTGGATATCTAAACGCTGAGTTAAGTCGCCTTCACCAGATGCAATGCCCTCTAAGCCTTCGGTGATGGTAATCATTGGTTTAGTGATCACATTCATTAAGGTAAAGCCAATGGCGATAAATACCACTGTCATCAAAATGGCAACGCCTATTATTAAGGTGATTAGTGAGTTTGCCTGTTGATAAACTTCGCTGGCAGGCATAAAGCCAATAAAGCGCCAGTTAAGTTCAGGAGATAAATACACGTTGGCCAGCCAAGTCTCACCGTCTTTCTGTACGGTATGTAAGCCCGGTGATGCGCTTTGAATTGTCTGATAGCTCGCCACTTCGCCAATCGCTTTAAACAGGTTTTCTTCGTTTGATGGGTCGGCCAAAATCGTATTGCTGTCTTCAATCATGATGATGTAACCCTGCTCGCCAAACTTCACTTTTTTAATTAAGTCTGTGAGTTTACTTAGGGTGACATCTACGCCAATAGTACCAAATGCTCCTTTGGCGCCTTCAAAACGTACCATGTAGTCTACTAGCGGGGTTTTGGTAACTAAATCTTGGTAGGCGGGAATACGTACTGGGGTTGTCGAATTTATAGATAATGGGTACCAAGGTCGCACTCTAGGGTCATAGTCTGCAGAGTTTTTACCTAAAGGCCACTGAATATAACCACCATGATCCATTGCCAAGTACACATAGGCTAGGTCGGGCCGTGCTTCGCCAAATTCGCGCATAAAGTGAAAGGCTTCTTGCTCTAAGCCGCCAATTTTATCTGGTGTCATCATGGTGCTGGGTTTGCCCATGTAGGTGGTTACACTATGGTCTAATTGTCGGATGACTTTAGAGGTAGCGAGAAATTTAGCATCTTCGGCTAGGCCGTTCAGGTAGATGGAAAAGGTGGTATCAATATGCCCGAGCTCTGCAGTGCTTCTTTGTTCGAAGTTGAGTTCAGCGCTATTGCGTACGCTCCAAACAGTGATGATTGAAATCACTAATACAGGGATAACCACTCCTGCGAGTAACAACAGCAAAAACTTTGTTCTTATTTTCATTTGTTAGTCCACTATGCGAGCGTATTAAGATAAATATAGTGGACTTAGGCAGGAATTCTAATTGCCTTGAATAACTTAGCGGCAAATTCAGAGTAAAAAATGATTAATTTGTAGGTAGTACCCACAACAAGGCTAACGGGATAAATACTAAGCTGGCGATGTTGCCCAGCATTACAATGGAGGCTACCCGTTGCGGTTCAATCTGATACTGTTCGGCAATAATAAAGTTGAGTACGGCGGGCGGTAAAGCTGCAAACAAAATTAAGCAAGATTGTTGCAAGCTGTTGAGCGGCAAAATAGCAATGGCGATGAAAGCACACAATAGGCCGCTAAGAGGGCAAGCGATAGCGCCAATCATACCGATGCGCCAATCTTTTAAATCTACATCGATTAATCTCACTCCTAGGGTAAATAGCATTAGCGGAACCGATATTTGTCCGAGCATTTCTATTGGCGTGGCAATGACTTTGGGTAGTGAGAGCTCTAAGGCTCCCCAAACTATGCCGGCAATGGCAGCAACAATCACCGGAATACGCAAAGTGGAAAGCAGCTTTGCTTTGGTATCAATAAAATATAGCCCTACCGAAAAATGTAAGACCATTTCAACCACAAATAGAATCACTGCAATCGGCATGGCGGCTTCGCCAAAGGCCAAAATAATCAGCGGTAGTCCCAAGTTACCGGCGTTGTTGAACATCATTGGTGGCAAAAAGGTACGCGCCTTTAACCCTAAAGGCTTAATCAGAGGAAGCAATACTAGGCCGGAACCTAACACTACCCAAATTGATGCTAGTAGCAGTTCGCTATAATCCGCTAGCTCTAACTGGGTATTTGCCAGCACCGAGAAGATTAAGGCAGGGCAGAATATCTCCATATTCATGCGATTAGCGGCGCTAATGTCGGGTCGGTGTTTACGGCCATAAATTAGGCCCAACACCACAATAATTATTAGCGGTGCAACAATACTTAAGATTTGCCAAGCCACAGCATCAGTCCTTCATCGAGTGAGAATTAAGCTTATCAGAAAAGTGTGTTGGGGCTAGTTAGCAATAAGTGTTATGGCTTTAACTGACTTGAATGGCTAGGCTAATAAAGAGTTCACCAAAGTTTGAGTCGATTATGTTGAAACAGCTCTATCTCGCTATGATCTTGCTCGTTATAGCTGGCCAAATGCCAACGGCGGCTATTGCCGAAGATGAGTTTGACATGGATATGGACTTTCCAGAGCCTGATTTCCCTGAGCCTGAGCCCGACTTTCCAGAACCAGAACAATTGCCTGAGTTAGAGCCTGATCCGCCTATCGCTGAAGTATTACCCGAAGTTGATCAGCCAGAGGTAGAACTACCGATTGCTCCGCCGCCAGAAGAAGTGATCCCACCTGAAGAAATATTGCCACCTATCATCGTGCTACCACCACGATATATTGGTTAGATGATCCTTGGGACTATTGGTATCCACATGACTATCCGCGCCATTACTATCGCCCGGCGACTATTAGCGTGCGGGTGAATGGTGAGCTTAAGCTACGTATTGTAGATAGCCAGCAGCGCACTTTAGTTAATCAAACCTTAGAAGCTGGCACTTACCAGCAATGGCAGGGACAAGCTCCATTTGCTGTCACTGTTAGTGAGCCGGCGCAGATAGCGCTGAGCTACCAAGGTAAAGAAGTGGATTTAAGCGCTTACCAAGACACTGAAAATGCCTATTTTCAAGTGCCGCCTAATCGTTAAACTGTAGGGTCTGTTGATCTTTGCTGATGGTTTTTGCAGCAATTTATTAGCCATTTAGGCAAGGCAGTGAGTGTGCAGTTAAGTGGGCTTAATAAACACACGCTAACGCTGAATAAATGGCTAAGAAATGCTGCCCGAAGGGTTCGGATATGCGAACTTTACTCTTTGTTAAGCACTTCTTGCTTAGCCCACTAGGCTTCTAAGTGCTCGCCGCGATTAAAGTGCGCTTATCTCGAGCAACATTTCAACACCAAAGATCAACAGACCCTAATTACTAGAAATAAAAAAACGAGCTGGTGCTCTGTTTTTTGGGTTCAACCTCGGCGTTTATTGGCTGGGTGGTGTGTAACCTTCAATATCCACTTCACCGTCTTCAAACAGGTACTTAACCATTTCTGCTTGCAATAGCTCGCGGTCATCTTGATTCATCAAGTTAAGTTTTTTCTCGTTGATGAACATGGTTTGTTTTTTTTGCCACTCGGTCCAGGCTTCTTTGCTGATGTTGTCAAAAACGCGCTTGCCCACATCACCAGGAATCAGTTGAAAATCTAAGCCTTCGGCTTCTTTTTTTAAACGTTGGCAAAATACGGTTCTAGCCATAATAGGTCCTTTTTGCTTGCTTTGCCTAAGGGAGGCAAAGGCTAAATTAAAGTGCTTGTTGCGCTATTTTTAACAGCTTTTCTGTAACGGCAGCTAAGCCAACTTTGGGTGCTTGTTGCATGTTATACCAAAGTTGTTGATTGTCTGCCATGACTTGTAAGTTAGGCGCTTCGCTAAGCTCGATGAGCGAAGGTTGAATGTCTAAATGGTAGTGGCTAAAGGTGTGCCTTAGCGGCGAGAGCTCATAAATGGCATCGGCGCTCATTTGCTGCTGATTTAGCCAATCACTAATGCTGTCTTCAATGTTAATTTCAGGGAAGCAATATAGGCCTCCCCAAAGCCCTTGCATGGGGCGTTGATAGAGCAAAAACTGCTGTTGCCAATGCAAAATCAGCATTTGAGTGGGTTTTTCTGGCAATACCTTTTTAGGCTTTTTGCCGGGGAAGTCGCCTTGACGCTGATACTTAAGCGCTTGGCAGTCTTCGGCTACAGGGCAAACCTCACAACGAGGTTTGCTGCGAGTGCAGACCATGGCGCCTAAATCCATCATTGCTTGATTGTATTCGGTGGTTTGTTGCTCTGGCGTATTGGCTTCGGCCAGTTCCCATAGTTGGTTTTCCACCGGCTTTTTACCTGGCCAACCTGCTATCGCTTGGTGACGAGCCAGTACTCGCTTTACGTTGCCATCTAAAATGGCATGGCGTTGTCCTAAGGATAAAGACAATACCGCGCCAGCGGTTGAACGACCAATGCCCGGTAGAGCGATAACTTGGTCGATATCTTCGGGAAATCGTCCATTATGTTGCTCGGCAATCACTTTAGCGGCTTTGTGTAAATTACGCGCTCGTGCGTAATAACCGAGGCCGGTCCAAAGGTGCAGCACTTCATCGGTATCGGCTTTAGCTAAGTCACTCACCGTAGGGAAACGTCGCATAAAACGTTCAAAGTAGGGAATAACTGTGGCCACTTGAGTCTGCTGCAGCATGATTTCCGACAACCAAACTTTGTAAGGTGTTTTGTCTTGCTGCCAAGGCAGGTGTTTACGCCCAGCTTGGTGATACCAAGTAACCACTCGGCTGGAAAAGTTTGCGAGATTGTTGGTCATTAAAAGTGCTTAGTTTAAATAGTGGGTTGGCAGCGAGGTGGTCGATTTCATGACTTCCATAGAAAAGGCAGAGCTTACATCGGTAAAGGCTAAGCGTTCGATCAGTTGCTTATATACTTTGTCGTAGTCGTCGATACTGGGCACTACAACCTGCAACAAGTAGTCGATACTGCCACTCATGCGGTGAGCTTCAATGATCTCCGGAATATCTTGAATGGCTTGCTTGAATTGATCCAACCATTGTTGGTCGTGCTGCGAGGTGCGCACACTGACAAACACGGTCACGCCTAAATTGAGCTTAGCCCTATCGAGTAAGGCGACCTTGTGGCGAATAAAGCCTGCTTGCTCTAGTTTTTGCACTCGACGCCAGCAAGGCGTTGCCGATAAACCTACCCGTTCGGCGATGTCGTTGAGCGGGATGCTTACGTCTCGTTGCAGCAAATCGAGTATTAACTTGTCTTTACTATCGAGTTTCATTTTTCACACTTTGCTCAAATAATGAAAGTTGCTGCTATTTTCCCGCGCTTAAGCTTAAGAAACAACCGCTATCTTTGTGTGGCTACTAGGCTTTGTTCTAACCAAAGCGCTTTGTTAGGGCTAAATCCGCCTGCAGCGAGTAGCTCCTGTTTACTTATGTGGCCACGTAAGTGCTCGATGATGGTAGATGTAGAGCGATGATTGGCTTGTAACCAACAATCCTGCGGATGATATTCCCCATTATTTTGCGCTACACCATTTAACAACACTGGCGCAAAACGCCAAGCTTGGCCGGGTACATATTCGCCTTGCAACTCAATGTTATTGTCGCCTTGGGTTAAGTTGATTTGATGAAAAATGCCGGGAGAACCTCCCAAACTAAAATCCACCTCAATCTGATGCTGCTTGCATGCCAGCTTTAAGCTCAAGTGTTGACTACCGTGCTGCCCCTGACGTGTTGTAGATGATAGCTGTTTGGGTTCGCCGAGTTGATGTAATAACCAAGATAGGGGATGGCTAGCTGTCTCTAAAAACCACTGTTCTAAGGTAAAGTTAAGCGGCAAGTTTACTTGTGAGCTTAAGCGAGCCTTAACTGGTTGTTCGGCCTCCAACAAGCTATTGATAAGCTGGGCGCTTGCTAAGTAATTAAAGGCATAGTTTACCCATAGGTTTTGTGGCCAGCTGGATAAGGGCTCAGCTGTGTTTAAGCCCATTAGCGGCTTTTCACAGATGATGGCAGTGTTTTTAAAATGCTCGATAAGTGCTAAATGCGAGGCTGCGGGGCTGGCAATAATCACTAAATCTACTGGAGGAATCTGCTCGATGTTGTTGCAAGCTGCAGCAATGCCATGTTGCTTTGCTAGGTGCTGGGCTTTGTTTATGTCTAAATCAAATAAAGCTTTAACCTCTACTTGGCTTTGCTGCAAAGCGCCTAAGTGCACTAAACCCCAGTTGCAGCCAATAATCGCTGCACTATTAATGGCGGGCGTGTTGTTAAAAAGCAATTTACGAAGTCCTAATTGTTAACTTTGGCGGCAACCACAATAAAGCGGGCGCCAGTAGAGCCAGCTTGCACAAAGTGACTTTGTCCAGGGTGAATACAGTGGGAGTCGCCAACTTTAAGGGTTTGGGTTTGCTGCTCTTCTCCTTCAACCACGGTAATAACAAGCTCGCCACTGAGCAGGTAATAAAGCTCTTCGGTATGAGTATGTTGATGCAAACCGATACTGCCATTGGCTTCTAGGCTTGAATCCATCACCAGCTCTATACCGCTGGCTAAAATACCTTCGGCTTTGTCTGGCTCTTCGCTATATATCCATGTGCCATCTAAACGTCCTTGCCCTTGCATGCCTGCGGGAGCTTGTGGGCTAAAATGGGCGGGTTGATAAATCACGGTGGCCATCGCTTGGGCTTGCTTAAAACTGTAGCCATCTCCGGTATATAGCGGGGCGTCTCCGCCATGGAATTCTTCATCGCTATATTGTCTAGAGCTGGGTTTGTGGGTCATTGCTATATCCTAGGCGTTTATTGGCAGTGTAATCTAGAGTTATTGTTAAGCTCAACTAGCCTAAGTGGTCAGTTTAGTTTCTTAAGCTGTCTTTATTATAGTGTAGTGATTGATGGAGTAATCATGTTAGAACTACGACCTTGTTGTGAGCACTGCGAAATACCCTTAGTAGCCAATGCAACCAACGCGATGATTTGTTCCTTTGAGTGCACTTTTTGTAAAGAATGTGTGGAAACAGTTTTAGCTAATGTTTGTCCAAATTGCGGTGGCGGGTTTTGCCCCAGGCCCATTAGGCCAGAAGCTGATTGGGTGAATGGTAATAACTTGAACCATTACCCGGCGGGTGAGCGAGTGGTGGCTAAAGCGGTAAACCTCAGGCAGCAACAAAGTTTAATTGAGCGAGTAGGCGGGCTAGCTCCAAATAAACGCTAGGGGCTGTTCACCTTTCGAGCTAATTTTTGCTGCAAAACATTGCAAGCTTTAGCGTGCAAAGCTTGCACAACGGCGAGATCTTTGGATAATGCCAGCCCTGTTCTACATTTAGAATGTCCCTGCAATATCTAGTCTGGAAATATCATGAGCGAGCAAGACCAAAACCAAGCACCTGAGGCTTCTCAAGAGCAAGTTGAAGATAAACGTCTTCGTAAAATTCGCAGCTTTGTTAAGCGCGAAGGTCGTTTAACTAAACGTCAAGAAAAGGCATTAACAGAGTTTTGGCCGCAAATGGGTCTAGACCACCAAGCCAGCAACTATTCACTGGCAGAGGTATTTGGTCGCGAAGCTAAAACCGTATTAGAAATTGGTTTTGGCATGGGTGCTTCTTTAGTAGAAATGGCCAAGGCTGCCCCAGAAACCAACTTTATTGGTATTGAAGTACACCGCCCTGGAGTTGGCGCGTGCATGGCAGATGCTGTTGAAGCGGGCATTTCAAACTTACGCGTATTTGAACACGACGCAGTAGAAATATTGAATGACAGTATTCCAGACAATAGTTTAGATACTGTTCAATTATTTTTCCCAGACCCATGGCACAAAGCGCGTCACCACAAACGCCGTATCGTGCAACTTGAGTTTGTTGAAGTGTTGCGTAAGAAGCTAAAGATTGGCGGCGTATTCCACATGGCGACAGACTGGGAAAACTACGCTGAGCACATGTTAGAAGTCATGCAAGCTGCACCGGGTTATAGCAATACCTCTGACACTAATGATTATGTGCCGCGTCCAGAATGGCGTCCATTAACTAAATTTGAAAACCGTGGCCATCGTTTAGGCCACGGTGTGTGGGATTTGATATTCGCTCGCGAGTCTTAATGACCCGCTTAATCAGTAAAGCAATTGAGAAGGTCGTTTAGAAATAAACGGCCTTTTTTTGTTACCGCCCAATGCTGATCATGTTCATCTAATAGCTCTTGTTGCCTTGCCTCTTTAAGCGATGACTCAAGCTTGCTAAGCGGCAAACCACTTAAGTTAATAAACTCAGCCTTGGGAATATCTTCAAACAAACGTAGGCGGTTTAAGAAATACTCAAAGGCTAAATCATCTTGCTCCACTGCCCAGTGCTTAAACATAAACTCGCGCTCGGGTGCTAAATAACCCTTAGGGTGTTTAACTTTTTCTGTTCGTATGATGGCTTGTTGAGTTAGGTCGCTTATTTTGCCGTGCGCGCCACAGCCAATGCCTAGGTAGTCGCCAAAACGCCAATAATTAAGATTGTGTTGTGAGCGGTCGCCATTTTTACAGTAGGCCGAGACTTCGTATTGCTCGAAGCCTGCTTGTTGCAGTAGCTGGTGGCCTTGCTCATAAATATCCCATAACAGATCCTCGTTGGGCAGTTTGGGAGGGCGAGAAGCAAAGGCGGTATTGGCTTCAATTGTTAGTTGATACCAAGATAAATGGCTTGGGCCAAGGGCAAACGCTTGTTGCAGGTCACTCATAGCTTGCTCGAGGCTTTGGTTTGGCAAGCCGTGCATTAAATCAAGGTTAATGCGCTTAAAACCGGCTTGCTGGGCAAACTCAAAGGCTTTGATGGCCTCGTCACCACTGTGAATGCGGCCAAGCTTGGTGAGGTGCTCAGCTTGAAAGCTTTGTACGCCAATGGATAAGCGGTTTACCCCTGCTTGAAAATAACCCGCGAAGCGCTCTGCCTCGGCGGTACCGGGATTGGCTTCCATGGTAACTTCGGTCTCAGGGCCTAAAACCAAGCGCTGTTTGATGCCTTGCAATAAATCGCTGATAGCTTGGGCAGATAGCAGGCTAGGGGTGCCTCCGCCAATAAAAATACTGTGCAAGGCGCGGCCATGTAAGGCAGGGAAGCGCGCTAAGTCGCCATCTAAATCGGCCAGCAGGGCTTGTATGTAGTCGGCTTCAGGTAAGTCTTGCTTAAGACCATGGGAGTTAAAATCGCAATAGGGGCATTTTTGCACGCACCAAGGCACGTGAACGTAAAGGCTAAGTGTTGGGCTAAGCCTTAGCATGCTTGCGCTTCCATTTGCGCTAACAACTGGCGTAACGCAATACCGCGATGGCTAAGGGCGTTTTTTTCTGCCTTGCTGATTTGAGCAGACGTTGCCTTATGTTGTTCAACCCAAAATACTGGGTCATAGCCAAAACCGCCTGCACCATGAATTTCTTCGGTAATGCTACCACGCCATTTACCGTGGCAAATTAGCGGTGCTGGGTCATCGGCATGGCGCAAGTAAACCAATACACAGTGAAACTCTGCGCCGCGCTGGGCTGGCGGTACCTGTTTCATTGCATCTAATAGTTTTAGCACGTTGTCGTGGTCATTCGCATCTTCGCCAGCGTAGCGAGACGAGTATAAACCGGGGGCACCATTTAAGTAGTCTACGGCTAAACCCGAGTCGTCAGCAATGGCAGCGAGCCCAGTAATTTGAGCCGCGTGGCGGGCTTTAATAATGGCATTTTCCACAAAGGTGGTGCCAGTCTCGGCGGCGTCTTCTATGGCAAATTCACTTTGGGCAATAATTTGCTTGTTTAGTGGTTTAAGTAATTCCGAAAGCTCGGCCACTTTGCCGGGGTTGCCGGTGGCAAGTACAACTTTTTGCATACTGAGTCCTAGAGTAACAAGAGGCTGGTGTAGTTTAATCGAAGGGGCTGTGCTGAAACAGCCTTAACTTAACAGCTAAGGCTGGGTATTTTAGATTGTTTAGGGGTTGTTGATCTTTGGTGTTGAAATTTTATTCGAGATAAGCGGGCTTTAATCGCGGCGAGCACTTAGAAGCCTAGTGGGCTAAGCGAGAAGTGTTCAACAAAGAGTAAAGTTCGCCTATCTGAACCCTTCGGGCAGCATTTCTTAGCCA
The DNA here is from genome assembly GCF_019649015.1 of Agarivorans litoreus. Classification (NCBI taxonomy): domain Bacteria; kingdom Pseudomonadati; phylum Pseudomonadota; class Gammaproteobacteria; order Alteromonadales; family Alteromonadaceae; genus Agarivorans; species Agarivorans litoreus. The sequence continues at coordinate 1,202,954 of NZ_BLPI01000001.1, read as the reverse complement.
TTTATTGAGCGTTAGTGAGTGATTATTAAGCCCACTTAACTTCACACTCACTGCCTTGTTTAAATGGCTAATAAATTGCTGTAAAAACCATCAGCAAAGATTAACAGCCCCTAATCTACGTAGAACTTCTGTTGAAACTCTAGCAGCTGTTGGCTTTTGCCATCATCAATAGTGAGCTTGAAACGAAAGGTCTCTTCGTTGCTGTGGCGCAGTTCGGCAATGTAGTAAATCGACTCGCCTTCGCGAATTTCTTTAAACTCTAGGTTTTTTTGATTACCAATTAAGTTACGCGCTGTTCCTGATATGTTTACTGCAACTGGAGCCTTGTTAGCCGATTTGCTGTCGAGCACGGTGATGTTAATCAGGCCGTTATATCGGCTACGCTGCAAACCGTAAATTTTGGCGACTTCTGCTGGAATAAAGGTGGAGTTAAAAGCCACATAGTGCACTTCATAGTTACCCAGTTGAACTTTTTGTTCCGCCTGACTGGGTAGAGAAAATAGCATTATGCTGGCGATCAAGTTGACCAAGAAAAACTTACTCATGAGGACGACCTTTTTTACATGCATGGTTTAAGTATAGAAAGATTCTGCGCGATAAAAGTTACAGCAAACCAGCGATTATCTCAGGGATTTGTTTTGGCTGAGCAATGCTAATGGTTTTGTGGCGACCAAGTTCTCCGCGAAGGATAGAGATTTGGGATTTGGCCACCTTACATTGTTTCGCTAAAAACTTGCTCAAGTGCTGATTGGCTTTTCCATCAACCGGTGGAGCAGTAATGGCGATTTTAAGCTCTTCACCGTGCAGGCCAATAATCGCGTCGCGGCTGGCTTTGGGTTGCACGTAAACCTGCAACAGCAGGTTTACGTCATCAAAGCTAACCGGCTTAGGCAATTACAATGAGCTCCAGAATGGTACCCAGCCAGCGATTAACAAATTAAGAAAGTTAAGCGCAATAAATAGCACCAATACAGATAAATCCAATCCTCCCATGGAAGGAAGAATTCGGCGGATCGGTGAAAGTAGCGGTTCAGTTAATTGGCCTAATACATACTCTATTGGGCTGCGACCTTGGCTTACCCAGCTTAGGATAGCGCGCAGCAGTAATACCCAGAACAACAACATTCCTGCTTCTTTTAGCGTGCTAAACAAGGCCAGAATCGCTACCGCAGTTAAATCAAAACCGCCACGTAGCTGCATTAAAATAGCCCATTTGGCAAAGGATATGACTAATGCCAAGAACACTGCTGCCCAATCTATTCCAGCGAATCCTGGGATAACCCGGCGTAGCGGAACGACAATGGGGTTGGTTGCTTTAACCACAAATTGGCTAAGCGGGTTGTAAAAATCGGCGCGCGCCATTTGTAGCCACACACGCAGTAAAACCACCATCAAGTAGAGGTTGAATACAACTTCAATCAAGTAACTAAGCGCTTGCATAAGGTCCTCAGAATAAATTAAAACAAACTTTCCATTTCGCGTCCGCGTTCAACGGCGGCGTCCATGGCGTTGGCGACTACTTTACGTAAGCCTTGTTCTTCAAAAACACGAATCGCCTCGGCAGTCGTGCCTCCCTTAGAAGTAACATTGGCCCGAAGTGTCGCTAAATCAAGGTCTGGGTTAGCTGCAACTAATTCGGCACTGCCTAAGGCTGATTGCTGAACTAAGCTTCTAGCTTGTTCAGGGCTAAAGCCTAGTTGCTCTGCTTGCTGCTGCATAGCTTCCATAAACAGGAAAAAGTAAGCGGGGGCACTGCCTGCTGCTGCAATGATATGGTTGATATCATCTTCATTTTTTACCCAGCAGGTTTCACCTACTGCTTGCATTAGTTGCTCGGCGCTAGCAATTTGCTGTTCGCTAACATCCGCTGGAGCATATAAACCGGTCATACCGCGGCCAACCAATGCAGGAGTATTAGGCATGGTGCGCACAATGGCAACTTGTTCGCCCAGTAAACCTTTCAAGCGTTTAACGTTGACACCTGCAGCAATAGAGACAAACAGTTTGCTGCTTAAGTCATTGCCTGCATCGGCAATGGCTTGGCAAACCACTGCCATAAGTTGCGGTTTTACCGCCAATACAATCACATCGCTTTGGGCAATGGCTTGATTGTTATCGCCAGTTACATTTACCGAAAACTGCTGCTTAAGGTTTTGCTGCTGTTCAGTATTAGGATCACTAGCGGTGATGTTGCTTGGGTTTGCGCCATTAGCCAGTAAGCCACCAATCAAACTGCTGGCCATGTTACCACCGCCAATAAACGCAATTCGAGCTGTCATGTTCAATTTTCCTTATTATTGTTCTTATACCAATCGTACTAAGTCACTGTTCAGTCTAGCTGGTTAAAATACTCGATAATAGCGTTAGCATTTTTGATTGTAGAATAACTACTTATCGAAAAATCCTGTCTTATTCTCGAGTATTTTCCTGCGCTATTTCTGCTCACTTACTTAGTGTGATTGGTATTAGTTTCGTTGGCCAAATATCGCGCTGCCCACCCTAACCATGGTACTGCCGTTATTGATTGCCATTTGCATGTCGCCACTCATCCCCATGGAAAGAGTATCAACACTAGAATATTGTTGCTGTAATTCACCAAATTTTTGTTGCATGGCGGCAAATTGGGCAGCCAGTTCTTGGCCTTGCTCAAGCTTTTGCGGAATGGCCATTAAACCGCGCAGGGTTAAGGCTGGCTGTTTCGCAATGTGTGCAGCCAATGCAAAGACATCTTCCAGCAACACTCCTGATTTAGCCGGTTCTTGGCTAATATTGACTTGAATACACACTTGCAAGGGCGCCATGTTACTAGGGCGCTGCGCCGCTAGGCGGTCGGCGATTTTGGCTCGCTCTAGGGTTTGCATCCAATCAAAGTGTTCCGCCACGAGGCGAGTTTTGTTGGACTGCAAGGGGCCAATAAAGTGCCATTCTATGGGGTCTTTTAGCCAACTTTGCTGTTGGCTTTCGATGATTTTGTTAACGCCCTCTTGCACGTAATTTTCACCAAAGCTGCGTTGACCAGCCAAATAGGCCGCTGCAATATCACTTAAGGGTTTGGTTTTACTAACGGCTAACAATTCAACAGCATTGGCGGGGCGATGTGCTTTAGCTAACGCTTGCTGAATTTCTTGGTTAACAAATTGAAGTGCTTGGGTAATACTGCTCATAGACTCACATTGAGGAAACAATTAAATGGATGTTACTGAATTACTGGCCTTTAGTGTAAAACATAACGCGTCAGATCTACACCTGTCTGCAGAATTGCCACCGATGATTCGAGTAGACGGTGAAGTACGTAAAATTAATGTACCGGCACTAGAGCACAAGCAAGTTCATAGTTTGATTTACGACATTATGAACGATAAACAACGTAAAGAATACGAAGAAAACCTCGAGATTGACTTCTCGTTTGAGGTGCCAGGGGTAGCGCGATTTCGTGTGAATGCCTTCCAACAAAGTCGCGGCGCAGCGGCGGTATTTCGTACTATTCCTTCAGAAGTATTGAGCTTAGAGCAACTAGGGGCACCGGCCATCTTTAGGCAAATCGCTGAACACCCACGTGGTTTAGTGCTAGTAACCGGCCCAACCGGTTCTGGTAAATCAACCACCTTGGCGGCGATGATCGATTACATTAATGAGCAGCGCCATGAGCACATCCTTACCATTGAAGACCCGATCGAATTTGTGCACAAAAACAAAAACTGTTTGATTAACCAACGTGAAGTGCACCGCGATACCCATAGCTTTAACAATGCGCTACGTTCAGCGCTTCGTGAAGACCCGGATATTATTCTGGTGGGTGAATTACGTGACTTAGAAACCATTCGCCTAGCACTCACCGCGGCCGAAACCGGTCACTTAGTATTTGGCACCTTGCACACCACCTCTGCGGCTAAAACCATTGACCGTGTAATTGACGTATTTCCAGCTGCAGAAAAAGACATGGTACGCTCCATGTTGTCGGAATCGCTGCGTGCGGTAATTGCTCAAACCCTGCTTAAAAAACTGGGTGGCGGACGAGTGGCTGCTCACGAAATCATGACCGGTATTCCAGCTATTCGTAACTTGATTCGTGAAGACAAAGTGGCGCAAATGTACTCGGTTATTCAAACCGGTATGGCGCACGGTATGCAGACCTTGGATCAAAATTTAAAAGAGTTGGTGAACCAAGGCATGGTGTCGTATGAAGACGCTAAACTTAAAGCTGCAGATCCCAATAACTTTTAGGAGGGTTTATGTTACTCGATGAGCTATTAAGCGATATGTCGGAGCGTAAAGCATCCGATTTATATCTATCGGTTGGGGTGCCGCCTAGTGCTAAAGTGAGTGGCCGTTTAATGCCGTTAACTGAGCAAAAGCTAATGCCAGAGCATGTCATGGATATGCTAGCTGCCATTCGCACAGAGGCTCAGCTAGAGGCCTTTGTTACTGGCCGAGAGGCAAACTTTGCTATCGCTCGCCAAGGCTTGGGCCGTTACCGTGTGAGTGCTTTTTATCAACGCGAACAGCCAAGCATGGTGATTCGTCGCATTGAAACCGATATTCCAAGTTTTGAGCAGCTGCAATTGCCGCAAATTCTCAAAGAAGTAGGCATGTCGAAACGTGGTTTGATTCTATTTGTTGGTGCTACCGGTGCCGGTAAGTCAACCACTCAGGCCAGTATGATTGATTATCGTAATCACAATTCAAGTGGGCATATTCTTACCATTGAAGATCCGGTGGAATTTATGCACAAGCATGCGGGTTGTATTGTTAACCAGCGTGAAGTGGGCATTGATACGCCGTCGTTTGATGAGGCCTTAAAGAACTCATTGCGTCAAGCACCTGATGTAATTCTAATTGGTGAGATCCGTACCCGTGAGACCATGGAGTTTGCGTTGCAATTCTCTGAAACGGGTCACTTGTGTATGGCTACCTTGCACGCCAACAATGCTAACCAAGCCTTAGACCGGATTATGCATTTAGTGCCAGAAGAACGTCATCGCCAACTGTGTTTTGACTTGTCATTCAATCTACGTGCGATTGTGGCGCAGCAGTTGGTGCCTACCAAAGATGGTAATGGTCGTCGCGGGGTATTTGAAATTTTACTTAATACACCTTTAGCTGCGGATTTAATTCGTAAAGGTGATATGCATAAGCTTAAAGAGTTAATGAGTAAATCGCGCGAGCAGGGTATGTTAACCTTTGACCAAAGCCTGTTTGAACTATACGAAAGCGGTGTTATTGGTTATGCCGAGGCTATTGCCCATGCCGATTCACCTAACGATTTGCGCTTGATGATTAAATTGCATGGTACTGAAAAGTCGAATAATTTAGACAGTGGCATGTTAGACGGCGTAACCGTCGATTTTTAGAAAGGAAAAAGGAGCATTATGTTAGCGGTTATTTCACCAGCTAAAACCTTGGATTTTAGTTCTGAGTTAGCGAGTTACTCATCTTCTCGCCCTGAGCTGCTTGAGCATAGTGCCGAGCTAATCGATGTGGCTAGGCAGTTAAGCCCAGCCGACATCGCTAGCTTAATGAAAATTAGTGATAAGTTAGCAGGCTTAAACGCTGCCCGTTTTGCAGAATGGACCAAGGACTTACCAGAAGACTTGGCTCGCCCAGCGGTGTTTGCTTTTAAAGGTGATGTATACACTGGTTTAGATGCAGCCAGCTTAAGCGCTGAGCAATTAGACTATGCTCAGCAGCATTTGCGGATCTTGTCCGGTCTTTATGGTTTGTTGCGTCCCATGGATTTGATGATGGCTTATCGCTTAGAAATGGGCATTAAGCTCGCTAATGAAAGAGGGGCAAACTTGTATCAGTTTTGGGGAGATATTCTCACCGAGAAACTGAATCAAGCTTTAGCCGAGCAGGGCGACAATATCCTGGTTAATTTGGCCTCTAATGAGTACTTTAAGGCAGTTAAACCTAAGCTTTTAAACGGCACGGTTATTACCCCGGTGTTTAAAGATCAAAAGAACGGTCAGTATAAGATCATAAGCTTTTATGCCAAAAAAGCCCGTGGCTTAATGGCTCGCTATATGTTTGATAAGCAGGTCACCTGCTTAGAGCAACTGAGCCAGTTTGATTATCAGGGGTACTATTTTGATGAAAACAGCTCAGACTCTAGCACCTTAGTGTTTTTGCGCGACGAGGCTGAGTAAGTTTCATTTGTTCGGTTGGTTTGAAAAGAAAGTCACTCTGAGTTAGGGAATGCCGCTTACTTAAGGTGAGCGGCATTTTATTTCTAAAATGCTTCCGCGCCTCGGTTTAACGGTTTGAGACGATGCTCTCTTCTTCTGGCCAATATTACGCAGTCAGACAACAAGTCTAAGTTTTTGCTAACCCATAGTAGGTGTTTGACTGCTTATTTTCAGCTGGTTAAAACTGCTTGTAGTAGCTTGGCGGTAGGTAATAAAGCATAAACTCATCACGGACATTTAGTTGAGTTATTAAGCCTAAATAAAGCGCTGGCTTAGAGCTTATATTTACTACTTTTCATTTTCTTGAGAATAGTTGGTTAAGTCTAGTAGAGCTTGAACCTCGGTGTCGAATATTGTCACACAAGGTGTGATACCAATCGTACTAAGTACCTGTTCATTCTAACTGGTTAAAATACTCGATAACTGCGTTAGAATTTTTGATTGTAGAATAACTACTTATCGAAAAACCCTGGCTTATCCTCGAGCATTTTTCCTGCGTTATTTCTGATCACTTACTTAGTGTTATTGGTATAAATGAGCGTTTTTTGTTCATCAATGGTTGAGTTTTCGCAAGGCAATCGTTGTTACTCATCTGCAAATTAGCAGTAACGTTAATTTATATGGTTTTATTGGATGTACTATAATGGTGAAGTTGAATTTTTTAACTTTTTATTCACTTGAGTTTTTGCTCGAGCCTTGCGAATATTAAAAAAAACCTACTTAGAATAGGTTTTAATTGGTGAATAGGTAACTTATTTTTTACTCAAGGTAATCGACATGAATAGTCGAGTTAGGCCATACGGAGATAATATGAAAAATAAGATTGCAGTGGTATTTGCGCTAGTTGGCGCAGTTTCATTAACTGGGTGTTCTAGTGCTCCTCAAGGAGAAGCGGGAATTATTTGTCCTGCCATAGGTGCCGGTTTTGGTGGTATTCTGGCTGGTGGCGGTGGCGCTGTTGGTGGAGGTATTGTAGGTGCCTTACTTTGTGCAAACCCTGATCGTGATGGTGACGGTGTTGCTAATAGTGTTGATGAATGTCCTGATACACCTGCGGGCGCAATCGTTGATGAGCGCGGTTGTGAAATCGTAGAAGAAGTAATTATTGAAGAAGTTGTTGTGGTAGAGGAAGAGATTATTGAAGAAGTTGTAGTGGTGGCTGTAGCCGCTGCAGCACTAGTACCTGAATCTTGTGAACAATATGTGATGGTTGAGGATGACAAAGTGGTTGGCTTTGAACACATCTTATTTGGTTTTGATAAAGACAAATACAATGCTGATGAGCAAGAAAAATTAGATTGTATTGCCAAAACCATTATTGCTAATGAGCTAACCATTGATGCGGTAGGTTATACCGATAGCATCGGTAACGATGAGTACAATATGGCTTTAAGTCTTCGCCGTGCTGATAATGTTGCAGATGCACTATTAGCAGCAGGAGTGACTCCAGACCGAGTTATTGAGGAAGCAAAAGGAAAAGCCGCTCCAGCTGCTTCTAATGCTACCGAAGAAGGCCGCGCCCATAACCGCCGTGTAGAAGTGCGTGTTTATCACTAATACAGGCTAGTAACACCACTAACAAAAAAGCCACGCAATGCGTGGCTTTCGTTTTTTAGCTCATTATTTCTTAGCTTTTTTAGCTAGCTTCTTAGCCCGTCCTTTAGCCTTTTTCTTGGCGGCTTTTTTAGCTTCCACAGTTTTGGGTTTTTTCTTCTTAGCCGGTGGAGCTGCGACACGGTGAGTTGGGCGTAAGCCATCGATTACTCGGCGTTTAATTGGCTCATCGGTATAACGTTCCGCTTTGGCCAATGCACCCATATCATGCGCTTCTACTAGGTTAACTGCTATGCCTTTACGTCCAGCACGCGCGGTGCGGCCAATACGGTGAACATAAACATCTGGGGTACGTGGCATGTCATAGTTAAAAACATGGCTTATCTCCGGTACATCTAAACCACGAGCGGCTACGTCGGTAGCAATAAGTATCTTTACTTCGCCATCTCTAAAGGCTTGCATGGCTTGGTTGCGTTTATCTTGAGCCATTTCACCACGCAAATAAGATGCTTTAATCTCATCGCTTTGTAACTGCTCCGCGAGGGTATACAAACGCTCACGGGTTTTAACAAATACCACACAACGTTCTATTTCTTCATTAAGCAGGTAGTGACGCAATAATTGGTATTTATGGGCAGCATCATCACAAAAGTGCAATATCTGTAGAATCTTAGCGCGCTCACGGCGAGGTGGTTCTACTTCAATTTGCACCGGATCTTGCATTACCTTGTCGGCAAATCGCAATAATCCTGAGCCTTCTAAGGTGGCTGAAAACAAGGCAGTTTGACTACGCTCACTGGTAGCGTCGCTAATGGTTTCCATGTCTTTAATAAAGCCCATGTCTAACATTCGGTCGGCTTCGTCTAGAATCAATACCTCAATGGCTTGGGTATCAAACACCTTATAGGTGATGTACTCCATTAAGCGGCCAGGGGTAGCGATCACGATATCAATATTGCCCTTAAGCTGTTCAGCGTGAACATCGTATTTAACCCCACCAGTGATGTCGATGGTTGTGAGTTTAGTATGCGCTGTCGCTAAACGAGCCTGTTCGGCGACTTGCATGGCAAGCTCACGGGTAGGCGTCAGAATTAATACTCGACCGGGCCCGGCTTTGCGGCGAGGGTAGTCCAACAAATGTTGAATTGCTGGCAGCAAAAAGCCTAAGGTTTTACCTGTGCCGGTAGGCGCAGAAGCCAGTACATCTCGACCATCAAGCATGGCCGGAATGGTTTGCTGCTGAATAGTTGTGGCTTTTTGTAAGCTCATATCGCTTACTGCAGCTAGGATCTGCGGGTCTAGGTCGAGGTCTTCGAAGGTCATAAATCTACCAAGTTGTGAGGCGCCATCGACTTGAACCAAAAGCGCGGGTCATTTACATTCGCGGCATAGTATAGCGCCAAACAGAGGCAAGCAAGAAGTGATCGATCATAATCAGCGTCCTGGATTCACCTTTAAGCAGTTTCATGTAGCACATGATCAATGCGCAATGAAGGTGGGTACCGACGGGATCTTATTAGCGGCGTGGCTTAATCTGGCAAATGCTAAGCGCATATTGGATGTTGGAACAGGCACCGGATTAATTAGCTTAATCATGGCTCAACGCGGTGAAGGCAAGCTGAGTATTGATGCCATTGATATTGACGCTGATGCCTGTGAGCAAGCTAAATCTAATGTGGCGAACTCTCCGTGGGCAAAAACTATCAATGTAACTTTAAGTAGTATGCAAACCCACCTATCACCTTATGCCTATGATCTTATTGTTTCTAATCCGCCGTATTATCCAGCCGGACAGCAATTCGATGAAAAGCGCCAGCTAGCTAGACACAGTGGCTCGCTCAATGCGGAGCAGTTTTTTGCTGCCTTAAAAAAGTTATGCCATGCAAACACCGAACTGGCGTTAGTGCTCCCGTGTGATGTAGCAGAGTTGTGGCAACAGCAAGCCTTAAGCAACAATTGGTGTTTAATACATCAAGCTGAGGTGCAATCTCTCCCCAATAAACCAGCGATTCGTCGTTTGATGCGCTTCTCTCAACACGCTTCGTTATCACTTAAGCAAGAGCAAATCCTTATCTATCAGGAGGATAGAACTTACTCTGAGCAATATGTTGAGTTGTGTAGAGAATTGTACTTAAAAATGTAGATTTGTTTACTGTTGAGTTGGATCAATTATCCTTTATGTAGATTTATTCACTGGTTTTATGTTTTTAAACCATGCTATATACTTCACCGCTTAAAAATATAATCAATTGCAATCTACAACGGGGATAACACGTGACCAAACCTCTTGGATCATGGAATACAATCAGCTTAGGGATGATGGTTTTTGCCTTTTTTTTAGGCGCAGGTAATTTAATTTTTCCACCTATGGCAGGCATGTTAGCGGGCGATAATTTAGCGATGTCGATGCTTGGTTTTCTGGCCACTGCGGTAGGTTTACCTTTACTGGGTTTATTAGCGATTGCTAAAGCCGGTGGTGGTATTGTTCACTTAGGTCGCTATTTGCCCAGTAAAGTCGCCAACTTTATTGCGCTCGCCATTTATTTGGTATTGGTTCCAATGTTCGGGATTCCCCGTACATGTTTGGTAGCTTATGAGCTTGGCTTAGTTCCGCTGGTTGAAAGCGCTAGCCAACTCACTTTAATTGCTTACTCGTTGTTCTATTTTGTGGCGGCTTTGTTTTTTATTCTGCGCCGCGGTGGTTTAATCGATACTGTTGGCAAAATAATCACTCCTTTGTTGGTAATTTGTATTGCAGTTATCGGTGTAAGTGTATTTAGTAATCCTTTTGCAGAGATTGCTGAAGCCCAAAAAGGCTTTGCCGAGATGCCTTTTGGTCAAGGTTTTATCGACGGTTACAACACTATGGATGCACTTGCAGCATTGATGTTTGGTGTGTTGATGATCGATGCGCTTAACGGTAAGGGTGTAAGTGGTAAAGGCGAGCAATTTGGCTATTTGGTTAAGGCCAGCATAATAGCGGCAATTGGCTTAACCCTATTTTATGTCGTGCTGTTTTACCTCGGTGCTACCGCAACTGGCGTAGCGCCAGAGGCGCAAAATGGTGGCGAAATTATTGTTGCCTACGTAGCTGTATTGTTTGGCGCTAAAGGCCAACTATTGTTATCTACCATTGTAAGCTTGGCCTGTTTTACAACGGCTATTGGTGGTATCTCGTCGTTCTCAACGTACGTGAGTGATAACAGCAAGTTCTCTTATAAGCTTACCGCTATTGCTACTGCTGCCTGCTGTGCATTAGTGGCTAACATTGGTTTGAACCAACTGTTGGTGGTGTCTATTCCAATTCTTATTGGTATCTACCCGGTTGCAGTGGCATTGATTGCCTTTAACCTGCTAGTGGATTGGTTTAACCGGCCTCAAATGGCGGCTCGATTAATTATCGGTGTCGCTGCTATTTTTGGTGTGCTCGATGCAATAAAAGCGACTGGTGTGAACATGGAAGCCTTTAATGTATTACCGGGCTTCTCACAAGGTTTTGCTTGGTTATTGCCTACTCTAGCCGCAGTATTGGTTAGCGTGTTTGCTCGCTCAAGCAAGCAAACTGTTGCCGAAACCGCATAAGCTAAAATAGCGCCAACAGCATGTTGGCGCTATTTAAACTTGTTGCAGTTCGGCCAATTCCTGCTTTAACTGGCCACACCATTGTTGAATACGTTGGTCGCTTAATTCGTATTGGTGTTCATCGTCTAGCGCTAAGCCATAAAAGAATTCGCCGTCTTCGGTGAGAGCTTTAGAGGCTTCAAACTCATAACCTTGGTTTGGCCAAAAGCCAATAAAGTTAGCGCCAGAGGGCGCCAGTTGCTCAAACAATAATCCCATAGCATCTAAAAACCATTCGCTATAACCCACTTGGTCACCTAGGCCAAACAGGGCGATGGTTTTATTCTTAAAATCAAGCCCTTCAAGGTTATCCCATACGGCTTCCCAATCTTCCTGTAATTCGCCATAATCCCAAGTAGAAATGCCAAGAATAAGCAGCGAATAGTCGTGCATTTGGCTTATGTCGCAATCTTTAATATTGAACATGTCGATATCATGGTCGGCAAATTCAGCGAGAATTTTCTCTGCTGCCATTTCGGTGTAACAGGTAGACGAGCCAAAGAACAGGCCAATGCGCATGTAAAACTTCCTTAAGCGTTGCAGTGTGCGCGGGCAGTTTATCAAAAGCGTTAACTAACACCAATAAGCCAAGTGTTAGCCCGATTAATTAGTGAGAAATATGCCAAGCAAGCAAAGCAAACCTAAAGCCAGCGAGATTGATAATCCACATATCAATCGCTTTATTGAACAGTTGTGGTTTGAGCACAGCCTTGCAGAGAACACCCTTAATTCTTATCGCAATGATTTAAACCAGCTGGCGAGTTTTTTGTTGCAGAAAGAAGTCCCGCTAGAACAAGCTGAAGCCTTAGACTTGCAGGGCTTTATTGCTTATCGCTATGAGCAAGGGCAAAAGCCGGCTAGTGCGGCTAGACAACTTTCCACCTTGAAGCGTTTTTACCGCTTTTTAATTCAAGAAAAAAGCCGAGAAGATGATCCCTGTGCCTTGTTAGTTCAACCTAAATTAGAGAAAAAATTACCGGGCACCTTAAGTGAAGCCGAGGTAGAAGCCTTGCTAAATGAGCCGCAGTTGGATGATCCCATTCAGCATCGCGATTTAGCCATGTTAGAAGTTTTATATGCCACTGGGCTGCGAGTGACTGAGTTAGTTAGCCTGCAAATAGAGCAAGTGAGCTTGCGGCAAGGTTTGGTAAGGGTTGTGGGTAAAGGCGGTAAAGAACGTTTAGTGCCATTGGGTGAACAAGCGGTAGATGTACTAGAGTGCTATTTAAAGCAAGCGAGGCCATTGTTATTAAAACAAGAAAGCGATGTATTGTTTCCAAGCTCTCGTGGTAGCCAAATGACCCGGCAAACTTTTTGGCATCGAATTAAGCGCTATGCCAGCTTAGCGGGGATTAACAACCACTTATCACCGCATACCTTACGTCATGCTTTTGCCACTCACTTACTTAACCACGGCGCTGATTTAAGGGTGGTGCAAATGTTATTGGGGCATAGTGATTTGTCTACAACTCAAATCTATACCCATGTAGCTAACGAGCGTTTACGCAGTGTTTACCAGCAGCATCACCCGCGTGCTTAGGCGAGCTACTAAGCAGTTTGTAACTAAATTTTTTGCAATTACCGCCTATAGGCGGTAAGTTTTGCAAGCTTTGCACGGTCTGCTTGTATACCCCTAATTCGGAGAAAATTTAATGAAATTATCCAAGGCCTTATTGTTGTCGATGAGTTTATTCGGCCTAAGCTTAAACACTGCCTGGAGTGACGATGCCAGTGAGCAGCCTGAAACCAAGGTGGCTCAAGCAGACATGACCAACAAATTGGATACTGCAAAAACCAAACAGGTGATTGAAGCGCGTTTAGGTGTAAAAGTAGATGCAGTAGCCGAAACGCCATTAGCTGGTATTTATGAAGTGGCCACCAGCCAGGGCATGTTTTATGTGAGCCAAGACGGTCGTTATTTAATTCAAGGCAGCTTGTTTGATTTAGTTAATCGAGTGAACCTAACGGATGCCAGCATGGCTAAGGTGCGAATTAAGCAGTTAGCAAGTTTCGAAAACGACATGATTGTATTCAAAGCAAAAGATGAAAAACACGTTGTAACAGTGTTTACCGATACCAGCTGTGGTTATTGTCGCAAGTTGCATAACGAACTGTACACTTATAAAGAAAAAAACCAGCAAACTCAAAAAGTTGAAACCTTAGCGGGTTATACCGATTTAGGCATTACTGTGCGTTACTTGGCTTTCCCACGCGGTGGAGTAGATTCTCCCGTTTATGGTGAAATGCAAAGCGTATGGTGTGCAGATGATAAAGCCGGTGCCATGAGCGCAGCTAAAAATGGTGGCTCAGTAGCGAGCGCAAGTTGTGATAACACAGTGCTTAAACAGTACCAGTTAGGCGAAGCGTTCGGTGTACGTGGTACGCCAGCCATGGTGCTAGAAGATGGCACCATGTTGCCGGGATATCGCCCACCTGCTGCCTTGTTAGAGTTTTTAGAGCGTAGCTAGCTTTCACTGCTGTAAATAGGCTCCTACTTTTGTTAAAAAGGGGAGCCTTTTTTATTTCACCATCCTAGAGAAACCAATACGTGTTATTACGCCGCCGCGAAAATCTCGATACCCAAGCGCTACCAGCCGAATGGCCAGAGCTGATAAAACAAGTGTATGTGCGACGCGGAGTTAAAACCGCGGCCGATGTTGAACGGCGCGCTCAAGCTCTTTTGCCATTTCAAGGTTTGCAAGGCATGGATGATGCGGTCAACTTACTGATAAGCAATCTGCAGCAGCGAAAGAAGATCCTGATTGTTGGTGACTTTGATGCTGATGGCGCAACCAGCACCGCATTATTAATGGCTGGCTTGCCGCAGTTTGGTTTTCGGTCTGTAGATTTTTTAGTGCCTAACCGTTTTGAGTACGGCTATGGCTTAAGCCCAGAGATTGTAGAGCTAGCCGCTGCCAAAGGCGCAGAGCTTATTATTACCGTGGATAATGGCATTTCCAGCATCAATGGTGTTGATAAGGCGCAGTCTCTTGGTATTCCGGTACTTATCACCGATCACCACCTGCCAGGTGAGCAATTACCCAAAGCGGCGGCTATTGTTAATCCAAATCTGTCGGCCTGCGCTTTTCCAAGTAAAAATCTGGCTGGCGTAGGTGTAGCGTTTTACTTGCTTATGGCGCTGCGCAGCAAAATGCGTGAACAAGATTTATTTGCCCAGCAAGGCTTGGTAGAGCCCAATATTGCCAGTTTATTGGATTTGGTTGCACTAGGCACTGTGGCGGATGTAGTGCCGCTGGACAGTAATAACCGAATTTTAGTTCACCAAGGGCTGCAGCGTATTCGAGCTGGTGCCTGTAGGCCCGGCATTCAAGCGCTTATTGAAGTGTCTGGCCGCAATAAAGCCAGTATGGTGGCTAGTGACTTAGGTTTTGCTATAGGTCCGCGCCTTAACGCGGTTGGCCGCTTAGACGATATGAGCTTAGGCATTCACTGTTTGCTTAGTGACGATATTCACCACGCCCGCCAATTGGCCAGCGAAATGGACAGTTTGAATAGTGAGCGCAAAGATATAGAAGCCAGCATGCAGCAAGAAGCCCAGCAAAGCGTGAGCAAGTTGAGTTTAGATACTCAAAGCCTACCCAAAGCACTGTGTTTGTATCAGGCCGATTGGCATCAAGGGGTGGTGGGGCTAGTGGCTTCACGCATTAAAGAAAAATACTACCGCCCAGTGTTTGCTTTTGCTGATGGCGATAATGGCGAAGTAAAAGGCTCGGGACGTTCGGTGGCTGGAGTGCATCTTCGTGATTTACTGGAACGTATAGATACCCAAAACCCAGGTCTAATTGCTAAGTTTGGTGGCCATGCAATGGCTGCGGGTTTGTCCTTATCGCAATCGCGATTTAGCGAGTTTCAAGCTTGTTTAGAAAATACCGCCAAAGATTTTATCGATGAAGAATGCCTCACTCACACTTTACTTAGTGACGGGGAATTAGCACCAGAGCAATTGGTGTTGGAATTTGCCGAAATGCTGCGTGAATCGGGACCTTGGGGTCAAGGTTTTCCCGAGCCTTTGTTTGATGGCGAGTTTGAGTTGTGTGCCCAGCGAGTTGTGGGCGAAAAGCATTTAAAGATGAGTGTGAAGCTACCGGGCATGAGCCAAGAAGTGGATGCTATTGCTTTTAATGTGGATCGCAGCATTTGGCCAAATGCCAGCCTCAAGCATGTGCAACTGGTTTATAAGCTGGACGTAAATGAATTTAGAGGGCGGCGCAGCGTACAACTTATGGTTGAACACTTAGCCCCCTTATAAACCTTATAGGAGTAGATAGATGTCTGAATCACTGATTGTGGTATGCCCTAGTTGCCAAGCAGGCAATCGCTTACCTGTGGCGCGAGTTGCTGAGCAAGCCAAATGTGGCAAATGTAAGCAAGCCTTATTTAGTGGTGAGCCGATTGATGTTACCGAAACAAGCTTTAGTAAGCACCTAGGTGGCGAGTTACCGGTGGTTGTCGATTTTTGGGCATCGTGGTGTGGCCCTTGTAAAAACATGGCACCGGCCTACCAGCAAGCTGCTCAGCAGTTTGCTCATCGCGCACAGTTTTTAAAAGTGAATACCGAGGAGCAACAAGCACTAGCGCAGCGTTATCAAATTCGCTCTATTCCTACTTTAATGGTGTTCAAAAATGGCAAATTATTAAGCCAACAAGCGGGTGCATTGCCAGCTCAAGCTATGCAGCAGTGGCTCGAACAATATATTTAGCTAAATCCAATATATTTAAAACTTTAGGGCTTATTCTTAGCGCTAAAGTTTTTGCTCTATCCTTCGCATTTTCTACAGCCTAATATTGTGTTGCTTGTCCAAATAGAGATAATCCAAAAAGTTATGTTTTTTAAGTGTTTGTTGTTGGCGAGTTATCTATTTGTTGTCAATAATTTATAAGCACATCAAATAAAAATAAGCCAAACACACGGCTAGTGATTAAAGGATTGTTTATGCCTAGGGGAACCTCTCTTACTGGAAACGAGCGCAAGATGGTTGAGCATCAACACATCGTTTCAACTACCGATCCTCGAGGCGTAATTACCTACGCTAATCAAGATTTTGTCGACATTAGCGGTTATAGCAACGATGAGCTGGTGACTCATGGACATAACATTGTTCGCCATCCTGCAATGCCAAAAGTGGCCTTCAAGATGCTTTGGGATCGAATTGAAAGCGGCAAGCCGTGGATGGGGATTGTAAATAATCGCTGCAAAAACGGTGATAATTACTGGGTCGATGCTTTTGTCACTCCCATGCTCTCTAGCAAAGGTGAGATAGAGGGTTACCAGTCGGTGAGGGTAAAACCTAATGCCGAGGCAGTAAAACGCGCTGATCGTTTGTATCAACGCATCAATCAAGGTCAGGCACCTATTTCCCGCTTGGAGCGCGGGCTGAATATATTAAGCCGTTATAGCTTAAGTTTTGCCTTACCTGGATTATTGGTGTTGGCATTTTGCCTAGTTAACTCGTTATTGTCTTTTGGCAGTGGGCTTATCGCAGCCATGGTAATTATTGGGCTAAGCGTGTTGTTAGCCACTATGCTAAGTGCGTCGATCCGCAGTTTAGCCGCCAGCAGTAAAAAAACTATTGATGATCCCGTAGCGCAATGGATTTACACCGGGCGCTGCGATGAACTAGGGCAATTGCAATTAGCCAATATTTTATTGGATCATCAACAACAAACTTTAATTTGGCGAGTCAGTGATGCTGCTCAGCAACTGGATAAGGTGGCGGCTCAGGCATCTAGCGCAACCGAAGGTGTATACAGCGATATGGACTCGCAGCAAAACGAGGTTGAGCAAGTCGCTAGCGCCATTGGCCAAATGGCGAGTAGCGTTGAAGAGGTATCGTCCAGTGTCCAGCAAACCGTGGAGCAAACTAGCCAAGCCGATCAGCAGGTGCGCCAAGGCCATCAAGAAGTTAACGACACCATCGCCCAAATAAACCTGCTGGCTAAAGAAATTGATACCGCCAGCGAAGTGATCGCGTCGCTAGCTCAAGAAAGTGAACAAATTGGCTCCTTTGTAACGGTTATTCAAGGCATTGCCGAACAAACCAATTTACTGGCTTTAAATGCTGCTATCGAAGCAGCTAGAGCGGGCGAACAGGGGCGAGGGTTTGCGGTGGTGGCTGATGAAGTACGAACCTTAGCTAGCCGCACGCAAAGCTCAACCGAAGAAATTCAAAGCATTGTGGCAACGCTGCAAACCGGCGCTGAAAGAGCGGTGAAAGTGATGCAACAAGGTAGCAAGGCCGCTCAGGGCAGTGTTGATCAAGCTGCCCATGCCGGTGATGCAATTATGCAGATTACCCAAACAGTGGAAGAAATTCGCAGCCGCATTAGTCAAATTGCCAATGCGACTGAGGAGCAGGCTTCGGTTGCCAGTGAAATTGGTGGCAATGTTTCAGCCATTAGCCAGCAAACTCAGCAAACCTTGCAGCGTTGCCAGCATACTAGCGAAGCCAATCATCTGTTGGCTGAACAAAGTGGCAAGTTGCGGGCAATGGTCGAGCTGTTTGCTCGCTGATTTAGCTGATAAATCAACTACAGAACACTGGGCTTAATTTTTTGATTTTGCTTTCATCAGTATTAGGGTGAGGATAATTTTGCTGGGCACCATTAACAGCAAGCCTAAGCCGATGATACCAGCGATTATTTGTACCCCAGTTACGCCCATGGAAACGCTAATATTAGAGAACATAGCTAAAGCTACTCCTACTAGCACCAATAATAAACCTATGCATATAACGGCATATAATAGGTACTTTCCTTGTTGCTGAGTCATCATATAGCCCTTTTTAATAACGACTTAAGCCATTATTAAGCACATGCTTATATACAACCTTGCGTTGGCGCAGTTTATTGTCAATCTGCTGGTTGTTTGGTTGGGTTACTTGCTTGAGAAACGTTAAGTAAGGGGGCATTTTCAGGCCAGCTAAGTATGCCTTTTACCTGCCAAAAACTACCAATAGTGGGTGTTGGTTGTTGATTGAAGCTGATAGTGAGTAATTTTCCTTCAGCACTTTTAGCTAAGAGCTCTTGCTGGTTATTGGTGGTGCCAATAACCAGAATATTGCCCTCAACTAAAGCTGATTGTTGATGTGCTAGCGCGTGTTCTAAAGACAGGCTTTCTATCTGTTTAAAAGGGCTATTCGGCGCCCAGGTGTAGTAACAAAAAAGGCCAATAAGTAAAGCCATTACAAAGGGAATACGTTTGTCGATAATTCGAGGATCTTTGGCCATTTAATGGTCCTTATTTGTGTTGTTAAGCACTTGGCATTTCAGCGTTTTATCGCCCGCCAGCAACGTCGACAATGCTACCCGTGATATAAGAAGCTTGTTTTGAAAGCAGCCAAGCAATGGCTTCGGCAACTTCGCTGGGCTGACCGGCGCGCTGCATTGGAATGGCGCTGCGGATGCGTTCAATTCGGTTGGGTTCTCCGCCATCGGCATGCATGTCGGTATCAATAAAGCCTGGCCGCACCCCATTCACTCTAATCTTTTGCTCGCTAATTCTAAGGAAAGCCCTTTAGTGAGAGTATCAATGGCACCTTTACTGGCTGCATAATCGATGTATTCGAAGGGTGAACCTATGCGAGCTGCGGCCGAAGACACATTAACAATGGCACCGCCATAACGGCTGCCCATGCGCTTAATGGCGTATTTACAGCACAAAAAAGCACTGGTTACGTTGGTTGTGAGCAGCTGATTGATGCGAGCATGATTCATATTCACCAACGAGCTTTGTGGTAGCAACATGGCTGCATTGTTGACTAAGGCGGTAATTGGGCCGAGTTGTTGGTCAATGGCAGCGAACAGTTTATCAACTTGCTGCTCTTGGCTTACATCAGCAGCATACGCCATTGCAGGAACACTTAAGGCATGGATTTGCTTCAGCAGCGTGTTAGCAGCTGTTTGGTTTCGTTTGTAGTTAATACAAACGGCATAGCCTTGTTGCGCCAGCAGCAAAGCGGTAGCAGCGCCAATGCCACGACTAGAACCGGTGACGAGTGCAACCTTATTCATCGTTGTCCCTGCTAGGTGAAGAAAGACCATGCTAGCAATATCACCCGCCTACAGAAAGCCTTTATGTTACGAATTAAATGACTATATTCCATACTATAGTGCGACAAACTTGCGCCCTAAGCGTTGGCTTTAAGCGCTAATCTTTCTAGACTCTGGAATAACTTAACTATCACTTTTGAGATTATTTATGGATATTACCTTTGAATTCGCCAGTGCCTTAAATGTGCAAGCCTTACGTTTAGCCGACGAAAAACAAGTGAGCATTGCTGTTGCAGTGGTTGATGCTCACGGCGAGTTAGTGAGCTTTTCTCGAATGAACAATGTGGCTTTTCATGCAGCAGTACTAGCTCAGAACAAAGCGTATACCGCAGCGCGTGATCGCCAGCCTACAGCCAACTTAGCGGCTTGGGCAAAAGAAACGGGTAAAGACATGGGGTATTGGACGGATCCTCGTTTTACCGGTATTCAGGGTGGGGTGCCGATTTACCAAGATGGTAATGTGATTGGCGCCATTGGTATTAGCGGCATGAGTGAGCAAGACGATGCTGCTCTAGCGCAAGCTGCAATAGATGCTATGGTATAACCAAGATCAAATTTTCATCACTGGCGTAAACCTTTGGTTTGCGCTATTGACTTATCTCTCATATCATCCCTGTTCACCTCGATATTAGTGGCTAGCATGTATTTTAGTGCTCACTAATAGTTATCAGTTCATCTGAAAGTTTTACGATAAAAGTTCCGTCTATCGTTCGGTAGCAACAGAGTGTTTTTTAATATTTTGTTTTTATCAACGATTAATGTTTGAAGGGCTTAATGTTGCTATGGGAAGGCAAAAAGGCTTGGTCTCTAGAGTTTTAGTTACTGTTAGCATTCATTCAATATTTTGGGCCCCAAAATAGGCTTCAACTTTTGACATCAGCTTAGTTATAAAAAGTAAACAGGGAAGTAATATGATATTTAAAGTAGGCAAGCCAATGGCACGTTGGGTAAAGTTAGCCGTGTTCGCTTGCTCACCACTGTTGCTATTGGGGTGTGGGAGTGGCGGAGGCGAGCCCTCTGGGCAAGAGGCTACTCCCGATAAAGCGCCTGCGGTATCTGCTAAAGCGATCGTGTTAAGAGCTGGTGATACAACCTTATCCGAGGGCTCCAATAGCCAATTGGAATTGGACCTAGTTTACGACAATGGTGTTACTCGAAACCTCACCCCATTCAAGCTTAACTGGCAATGTAACTCTGAAGCAGTAAGCATTAGTGAATCTAGTTATGTGACAGCAAATTCAGAAGGTGAAGCAAACTGTAGCCTTGCTTGGTCATCATTGAGTTTGGTAGTGGATTTTACGGTTCGCTCTGATGAGATTATTGCTGAAAGCCTTACTATTTCCCCAGTAAGTCCGGTTGCTCTAACGCTTAACGATCAACAAGCTTTAGAAGTTATCGCCAGTTTTAATGACGGCTCTCAACAAGTTGTGAGCAGTGATGTGCAGTGGCTTTGCGATAGCAATGTGGTGAGCATTAATGCTCAGCAGCTTACCGCCGAACAAGTTGGACAAGCCACGTGCAGCGTTACTTGGCAAAACCTGAGTGCTGATCTTGAGGTCGTAGTGTCTGCGCCCGCTACCTTAAGCAGTATTAGCATTAACCCTGCAGGACCCATTGATATTCCTTTAGCATCGAAGCAAAGCTTACAAGTTAACGCCAGCTACAGTGATGGCTCTGTGAAAGCGTCACTAAGCGATGTGCAGTGGGCTTGCGATAGCAGTGTAGTATCAGTAGATGCTCAACAGCTTCTAGTCACCAATCAAGTTGGCCAAGCCATTTGCACTGCCAGCTGGCAGGACCAGCAAGCAGATATTCAAGTTGAAGTATTGGCCCCTACCGCCACTAATCACAAATTGTCTCTGGCATCGATAGAACACTTACGTTTTGCCGGGCAGGATTATAGCCGCTTTGCAAGTTGGGTCGACCAAGCGGTTGCTGGCAGCCCTGGGTATGGGTTCTCGCCTACCGATGCGGTTTATATGTATTACCTGACTCAAGATAAAAAATACATTGAGTTGGCGATTGAAGATGTAGAAAAGCAAGTTGTTGAAGCAGAAGCTCTAATTGCAGCTAACCAAAAGCCAATAACAAGCAAAGATTCTTATCTTCATGTAGGTGACTTTATCTCTGAGCTGGCTTACGTTTACGACTATGGTTATGACTTACTTAGCGATAGCCAAAAAACGCGTTGGAAAAACTACGCTGAACAGGCCATTTGGAATGTGTGGAACCATGCAGATGCACAGTGGGGCGGTAATCGTTTCCCTTGGAGCGGCTGGGCAACCACTAATCCTGGCAACAATTATCACTTCAGTTTCTTAAAAGCCACCATGACTTGGGGTTTAGTGGACGAAAACGAAGTTTGGCTCAATCTACTCAGAGATGACAAACTGCCAAAGCTAGTGGAGTATTATGCGCAGTTTGCTGGTGGTGGTAGCCGTGAGGGGACTGGCTATGGAGTAGCTCAGGGTAAGCTATTTGAGCTGTACATCATTTGGCGAGACTCTACCGGCGAAGACCTATCACTTGAGTCTTTGCATACAAAACAAACCATCGATTACTGGATCCACGCTACTACTCCAGACTTAACGCATTTTGCGCCAATTGGCGACCAATCTCGGGTATCTTTGCCGGTATTGTTTGATTATCACGAAAGCTTAATACAGCGGGCTGCATCGTTAAATATTGGCAGTGACGCAGCGAAGCGAGGCAGTTGGTGGTTAGCTAATAATTCAGTTAACCCGATGCGCTATGGTTTCAACCTGCATACTACTTTGTTGCAACAAGAGCTAAATCAAATAGTGCCAAGTGATTTGCTGTATTACTCTTCTAGCGCTGGTCACCTGTTTGTGCGTTCTTCTTGGGATGCCGATGCAAGCTGGTTATCTGCCGTAGCGGGTATTTACGATGAATCGCATGCTCATCAGGACCAAGGCTCATTCACCTTGTTTAAAAATGAGTTTTTAGCGGTAACCCAAAATATTTGGTCACACAGTGGGATTCATCAACTTAGTGATCAGCACAACATCCTACGTTTTGAAGAGGCTGGAGAAATCATTCCGCAGAAGCGCGGTACCGAGGGCAGTATGACTCATCAGGTTAATGGTGATGTTACTACCATCAACATGGATCTAACTGGCGTTTATCCCGCCTATGATTCAATTACCTCGTGGCAGCGTGAGATTCGATTTAGTGCCGATCAAGTTATGGTCACTGACCAATGTCTTGTAGCCGACACGGTTTCTACTATTTGGCAAATTAACCTGCCGGAAGAGCCGATTGTACAAGCCGACGGTTCAATTATTGCGGGTAACTTAAAAATCACCTCAATAGTGCCTGCAACACCAAGTATTAGTATCATTAACTGGAATGATATTGATGCGGTTGAATACAAGGAAGACCGTTATAGATTAGATCTAGAGGGTGGCGCTTGTAACTATCAAGTGCAATTGGATGTTTTAAACTAGAGCTGTTAACAGATTTAAAAAGTGAGCTTTGTGCTTCAATACCACTCGCTCTTAAGCGAGTGGTATTGAAGCCAAGGCTAGGTTTTTTTTAGCAGTTAAGTTCTATCTGTGGTTGCTTGTTTGTAGATCTAAAGCATTAGTTGGCGAAGCGAAAACATATAAAGTGATTCTGTTCAGATATTGGCTTTATTCTTGGCTTTGATTAGCTCTAATTTTGTCACTATTTTGCTAAAACATTGATTGCTCATTTCATCCTATACTAAAGCTTGCTGCTTATTTGCAGAGTTTGAAAAATATACAGTGTGTATTTGGCTTAACTTGGTTTACACTAGCCACCCCAAGTGGCTATTGGAGCTGCTGGGCAAATGAGAGAAAGATTATGGCTAAGAAAAAAGGCGCTAAGTTGTTAGCGCATGAGCACGGTCGTGGGCAAATTAACGACAATGCAATTAAAGCGCTGGTTACCAGCCAGTTATTTAAAGCAAAAGTTGAACGGCCGAAAAAAGGCAAAGGTTCATACACTAGAAAGGGGCATAAGCTGAAGGGCAATGCCCCTTTCGACTTTTTGGGATTAACTCAAACTAAGTGGCTTCTAACAGGGTTTGCAGTTGCTTAAGCGAACTCACCTCATAGTGCGGCTCTATTCCCTCAGGCCTTTCTTGTCCGTGGCGATTTAACCAGCAAGTTCTAATCCCCGCATTAATACCACCTTGTATATCTGAATGTGGATTATCTCCCACCATTAATACCCGATGTTTCTCTGGTTGCTGCATTTGAGCAAAGGCATGCTCAAATATATCTTTATGCGGTTTTGCAACGCCCACTTGCTCAGAGATAACCAAAGGTGAGAAATAGCCGCTCAAACCGGTGCGTTCTAAACGGATTTCTTGTAGCGCGGTAAAGCCGTTGGTAATAATGCCCATCTTCACTTTGCTCTTAAGTGCATCTAGCAAGTCTTTAGCGCCAGGTAATAGGCTGCATATATCTGCCATTGCCTCTAGGAAGGCGTCATTGAGCGCTTGCGGGTGTTGTTCAAGCTGCTTAGCCCAATACTCAAAGCGTTGCTGTTGAAGCTGCTCTGCATTCACCTGGCCGGCTTGATAGGCTTCCCACAAGGGCCGGTTGCGGGTTTGGTAATGTTGATAGTCTTGTTGCTCAAATTTAACCCCATAGCGAGAGAACATTAACTGTAAGCCGGCAAAGGCGTCAAAATGAAACAAGGTCTCATCGGCATCAAACAATATCCATTGGTACTTCATAAACAAATGGCCTCGGGGCTGTTTATCTTTCGAGCTGATTTTTGCAGCAACTTGTGGCTTATTTATACAAGGCAGAAGCTTAAATGTGTAGTTAGCCTACATGAGAAGCTGATAACGCAGTAGAAATAAGCTTCAAACGCTGCCCGAAGGTTTCGGCTAAAATCGTTTTATGCTTTGTTAAGGCGTATTTACCTAGAATGCTAGGCTACACAGCCTTGCCGCGCTTAAAACGATTTTTTCACGAACAAAATTTAACCGCGAAAGATATACAGCCCCTAATGATTAATATAGTTAAGCGTCTATGTTGGTAGAAGCTTGCAGCTAAGTCAAAGCGTGCGTTAGTAGCTTGAGTCACTTAGCTTTTTTAGCAGTAAAAACAAGCATTGAAAATATTGGCCATTTAGCGCCGATAAGCACTAGCCATTTAGATGCTCGCCAAAGCGGGTTATAGCTTGCAATTAAGCAAAAAAGGAGTACAATTCCGCGGCTTCAATTAGCGGGGATCCCATTTTGGGACCTTAAATTTTTTAACTAGTATGAGGACGATATGGTTACCATTCGTTTGCAACGTGGCGGCGCTAAGAAGCGTCCATTCTATCAAGTAGTTGTTACTGATAGCCGTAATTCACGTGACGGTCGCTTCATTGAAAAATTAGGTTTTTTCAATCCGATCGCAAAAGGTCAAGAAGAGCGTATTCGCTTGGAACAAGACCGCATTGATCACTGGGTTGGCCAAGGCGCTGCGGTTTCTAACCGTGTAGCTAAGCTAATCAAAGATTCAAAAGCAGCTTAATTTAGCCTTTTTAGTGGAGTTAAGATGAGCAATAAAGAACAGCCCATCGTACTGGGTCGCCTCGGTGCCGTTTACGGTATTAAAGGATGGCTAAAAGTTAACTCATTCACTGAAGATGCAGAAGCTGTATTTAACTATCAACCTTGGTTGATAGGTCGTTCTGGCGAATATACTTCAATTGAAGTGACAGAATGGCGGCGACACAGCAAATCTTTCATCGTTAAGCTTGAGGGCTACGATGTAAGAGAACAAGCACAGAGTTTAACCGGAATGGATATTGCGGCTTTGCCGGAAGTTCTACCGGAGCTTGCAGAAGATGAATATTACTGGCGTGACCTAATGGGCATGCAAGTGGTTAATCGCGGCGGCTATAACTTCGGGCATGTGACCGATTTAATGGAAACAGGCTCTAATGATGTTTTGGTTGTGAAAGCCAATTTAAAAGATGCCTTTGGCAAAAAGGAACGGTTAATCCCGTTCATAGAGTCTCAGATAATTGATAACG